>JAGXTH010000065.1 GCA_018333475.1 Simkania sp. | reverse complement strand
TTACACATCTCCAGACATCTCCAGTGTAATTCAAGAAATTGTTGATCGAGCCGGTTGGACCCCAGGCAACCACATTGTTCTTTATGTTCTTTACAGTTCTGGCGCTGGCAATAGAGCTAGTGCAGGAAAAGGGGACGGTGGAACACATCCTGGTGCGCAACCTTATTTTCAAACAGATACGACCGATACCAGAATCAAACTTAGAATTTTTGCCTTCGCAGACGACAACGCAACGGCCCCAACAGACGAAACTGATGCTGAATCTAGGGTCTTAACGTCCGCTTATGTAGATTGGAATCCCACGCCCTGGCAAGCCAGTCAATTCTATGACACGCCCGATATTTCTCCGATCATCACAGAGATCATTACTCGTCCAGGTTGGACCTCTGGCAATGCCATTGTCATCACAACACAAGACAATGGTAGCGACACTGGAAATAATCGCTGGGCTTTCCTGGCAGGCAATGGAACTGCTCCAGTTCTAAATCTCACTATAGATTGTATTAGTGAGACTCCATCTGGAGGATTTGAATTCAGTGGCGAAGCACCAGGAACCAGAGTAATTCCAATCGAAGTCGATGGAGAAGGATTTGAATTCGGAGGAACTGCCTCTCCAATCGAAGTCTTTCATCCAGATGGAGGAATCGAATTTACAGGTGAAGCGGATCATTCTATTGGCGGAATGGAATTCGGCGGCCATGCTCCAATTACAGACACTCCATCAGTAGATGGCGAAGGATTTGAATTTGGCGGAAGTGCAATCCCCTATAAAATAATGCACGAGACTCCAATTGGAGGTCTTGAACTTGGTGGAGAAGCATCGACAGAAGAAGATCAAACCTTCATTCCGTCAGGTGGTTTTGAATTCAGCGGATTGAATGACGCTGCAATTTTGGTTAAGGACGACGGCATTTGTTCGATCACTTATCGGATCATGCCAGCGGGCGGCTTTAAGTTTGGCGGCACTGCTCCTACCGACCAAAATTGGTTTGAGCCAACTGGCGGATTTGGTTTTGGAGGCGGAATTAGACCAAGTGTTCCAAATCAACTCTATGAAGATTATGAGGCAATCTATCATCTCTTAGAACAAGGAGATGGAACCGTGGGTGAATTTAAGGATAGCACCACTAATGCTTATGACGCCCAAGGTGGCGGCGGATGGATCACCAAGACGCCAAATCGGGCCAGAGGCTTGTTCTATAGGGCAAACTTGTTTGATGGCTCGGATTATATCAACACCCCAGAATTTTCATTGAATGATGACCAAGCATTTACTGTGTCGTTGTGGGCAAAACGAAGTAATCTTTACTTCCATAAGGTTTTCTTTTCAATGGGGAGAACTGAAAATGAAAGCAGTTATCAAATTGCCATTGGACATACAGATGGACAACAACTGTGGGGTCGGGCGCAAGTAGTGACCGCCGATGGAATCAAAGAATATCGAGTGAGGGGAAGAACCGTGTTAGAGACGACCTGTTGGTATCACATTGCGATAATTTGGGAACCATTTGTTGGTATTTCGATTTATCTCGACGGACTATTAGAAGGATTTACTGAGATTCCTTATGGCTCATTGGCTCCTAGTATTACAGGAAGTTACATTGGGCGAAAAGAAAATGAGGAGTATTTCGAGGGGAAGATGCAGGAAGTAAGAATCACTTCTTTGGTGAGGAGTGAGGAATGGTTATTGGCCGAGTCCAATAGTTATCGACCTGGGTTCTATACGGTGGCTTAATGGCTGGGAAAACACATTACAATATGCCTTACCATCGTGTTTTGGAACACAACGGTAAGAAGCTGACTATATCCGAGTGGTCCAAGGAACTTGGCATTAAGAAGGGCACATTGATTACTCGGCTTGGCAAGTATGATGCCGGTCAATATACCTCAATGGATCAGGTTCTTTATACCGGCAAAATCAGTAGCTCATGTTTGGCTGTAGGAGCATTGCCAGAGGATCACGTCGCCAGGGCTGATGCCGATATTCCCACAGCGATTTTTAACTACGACAAAAAAATGGGTCCGATTAGGATCGCAGCCGTAAGAACTCTCTTCGAGGCATTTGCTCGACACGGAATGCCAAAAGTAGATGAAGAAATGAGGGAATATATTCATTCGGGTCGCTTGGGCAATGCGATGAAGTTCTTCCTTCAATTCGAGAAGTTCTTCCCATCTGGAACATTGGTCGAATTGGACGAGCAACAAAACCAAACGGTAGCCAGCGTGGCTTTTGTGGTTGGAAACAAACAACCACAACCACTCACAATCGAGGCCAAATGACATTGAATTGGGGCGATCTTTTCATTGATGAGAATGGCATCACAAACAAATACTTTCCAGTTCACGAGGGGCAATTTGATTGTTTGCAATCAGAGGCCAGAATTATTGCCGCTATAGGAGGCAAAAATGGCGGCAAATCAGCGTGTGCCGCCCTATGGCAACTCAGAGAAATAGAGAAGCTCAAGGGCAAAGGCACACATTTGGTGGTTGCCAGTACATTCGATGTTGTTACAAAGGCGACAAAAACTGCTTTAGAGAAGACTTTACAAGGGACTGCTTATCAAGGCACGAGCGGCTTGCACGAGTATAAACTCCCTGGTGGTGGTGTTATCTACTTCCGATCCGCAGAAGCGGATTATGAAGGAATAAAAGCCGACTCAGGGTGGATAGACGAATGTGGGAACTGTCCCTATTCGACGCTCAAAACAGTCGAGGGAAGATTAGTTAATCGCAAAGGAGCCAGAATCTTTTTGAGTTCAACACCTTATATGAAGTATGATTGGCTTAAAACAAAAATAATGGCTGCTGCTGATAACGGTGATAAAAATTATTTCTATCGAGTCTTTCCTTCCTGGCTAAATCCAGCCAGCGATATGACACTCATCGAGAAGGCTAGAAAGGAAATGCCAACTTGGGAATTTGAGATGAATTTCGAGGGCAAATTCTCGAAGATGCCAGGGTTGGTTTATGATCCAGTAGATGCCAATGGGAAGAGTTGTTTTGTGGATATGCCTGACGAAGGGTTGCCAGAGGCAGCACAATATGTAGCGGCGGTAGATTTTGGCGGCACCGACCCTCATTGTTGGCTCTTAGGGCTAATTGATTACGATGACTGCCTGTGGATAATTCACGAGCATTATGCTCCTGGTGACATTCTAGAGTTGTTTGACAGCATTACTGGCTTTGAGAAGAAATTTAAGGAAGCTACTGGCGATAAAATCAGGTTGTGGACTTGCGATCATCAAAAGAATGCAATTCTTGCTTTAAGAAAATTAGGCGTGAATGCCAAGCCAGCACTCAAGGGGCCGGAGAGCATTTCTTTGGGAATTAGTTTGGTACAAGCTCGAATAAGACGTGGCAAATTGAAGATTGTGACTGAATGTTGTCCGAACTTACACAGCGAATTTTTGACGTATAGATATTTGACTGGCGAGGATGGGAATGCAGTGGGAAATAAGCCGATGAATGGGCAAAAAGACCACGCCTGTCTTATTGGAGAAACTCTGATTGACACAATTGAAGGACCAAAAACCCTTGTTGATTTGAAATTGCATGACCTCGCCTTAACAAGAAGTGGCTACAAGCCCATCACTGCAATAGCTCTTACTCAAAAAAATGCTTGTGTAATGCAAATTACTTTGTCAAATGGTCACACCCTGACGGGCACCCCCGACCATCCTGTTTGGGCAGAAGGTAAAGATTTCTGTCGAATTGATGCTTTGCGATACTATGATAGAGTATGCGTGAAACAAAAATATACAAAGGCGTCAAATACAGACGTTACCCAGAGTCTTCAAACGAGGCTGACAGAAAATACTTCAAATCCGAAGGCTGGCAAGGAAAACCAAGATATTTACATCGGGTTGTCTGGGAAGAAAAGCGAGGGATCATCCCCAAAGGATGGCATATTCATCACAAGGACGGCGACCCAGCAAACAATTCAATCCAAAATCTCGAATGCGTTAGTCCCACGGAGCATTTCAGAAGACATCCCCGAACCGAAAAGCAGAAGCGTGCCAATCGGAAACTCCTCGAAACAATCCGTCCGCTTGCTTCTAAATGGCACGGCTCGGCAGCAGGACTGGAATGGCACCGAAAACATGCCAAAAAATGTCGCTTCGGAAAAACAATTACCTCCAAACAATGTGATTGCTGTGGAAGAACATACGAAGCTCATAGCAAGCATGGAAGATTCTGCCATCAAAATTGCAAAGCAAGACACCGTAGGCGAGGCCCAGATGCCGCATATCATCAAAATCGAACACCTAAAAAGTCGGCATGATGTATATAACATCACTGTCGGAGATGGTGATGAGTATTATGCCAATGATATTCTGGTGAAGAACTGCGACGGATTGCGCTACCTTGTTCTACATCTAGAACGTAAACAAGCAATGAGGAGAGATGATGACGGAGATATTTGATAGATTGTGGAAGAAGGGACAGCCTCCTGAACCCAAGACCAAGAAACGTGGGAAAAAGCCAAAAGCCCAGCCGAAACCAATAGATAAGAAACAAAAAGCTGATAGTTGGTGTAATGTCAATAATGACGCTCTCTTCGAGGTTGTGGGACATTTAAGGATTTGGTAATGACAAAATACAAGAAAAAATCATTGAATGTGGAAACTTCTTTTGGCGGTGGACAGAACTGTGCAGGCATGAATATCAATGCACTTTTATCCTCGTATAAAAGTACCATTTATTCTTGTGCCAAAAAAACCGCCGACAAAGTAAGTTCCGCCACTTTGAGACTCTATCGCACAACCTCGGGAGATCAGACCAAATCTTTGACTCCAAACAAGAAGAAATATGTCCAACAGATGCGACAGAAGTATATGGTCAGCGGTAATGAGAATGTGGAAGAAGTCACTTCGCACGACTCATTGACCGCTCTTAAAAAACCTAATCCTTACATGACCGGCAGGGCTTTGATTAGTTATGTCCAGCTTTACTTGGATATGAGCGGAATTGCCTATATCAATCATCGAGACAATGCCGATTTCTATGTGTTGCCACCGAATGTTGTGACGCCACGCAGAGGAATCAATGGGTTAATTCTTCATTGGGAATATGGCACAGACAAAATCTATCCTCTTGGTCAAGAGGCCGGGGATAATCAGATGCTCGTGCTGGCTACTGAGAATCTGATTTACCCCTATAACAGTTATCCAGGGACAAGTCCCGCAATGTCTTGCTTCCAGAACTTGCTTTTGCAGGACAAGATTTTTGCGACTCTCATCGCCGCAATGAAACCTCGTCCTGCTGTGATGCTCTCCCCAAGGGGCGAGTTCGCTGATGTTGGCGAGGATGAAGTTGAAAGACTTAAAAGGAGATGGCGTGCTTTCTTATCTGGCGAAGACATCATGTACACCGACCAGGACATGGCTGCCACAATAATGAACTGGAAGCCTGCTGATTTGGGTGCCATTGAGATCAGTGAACGAGCAGAAGAGAACATAGCTCAAGCCTTCTCTATGCCCTTGATGATTCTTCGAGGAGCAGAAAATACTTCTTTGGCAAGCTATAAGGTGGCTCTCAAGGAATGGGTAGACGGTGCCATTATGCCTCGCCTGCTCGATATTCAGGACTTTCTGAACACTCAGTTCTTGAGTTTATTTGAAGACACAGAGAATATGTTCTTTTGTTTTGACGATCCATCTCCAGAGATG
This sequence comes from Simkania sp., assembly GCA_018333475.1. Taxonomy (GTDB): domain Bacteria; phylum Chlamydiota; class Chlamydiia; order Chlamydiales; family Rhabdochlamydiaceae; genus JAGXTH01. The sequence continues at coordinate 31,390 of JAGXTH010000065.1, read as the reverse complement.
GAAGCAGAACAGATGGCATACTTGGTTCAAGCTGTAGGTGCGAATATCCTGACCGTAGATGAGGCACGGGCGCAAATTGGATACGAGCCTTTGGGTGATATTCAGGTCGAGCAAAATTCAATCGTGCCTGAGATAAAAGAGATCAAAAAGTATCCGAAAGCTCCTTACATTCCACAAAAGAAAAAGATTCAGGAGATATGTGCCAAACATTTTGGCATTTGGAAAGACAGCGTAATCAACAGTATCGAAAAAACCTTCGACAAACTTGAAATAAAAACCATTCCAACCAAGTTCAAACCAATGAAAAATTGGCCTAAAGACTTGGCAGACGACGTGCAGCCAATGGTAGAGGCCATTGTCAAGAATAGCGGACAAAAACTTTTGGTGCGGGTTGGAGCTAACCCCGATGTAGTGAATGTTTTCAATGACCATGCCGCCATTTTTGCAGCCGAACATGCCTTGCGACTGTCTCAATCCACTCTTGACACGACTGTAAAGTCTGTCGATGAGGCATTGGCCTTGACTCGTGAAGCGATTGCCAGTGGCTTAGAGCAGGGGGCAGGCATTCGGGAACTGACTGCTAGGATTAAGGATATTTTTGAGAATGCTAGTACCTATCGGGCAGAATTGATTGCCAAGACGGAGAGTTCCCGTGCATTCAATGAGGGACTTAGAATGAGTGCCATAGAGAGCGACGTGGTTAAAGGATTTATTTGGACTTGCACCGACGCTCCGTGCCCTCTGTGTGAGCCTTTGGATGGGACAGAATTGAGTCTAGATGATGAATTGCCACCACTTCATCCTGGGTGCTATTGTGTGTTGAGAGAAATTGTATGACAACAAATTTTCACAATCAACCAATTGAATTGATTGAAGCCGAATTGCGTCATCGCATGGAAAAGGTCGTTAGGATCGTTCGCAACAAGGTTGTGAGTCTGATCTCGACGAAGGTTGGAGTTACAATCGGCCCCAAGGGTGGCAAAAAGAAGATTCGTAGTTTGCCAGGAGAACCACCTAGATTAGATACTGGACAGCTAAGGCGATCTATTGCGACCCAAGTTTCTCAAGAGGGAAATGATATTGTTGGCCGCATAGGGACCAATGTTTACTATGCTAAATATCTAGAAAACCCGTTGGGTTTGAATAGACAATTCCTAACTCCTGCGGCACAACAAACATTGAATCAAGTTAGAGCTATTCTAGAAGCTCCCATGTAGAAAGGTATTTATGAGCAATTACTGGTTGGACGTGGCAAACATAGCATCTGATTTACAGCATAGAGAATGGAATCCAATCATTTTGGAGATTATGCCTGTTCCAAATTATCAAGAACTTAATTTGGACGACACACTTCATCTCGCAGACATGGCTATTTGCTTCCGAAATACTCTACAAGACGCCTCTGCCGATGCGGACGATGTGCCATTTAGCAAGGAAATGGTGGTTGCAATGGAACAACGCCTGCGTGAGATTGTCGTAAAACTGACTAGATAATACAGCGAGGTAATATGACGATCCACAATTGGTACGAGAAAAAAGGTTTCTGCACTTCGGTGCTGGATATTCCTGTCCGCAGCAAGGAAGCTGCTGAGGAAATTGAAGAACTCCTAAAAGACCCGGAGGCGACATTCGAGCGAAAGTTTTTCTCTGATGAAATCGAGGTCAAAGATGGCCTTGATCCAATGCAGGCATTACTGACCGCTTCAACCACTGACATTGATCGAGATGGAGAAGTCGTCCTGGTAGATGGGATCAAAAGGGGTCAATTCAATAAAAACCCTGTCATTGCCTGGGCACACGATTATTCTCGTCCCCCAATAGGGCGAGCCTTGTGGAACAAGCTAGATGGGAACGCCCTCAAAGCCTTAGTTCAATTTGCTAAGCAGCCTGCCGATTGGCAAGGGAATTGGTTCCCTGCGGAGATTTTTGCTTTGACTCAACAGAAAGTCATTCGAGGCGTTTCTATTGGTTTTATTACCACGAAACAAGGGCCGCCAACTGAGAAAGAGATTACTTTGCGCCCAGAACTTGCCTCCGTGAGGAGAGTAATACGTGAATCGACCCTTTTAGAAATCTCTCTATGCACTGTCCAGAGCAATCCAACAGCCTTGGTAGAGAGTGTGAGTAAGGGGATTTTTGGTCCTGACATCTATCAGACGCTTGGTTTAGAGGAGCCAGAAGATGAATCCTTTTGGTCATGGACAGCGGAAGAGTGCGGAATGACGCCGAAAGTTGTGCAGGTCAGCAAGAGTGATATTCTAAGAAAGATTTTGAAGAAATAGCAGCATGAGGCTGCCGTAAAGGGCAAGGATGCCCAGCAATAAAAACAAACCCGAGGTAGTCACATGGCGTGCGGTGCAACGTCACTGATAACATAGCAATAGCTTAGTCTACCTTCGCACAGGCCAAAAGCCACAAGAAAAATCTTGTGGCTTTTTTTATTGTTCATGTCTACATATCTTTCAGCTTCAAAGACAAACGACGAGTGAGGGATCAGGCGAAAAGCTGGAGATTCACACATCTGAAAAGTCGGCAGAAGAGTGATTCTAACTCTTTTTCAAGGTAAAAACAAAATGTCTGAAAATGTAAATGCTCCTAGCGAGCAAGACTTGTATGAAGAAATCAAGTCAAATTTGAAGACCGAACTTAAATCGGAGCTTGTGGCCGAGATGAAGACTCAGTTTTCTCGCAAGGGACTGCCTGCGGTAGCAAAGGCAGCCGACGACCGAACCTTTGGTGAATGGCTTGCCTTGGTGGGCAAGACTGCTCGTAATTCTACTCGTGAGAAGGCTTTCAACATGCTTTCTAACAAGTATGATTTCAAAACCACGACCGACATGGTGCAAAGCACTGATGGCGTCGGTGGTTTTACTGTGCCTGAGATTTGGAGCAATGAGCTTTTCAAGCTCGATGGCTATGAATCTCTTAATAGCCGTGCCCGTCAGATTGCAATGCCGACTGATGTGACCTATATTCCAGTTCTTGACCAGACCGCCACTCCTGGTGGCGGTGGAGAATCTGCCTTCAATGGCGGCCTGCTTGTCGGAATTGTGAACGAGGCAGCCGAGCCGACTGACAGCACCAATCTTACCTTTAAGCAAGTCAAACTCCAGGCTGACAAGGCAATGGGTTTCGTCGAAGTTTCCAATGAACTTCTGCAAAACAACAATGTCGGTCTTGAGTCGGTTATTGTAGATGGTTTCCGTCAGACCCTAAGTTCCTATATGGATTACGTTATTCTGAACGGCAACGGCGCAAACAGCGATGGAATTATTGGCAATGGTGCCACCATTACTGTTCAGCGTGACACAAGCAATCAGTTCAAATTCCATGATGCCCGCAACATGATTGCGGCTCACAAGCGTTTGAATAATGGTGCTGGTGCCGCATGGGTCATTCATCCATACCACTTGGCCTCATTGCTTGGCTTTGAGTCTTCTTTGGGTCAGGCCATTTGGCTTCAAAACGCCAATGCTGCCAACGGTCTACAGATGTACTTGCTAGGCTATCCAGTTCTAGTGTCCGAGTACACTGCTGGCATTGGTGCCGAAGGTGACGTGTTGCTGCTTGACCTTGGGGCTTATGCTCTTGGTGTGAACCGCAGCATTACGATTGAGGCTTCTCCTCATGTGAGCTTCAAGAAGGACTGCGTGGTCTACAGAGGCGTTGCCCGATTTGCTGGCATGAGCTTGCTCAGCGATCCAGTAACTTTGGCAGACGGTACTTCTACCGTAAGCCCATTTGTGGTTCTAGACGACCAGTCCAGCTAACCAGATGTGAAATAGTCTTACTAAAAGCCTCACCAGATGTGAAATAGTCTTACTAAAAGCCTCGTGTGATGAAAATCACACGAGGCTTTTTCTATTATAGGACATGCCAAAAACGCTTAGATTCCCTGGTTGGTGGTTAATACGCATGAAACATGGTTTGGGTGATTTTATGCAATTTTCTATCGTGCTTAAACATCTCAAGCATTATATTCCAGAAATGCAATTTGCAGTTGAAACTCTTCCTGGCCGAGAAGCAATTCTTCGTGGTTTAGCAACATATAAACAATTATGTTCACCTTTTGATGTTTGGAATTGGGAAGAGTCGCTCTATATCAATTTCCCAATGGCTGATCGGGAATATCAAAACCTACCTCAAACAAAAACTACGCATTGTATAGTTGATGATCTTGGGCTTGAGCCAAAGGCAGAACTTTACAGCTATAACTGCATTCTCGATCCAGAGATTAAAAACGCAGTTTTTAAGCAACGAGATGAACTTGGGAAGAAGGTAATTCTGCTACACGGGAAAGGCGTTTCCAAAACGTGGGCCAAGAATCTAGATGATAAAATCCTCACGAGGATTGAGGAATTCATCAATGCTTCTGACAAATACATCTGTGTCAATCTCGATAAAACGCCAGCGTCTACTGTAGACCATTTAGGCGCAATGATTGAATCGGCAAGTCTGTGTATTTTTGTTGACTCAGGGCCATTGCATGTCGCTGGGGCATTCTCAACGCCTACCTGGGGAATATGGCTAAAACATCATCCAGTTCGTTGTATTGAGCCGTTTGACCACATGACACATTGGATGCCCACAGACGCTCCAGAAGTGGGCATAGAAGCCACGAGAGTGTTTGGCAACCAATATAGGTCATTGACTTATGAAACGCTGTCTATTGGCCTTCTGAGTGCCTTGGAGGCGTTTATGGCCGAGGATCGACTTCCATACGTTAAGAGGGCAGTTTGGGTGGCACCTAAGTTGAGTGGCAAGGAGTTGGAAATTTGGGAGAGAAAGCAGGCTGCGGTTGCCAGGATTGAGGAGGGATTCAAAAAAAAAAGAGCCATTAGCTTTTTAGGGCTAATGGCTCTCCCCGGACAAGGGTAAGATTTGTTAGGCGTCCACCCACAATTCAGGGTGAGCTTCCTGGTACGTTGATGCCGACAACCTTGGACGCCGCTCTCAATAGTTTTCTTTCAGTCTTTTTCATCTTCATTTGGGATAACAATTCTTCGACACTTCCAAATCGACCTGGACCTTCCGTATGGCTTTGGGGGCGTCTAAGCCTCTCAGAGTCCATCTGAGGGCTGTAGCAGCCGCCTTGCGGCTTGTGAGAGCTTCTAAAATGGAATGTAGATTGGCTGCCGAAGCCCTTTTTACCAATTCATCATATTTCAAGTTACTGAACTGGTCAAATCCGCCCACTTTCAACACCATGAAGTCCTTGAATTTCAGTTTTTCGAGTGGCGTATCAATCACGAGGTCTAGTTCAGGATTGAAGATGGGCATCATTTGAGGTCTGACGCCCCAATGTTGTTTGTTCAGGCGGGAATAAGTTGTCTTGGGATCAATAAGACCATGATGTCTCAGTGTAGATGTCAGTTCTTCTTCGAGAACAATTTTGTCACCAAGTCCAAAATCAGTCATTTTAGTTTCTCCGATGATGGCTATGAAAATAGCAATAAATAGGTTTTATTGGAGTCTCTATTCCAAAAGCTGCGCTTTCCTCCCAACCAAAAACACTTACTAAACTCAATAAATTGAATTAAAGCTAAATGAAAGAGATTAGCAGATTCATGTGTCTAGACATGAATGATTATAAGACCCAAGAGTAAGAGGTTGATTCATAGTTAGGCTCTTACAAAACGCCCTTATAATCTCGATAATTTCCTCGTTACATTGTTCATCACAATGCCGTTTCGTCTATATCGGTAGATTTTGACGACTAATTATCATTGTCACCTGTTCATCTGCTTCCTTGAAGGGAAACACTACCAACAGTTCCAACTTAAATCAAAAGCAATACTATTTCTAGCAAGGTAAAAGCGGGTACAAGCCGCTCTGATTAGCTCTCGAAGTCTAATTGCCTAACGAACCTTTTGATCCTCTTAAACCGTCCAGATAGACCCAGGAACAGGAAATACTGCAAATTGAGGCAGCTATGGATTTGAGTCCAGTCATGTTTATACCTATTTCTATCCTCCAGGTCTACCCTAAAAATTTCGGTTTTTTGGCTTGCAATAACGTATAGGATATACTAGATTGTAGGAGTTGGGGCAATTCTTGCCAACTTAGAGCAATCGAAAGGAATTGAAATGAATGAAATTGAAGTCAAACAAAGAGAATTTTTTGAAAGACAACTCGAACAAATCAATCGAGAATTACAAGAGTTGGAAGAAGAGATTGACTGTGATCTAGATCACGAACTTGGCGAAGTGAATGTTTTTGCCAAGGGGACAAACATTCACAAAAGAATACACAGAGATGAATAGAGAACTAAGAGAATTGCTCGATGAATTGAATACTTTTAATCTGGCTATTGCCGAGGCTCGTACTCATCTCATAAGTTTGTTTGCCACAAAATCATTTGTCAAGTTCCAAATTGAACGATATTTCAAAAAACTAGAAGAAAAGATTGATGATGTTCCTGTCTGCATGGACGAGTCTAAGTGGACTAAATTGAACGATATTTCAAAAAACTAGAAGAAAAGATTGATGATGTTCCTGTCTGCATGGACGAGTCTAAGTGGACTCCACCCTTGAAACTCGAACCAAACCTAGAGGAGAAAGAAAATGAAAGTTAAACTCACACTATTAGACGACATGCTCGGCACCATGCCGACCCAGAAGTCCATTTGGACAGATTATGTCGCTGGGAAAATGACAAAGGGCATGAAGCGTGATGGCAAGACAGAAGATGAAATTAACGCCGAACTTGAATCTACCTTGGATGGCGTGGAGGATATTGACGAGCTTGAACGAGGTTTGACTGGCTTCCTCAAGGATGAAAAGGGCTATTATATACCCCATTACATGGTCAAAGGTTTGCTCAAAGAGGCGGGACGTGTAATGAAGGAGTTCGGAAAGGGAAAGACTGCGATCAAGCAGTTGCAGTCCAAGGTGAGCCACGGTGTTTTTATTTCTCCCAACAAAATCTATGTGGCACCTGCCGATGCCAAGCTCGAAATCTGTGAAAGACCTCTCAGGGCTGATACCCCAAAGGGGCCACGCACGAGTATAGCTCGATCTTATGTGATTCCAGCGGGAACAATCTTAGAATTTGAAGTACACGTACCTTATGGCACTTTGCCAGATAAGTGCATTGTGGCAATGCTGGATCACGGGCGTTGGTCTGGTCTAGGGCAGTGGAGATCGGCGGGGAAGGGCAGATTTTCGTGGGAAGATGTCTCCGACCAGTAATGGCGACGTGACATTTGGCATCGTGAAGTCATGGCATAGTCATGTAAACTTGCGTTCGGCTGGGGTATTTTCTAGCCTTCTAATGTAGCGGTGTCGTACCGAAATGAAGTGTGGTGGTATAGCCATATACTGAAATGTCACGTACAGGTAAGGTTTAGGTTACGAAAAGTGAAATTACGAAAAGTGATGGTGTAGTTCCGAGAAGTCAAGTCCTAGCATTGTTGTGAATCTTTGCGTCATGGCAAAGTTACTCCAAATGAAGTGGAGGTATCGTATAGCATGTACTGGCAAGGTTTGGCTGGTGAAGTCTCGGTGTAGTGTCGTCTAATAGTGTCTTGGTTATGTATCATACGGTGTGGGCATAGTCGCTTTATGCGTTGGTAAAGTGGCGCAGAGACGTGTGATGAGCCGTAATGGCGAGGTCATGCACTCTCGTGTATTGGTATCTTTCAGACGGGTCTAGTTAAGTAACGTGACGGTATGGTGATGACGTGAGACGTGAGGTTTTGGCGAGGTCGCCTGTCGTTGCGGTGAGGAATTGCGAAGTTGTGTAAATGGTATGTTGCGGTATTAACTTGTAGTGCGGCGGCAGGGTCCGGGCAAGTGAAGGCAGCGTATTTCCTAGCAAGTCTAGTACAGGCATGGTTTTGAGATTTCTTGTAAAGAAGCCCAGGTAATACCTGGGCTTTTTTCGTTGTATTACTCTAAATACAACATGTTAATCCCTGAAAATAAGATGGTTAAATCCCGTGAAAACAAGGAAGTGGTCCAAGAACTTGAATTTCCTTTGACAATAGATGCCTTTCAAAGATTGAAGATGGCGTATAGAAATGCCGGTGAGGTTGTGGTCGAAGAATGCAACAAAAAGGAAGCCAATGTCCAACCAAATTCTTGATTTTAACGATCCCTTGGTCGCCCATCTAGATTTGACATCAGGCGACGAAACTCGATTCGATGCAATTGCAACCTCCCTCCTCGCAGGCATGGAGCGATATTGCAAACGACGCCTTGTAAAAGGTGATTATGATGAAATCTATTATGACCGAACCCTAGAGCTTTATTTGACTGCTTATCCAGTCGATTATGTCATCAGAGTTTTTGATGAACATCAATCAGCAATCAAAATTACCGGCCCGACAAGTTCTTCTTATGGCATCAGCAACAATAATCTCAACCTAGTCGATGGCACTACACGGGCAGTCACCACGATTGATTTAGATTATGCCAATCTTAGTCTAAGTGATCTGGTGGACGCCATCAATAATGAATCTGGCTGGGCCGCCTCTGTCGCAGCTAAATATGCTTCAAGATTGGCTGTTGATTTGATTTCTAGCGCAGGCTCAACCCCTAACAATCTGCAAGTTTGGGATGGGTTCGGATCATACCAACTTGATCCAAAACGAGGCATTTTAGAACCGAATAGAAAGTGCGGTTGCAATCACACCGTCAGGGTCATTTGGAATGGTGGTTTTGATCCATTGCCAGATGATTTGAAGTTCGTCGTGGCCGAACTAATTACGACCTTTTTTAACGATATTGGCGGCTTTGCTGGACAACCTACCAGAGTCTCAGAAAAGCTCGATGAATACAGTTATGATCTGCAATTTAGCAATCAATTCAGAAGCAAATTGACTCCTGATTTATTGTCAATCCTCTCGAATTACAAGGATCGGTACATCTAGTGTTTTTTCCCCACACATTTACTTCGCATGATATAGCTTATGGACAGGATGTATCCGCAGGTTTCACCAGAGATAAAGTGGTGTTGGATCAGGATATTGACTGTTTCTATCAAGAATATCCCTCACAAGACGTTCTGCCTAGTTTGATGGCTCAGCGAGAAGTTAAGCGAGGAAGACTCTACACTGATGACCAAACTGCCTGGAATAAGGTGGAAATCAATAGTTTGATAGAGATAGACACGGGGGAAGTCCTGGGAACAATCAAACTTTATCGAGTTTTGGATAAGAAAAATTTGTGTGGTTTGTCTAGACTTTTCAAGATTGAAGTTAGGGAAGACAGCCAATGGGAAGATTTGAGCGTTTAACTCCTATATAAAAACAGAGGAAAAAATTATGGCTATTGACATGACCGTCCGTGAATCAATTTCTGTCGCAGGGAAAAATTTCCCTGCATCGTTTACTGTTTCGAGCGAAGCTGTGGAAGTTAGAGAGGTAACATTGGCTGGTGCTAATGCAGGAACTCTATCTACCAGAACAGATGCCGACACAGGTATCCTCACTCTGGGCGACGGTCACAATATCACGACTGCCGCAGAGGTAGATATTTATTGGGCCACAGGCAGTCGTAGAGGCGTGACCGTGGGGACCGTTTCCGTAAATAGCGTGCCGGTAGATGGCGGCTCTGGGGACGACTTTCCCGACGCAGACACCGCAATTACTGTGATGATTGTCGATGTCGAGGATTTGGTACTTACTGGAGATAATGTTGTGGCGTTTACAGCCTATGCTCCAGTTCAAGCGACCTTCGTGTTACTCGATGGTATGGATGCAGAATTGTATGCAATTGTTCTGCCGGTTGGAAGAACCGCTGCCATTTGGGACGGCACTTCTACAAATCCCTTGGCGACTTTTAGCGTGGCGACTTTGAAATTGAGTCATGCCAGCACAGCTTCACAAACCATTAGAATCGCTGTTCTATTCAACTAATATGGCAGTTCCATCATTACTCGGTGCGATTGTAGAGCTTTACAAGACATCAACACTGAATGATGCTGTCAATCTACGCACCTTGATTGGTAACGACTCCATGTATGGAGATCGTCTTCCGAGCAATGCTGGACAAGGAATCAAACCTTTCGTCGTTCTTAGCGAAATCAGAACCCAAATTTTGAATGAAGCTAAGAGCGGCAGAAAGCGGATTACCGTCAGAAACGTCTTTGTAACTTTTTTTGTCTTTGGAAAAGGCCGTGAAGAAGTCGAGGCGGTTCTTGAGAATCTAGAGGATTTGTATACGGATGGGGCCGCCCAATTACAAATTACCAATCGGGTACATAATGCCACTCGAATTGCTGATCGAAGTCAATCAATTGGAAGTGACTCTTGGGAAGGGCAATTAACCTTAACTTTTATGCTAACGAAGACTCAGGAAGAGTTGCCGTGTTTGTGATGTTTTTGACCTTGAATTAGTTTTTGATTCATGGCGTCTTCGACTGACCAGCCATATCGCAACAATCGAGTTCTTAGAGTTACATAATGAATTCCTCTTTCCTTGGCCCATTGTGCAATGGTCTTTGTTTCTCCATGAAATGTGACAAGTGGGTCTTTAATCGTCATTCTAGGCGCAAATACTTTTTCTAGAGGCCAACCCTTGTTAAAACGATTTAATGTAGTCATGTAATTAAGATTAAGCTCTTTTGCCCATTCGACTAAAAGTTTCGTAATTCCTCCATAGGTTACGATGACAGTGTTGCTTCTATTATCATTATTTTGTTTTGCCGTTGCCCAGCGGCAATTCCCCTTTTCGTAGTGACCATCATTATCAATTCTGTCTATTTGATGTCTAGGGCTGGGTGAGGAACCAACGTCCTGAAAGAATTCATCGAAATCCTTGTATAGGACTTTGATGCCTTTTTGGCAATGGTATCGCTCTGGATCGGTGCATCTTTCCAACATTCCATGCCAAGTCTTATATTCTTTTCGATGAAATTTCCAGTTTCCATGCTTCATCTTTTTTCCTGAGTGCAAGTCCAGATTTAAGGCATCTTCTATCGGCCAGCCATTTCTTAATCTATAGGCAATTGTGGCAGGCTTGATGCCCTTTAATTTTGCCCAATCTCTGATTGTTCTAGATTCGCCTCGATATTCAATAAATTTGATCTTGGGCATTTTGATCTCCAAAAATTCTTTTCTAAGCGACTACATATTCTAGATCAAATGTTCAATCAGGACAATGGAGATAACTATGGCGTTTTTTGCTGGGATTTCAGGCGATGTTATACTGACAAACGATGTCGAAACCTATACAATGCACGTTCAAGAATGGACGGCTAATGATGAAGCTAGTGAAATAGACACTACTCACAAATCAAGCAACGGCTACGGCAAGCTAATCACGGGTCGTAGACAAGCAACTGGCTCTTTTACCGCCCTTTGGGATTCGGACATCATTACCCAGCCGCCTCAGCTTCGATCTGGTTCTTGCGTTTATTTGGCTTTGCAGGCGACAAACTGCGAAAACAGTCTGTGTAATTTCCAAGTTCCTAATGCAGTCATTACCAGCGTGGCATATACCCACAGTCTAGATGGCGCATTGGGATATGTTTGCAACTGGAAGAGTGATGGTCCATATACTGTCCTCAACGAATGCTCCGAGACGGGTCATTGCGATAATTTGTGTGGTGACGCCTTCTTCTAATCTGGTTTTTCCTGCATCCTGAGCTAGTAAAAATCCTTCTTGGTCTGTGTAGATCATGGAGGATTTTTTATTGGTCCACTATCATAGAATATGAACCCGTTAAGCGATCTCACAGCTTCTCCAGTGCTGTATAAACTCGGAGACAAAACCTGGGAACTAAGCCCACTCACAAAAAGCGATCTTGGTGATTTACTTCGATTCGCTCAATTTCACAGTTATTACACTTTGAAAAAACTTGGGGACATCCCTGCGGATTTACTCAGGGCCGAACTCAAAGAATGTTCTGCCAAGCGAGTAAGTCTCGAAGACCAATCTTTTCAGGACGGCATAGCCACTCTAGAAGGAATTGTAGAAGTGGTATTCTTGTCTTTGCGTCATAGACACAAGGACGTGACCAGAGAACAAGTTGATGCTTTTAGTTTTGTTGATCTGGGCAAAATGAACGAAGTCATCATCTTGCTGTCGTCGATCTACAATGGAGACGACGATGACGTAAAAAAAAATCAGCTACAAGTCCTAAGAGACAGTTATTGTCAGACAGCGACAAATTGATAAAGGATTATCAAAAGGCATGGAAAGAAGGGGTCGGGCCAGATGTCATCAATGCCTTGACGATGCCTCAAATTTACTGGCTTAATTGGTCGGGCAATGCCAATGATTATTCCAGCAATCTCAAGAAGGCACGAGAACTCAAGGCGAAAAGGCAAAAAGAAGCTAATGGGCTTGTCTAAATAGCAATATGCTTTCGTTCAACACACTTGCCGATCTTATTATAAAAGTCCGAATTGATACCTCTGAGTTGAAGAACTTAAAGGCTCAAGTTTTGGCTGTTGATAATTCCGTTTCCGACATCAAAACAACTGCCATTGCCGCATTAGGATCGGCAGCAGCTAAATCAAAAGATTCAGTTAATGCGTTAGGTGTGGCGTTGGGATCGGCAGCCGGTGCCGCTGCTGTGGGAGCCGCTGCGGGCAGTTCCTTCGCAATCCCAAAGATTGCAGAACAAATTTCCCTTATGGAAGATTTGTCCAAAAGAATCGAAGAATCTGCTGCCAAAATGGGCAACAGGCCGCCTCCTCTTCCTAATCCAAATAGACCTCGTGCAATGGGGACTGGCGGTATTGGCGGGCCTCCAGCCTTGCCGCCGTCACAAACGGTCGCTCAACTTTTATCACAAGGCAATCCTGCTGTGCCAACCACCAGTATTACTTTGCCAGGACGCCCGCCAAAACTGCCTTCGCTGGGAAACATGGGCAAAATGAGAACCTCTCTAGGCGGAACTGCTTTGAGTGCCCTTGGATTGGGTCGATTTGCTGGGCTGTTTGCGGTGCTTTCGACCTCCACTTTGGGCTGGGGTGCAGCCATAGCCGTTCTAGTTGGCTCGCTAATGAAGGCGTTAAAGAGCTTTGTGGCAGCGAGAAAAGAACTCGTTGCCTTCAAGGCTGCCGCAGAGGCTTCGCTAGATTTTGAAGGAAAGCAATCTCAACTCGAATCGTTCACAAAAAGTTTTCAAGATTTTGCTCGTAACTTGTCCAAGACGAGCCGACTGACCACTGAGGAAATTCTCAAGGTGGCCTCAATTGGCTTGGACATGAAAGTCCCAACCAAGGAACTTGAAAACTTCACACAATTAGCTGTTGGACTAAAAAACAAGATTGGCGGCAGCACAGAAAACGCCATGAAGATTCTGACCGAGGAATCCAAAGGCATTAAGACCGACACTCATGCTTTGCGTGGGTATCACGGGCAAAATCAACGTATGGAGAAGTTGGCCGAGCTTGGAAATGCTGGTCTGGAAGATGAAAAGAAGCAAGTGAATAGTTTGGGCGGGGCTTGGGACCAATTGATGGCTAATGTTGGAGAAGCACTGAAATATCTCGGTCAAATACTTGCGCCATTTGCCCAGGCAATTCTAGAAATTGCTAATGATTGGGTTAAATGGTTGGCAGACATTTATAAGGGTCTGGCCGACATTGTTGGTGAAGGCACGGGGATTAAAGACATCTTCAAAGCAGTTCTAAAAGTTATCAGCATGTTGGCTGGGGCCGTTTTTCTAGTAATGAATCCTTTGACCGCAATGGTAATTTTTGGGAAGGAGTTGCTGACCATTTTTGCTCCTTTTGGAAAACTGCTGGGAAAAATAGTGGCTTGGTTTGGACAAGGTGCCAAATGGATGACTGAACTGGTGAGCAAGGTCCAGAATGGGTTGGTTGCCCAATTTCAGAGAGTGGCAGACATAATTGACAGCATTGATTGGACCCAATGGGAAATGTTCTTTATGATTATCGGCTCGATTTTTGGCGACATAGGTCAGGCCATTGAAAATTTCGCATTCGATCTAATCAATATCGACCTGACGCTGGGGCGGATCGTGGACAAGTTGTTGAAGATGTCTGCGATTGGTTCGGCATTGGGCAAATTGACCGGCTTCTCGGACAACATTGCCAAGGATGTCGCAGAGAGATCGAAGATTTGGAACAAAGAGAATATGCCTCAAACTCATCCTTTGGTTCGTTTAGGTCAGGCAAAACCTCAATTTCAAGAATTAGGGCAAGCATGGCGTGATTTGAATACGATGGATGTATCAGACGCCAAACAACAAACTGAGTTGCAGAAGAATCAACTTAACGAACAAAAACAGATGAATCAACACTTGTCTAATATAAGCACGTCCGTCAAGGGATTAAAGGTGGGGTTGGCATAAAAACGGGAGAGATGAGCAAATATCATAAGCATTTTGACTCATCTCTCCCATCAGGGATAAATTTTAACGGTTGGAACATAAGGAATCAAGATGGGTTATTTGGCATTTGAAGAAGTAACAGAAAAATTCAGAGTGACCAAGGACGGGCCGGAAGCAGAAGTTTCTTTCTATGCTCCGTTCAATGAAGCTATTGCCTACGCAACGCTTGCTGTTGGGGGCTTTCGAGTTGTTGATGGTGTTATGGTGGCGTTCGAGCCAGAAATATATGCTAGACCGGGGGTGCGGTTATTTGCCTTGGCTGTCGATGTACAGGAGGCTGGCGATTACACTTGTCAAGCTGTGGAACATCCTCCTTCCAGAGGCGAGGGAGATTTTAAGACGGCATTCGTCACTGTTTCCTTTGGTAAGTTCAGCGTATCTTCTGGGGAAATTGATTTTGATTTGTCCGCAGAACATCTAAAATTGCCTTTGGATAAATCAGATACGATTGATGAATTCTTTTCCACCGCTCCCAATCCTGCGAATAACGACAATGCCACTAATCGTCAGCCATTTACTGACGAGGCAATTTACAAGGTTATTCCAAAGGCATCTATTTCAATTAGTTTGAATTATAGATCATTCCCCGATCCTTCGGTCTGGTCTTGTGCCGTTGGGAAAGTCAATCAATATGCGTGGAATGGATTCAGCCCAGGAACTTTATTATTCAACGGAATGAGGACTAGATGGGCCGTGACCACGAATGGTGGAACTGCCAACGAGCAGGTTTTTAACTTTCAATGCAACTATAACGGCTGGAACAATCGCTATTCTATATCTGCTGGTAAATTCGTGCCTTACAGGATCAGGCATGGTGGCGGAATTTCCAAGCCAGTCTATATTCCGATTGATTTTAACGCACGAGTAATGCAGCAGAATCCGTATTGGATTAGTCATACACCGCCTACTTGCCCGGATTAAACATGGAAAATAAATGGAACAATTTTAAGCAAGGCGAATTCTTGACCGCCAATTGGGTCAATTCCGTCAACGAAAAGTTGCAACGGACCAATATAATTGCGGGTCACGGAATCAAAGTGGTAGACGACAGTTCGGGCGTTCACATCATGGCCGAGCCAACAACGGTAGACCCTCCTGCACGAGATTCATTTAATTTGTTTGGATTGGCTGCTTTTCACGGCAGTGATACTCCTACATCAAAATGGTTGGCGATTCAAAATGCCTGGAATACACCCAATCTCTACAATGAGAGTTATATTGGCGGTGCTGATGCGGCGAGTGCATCATTTCAGATGGAAGAGGACTTAGCAGGTAGCTACGATATTCCACACGTCTATTACGGACCCCGAGGCATCAAAGTTTTGAACGACATGGATGTGTTCTTGACTACTCGTTCCAATATCACGCATAGCGTGAGCGATGGCGGCGGCACGTATCCAGCTACAATTAGACGATACTTCACAAATCTCTTTATTGGCCGTAAGGACGACACTGACACATTGCGGTGGTACAGTCCTTGGTGGGGCAGTTCGATTTTTTGGGACTATCCCCAGCAATATCTATACGACTTTACCGGGTCTGGCTTCTCGCTTGTTAAAACTTACAAGTTCCATGAACAAACATATTTCACGGATTGTAATGCGGGGAACATCAGATTGAAGAAAAATGATTTGTTGCGATGGGTGGTTTCGAGGGACTTCTATGGCATTTCAGATTTCTCTTTGGCGCATTTTGGAGGTATTGACTATTGGTTCGTTTGGATGAGTTGTAGTCCAACCAATCTCAGCAAACAGCCCGTGGGCCTTGGCGATTGGGCAACCATAGGTTTGCAAGGAGTCGGTTATGAAACTGGTATAACTGACATTTCACCATACTAATGAACTGCATTTTTGAAGCAATCGAAGGTGGTGTGAAATGCCTCAATTGCGGGCTACAAATCATCACCACTCATCCACCAGAGAAGGTTCACGCCCGCTGTTCAATCAGAGAAGTTTCAATTCAAAACATACCTACCAAAAGGAGATGCGGTTGCGGCAAGAAAAATAGACCAGCGAGGTAAAGATGCACCTAACTGTAGATAAAAAAGCTCTATGCAAAGAACTTGCCGATCATCAAGCCACTCCAGAAGGCACTAAGCTCAATGATGCCCTGACGCTGCTGCTAAGTGACACAATCGAGATGGCTGTCTCGAAGATCAACCGCAAACTGGATGAAGAAATGGTCAATGACTCCTGGGTAATTGTCCTGCGTTATATTCGCCGCATTGATCCATATAACGAGCCATTCAATTACATATACTGCTGCGTCAATGCAGCCATCAAGCAAAGCAAACGCACCTGGATCATGCAGGAGAAGACCAGGATTAGAGCCGTCATTGAAGCCAACCCTGGGTATATCCCCACGGAAAATGAGGAACATCTACTGAAAAGTGCGGCTCAATATACCCAAATGATGCGATTGAAATGGAAGGCCAAGCAAGCTCATTCCAACAAGATTGGAGTCCCATCCTCAAGAGCCAGTTGAAATTCACCATCTTCTGTCAACAGATAAGGCTGATTATCGTTGCAGGTCATCAAGAATTTTCGGGGGTCTGGTATGGGCCTATGACTTAACAAGAATTTTCTTGGGTCAGCAAATCTTGTTTTCCCTAAAATTGCTTGGGCTTTTCCTTCGCAGATGAATTTGTTTTTCATAGAAATAGTTAGTTGATCTGGGTATTATAAATCAAGTTATCTATGTATGCAGAAAGACCTCGGCATAAACTCGTTGTCTATGCCGAGGTCTTCTTTTTGTCATCCGTGACTCAGCGTGGCTACCTCTTCATCCGTTCCTGATACCTTTTCAAACACTCCTTCCAATCCAGAACCTCAAGCAACTCGTGATCCGTCACCTGTGTCTTGAGGTCCGAGACACGATGGGATACAAAGATTGTCTCTTCATCGAAAGCAATCTCATCACCAATCCGTAACTGTCCCATCCTCAATCCCTTGATCCACTTGGTCGGCCTTTTGCTGGCAATGCTGCCGATCTTGACGATTTGAGCCTTGCCTTCATAATCCGATTCAATGTCGAAAATTTTGTACCGGAAGTAGGCGTGTTTGGCTTCCGTCTGACTCATGGGGGCTAGAACGCCTACCGTTGGTCCGCTCGTGGGAGCCACTAAGCGGACTTTTGGCGGCTCGGTGAGGTATTTCTCCTGAACTTGTTTTTTGATGTCATACGGGGCACTCCTAACCCCTTCGGAGGCACAGGCTGCGGCCTTGGATACCCAAGTTTCGATGGGATCGAAGCCTTTAGATTGCTCAGGAGGGGCTGTGAGTGCAAGCAAAAGGACGAGAGAGAACATGGTTAGTTTCCTTGTGTGAAAGTCTCAAACTGTTGGTCTGTCTTGATGGCATCGAGCTTTTTGTACCACTCGGCGTCAGCCTTTTTGAAATCCTTTTCTAGCTTGGCAAACTTTACAGGGTCTTCTCTTTTGTATTTGGCATAATCTCTAGTCATTGTCTCCTTATACTGTTTTTTGAGTGCCGCCTTCTTTTCGGCAAGGGAGGGATTGAAAACGTCTCGAATCTCGGCTTTTGTTTGTTCCAAGGCGATTTTGCGGTGCAGGATTGAAAAAATTTCAAAACTAATCCCCATGCAGCCGAGAAGGGTGGCAAAGCAAATCACCCCCGCTACGGCAAATATGATTAGTTTTTGATCTGATTTCTTCGTCACTTCACACTCCCTATAATTTTCCCGTGAGAATCTCGAAACACAGTAGTTGTTTTGCCCCTGTTGGCCGTGCCAGTAATGCGACCAAATTGATTGCGGTAGATGGTGGTGCTGGAATGACTATGAGTGGTGGCGGTGCCTTCGATTAAACCGTTTTTTCCTCGAATGATTTGCGTTTGAGTTCTGCTCGAACTGGAGCCGAAAGGCGTATGAGACGCCCTGTAACTTGAACTCACCTGCGCATTTGCAGTCGAACAAAACAAAATCAAAATTGTCCAGAGGAAGGTCTTCATTTCTCACCAGTTTTAGTCGAGGGCGGATTTTCCACATGTTGTTCCCACAGATTTACGACTCAGGGCATGGCTTCTTGGCTGTTGATTTCTTGCGCTCCTAAATAATCATCCTCGTCGTATATAACCTCGCCAGTGTTCAGCACGGTAGCAAGATACCCAGCAGACCCCTCAAGATACCAGCGGCCATTGGCCTGGAAACAAAGAGCCTCAAGAGGATGTAGCTTATGATAGGGGTCAAGGTGGCTGCCAAAATACAGTTCATAAGCATCATCAAATGTCATTTTCATTTCACATCTCCTTTGTAGAAATAGTCGGTTGAGATATGCACTTCTCCCACAGATTTACGACACGAGACATCAGGGCGTCACTTATGTTTTGCTGATAAGCTGCCTCAAAAAGCCTTCGCAGTTCAGGGCGGGAAGGGACTTTGGATTGCTTCTTGAGCAGTTCCCAAAGCAATTCAGATTTGGTCTTGTAGAGACGGATGTGATTACCCAACAATAGTGAGGGTCGTTTTGGCAGGCATGATGTCAAAAAGAATTTGCTCGAACATTTCCTTGGCAGTATGGGGAGATTCCTCCAGATTGCCCTCGTCAAACGCATTGAGATAGGCATAACTCAAGGTAACGGTTCCATGCTCAAAATCAATCCGGGAGGGCGATTTTATCAGACGACTGCTAATCTTGCAGTGCCAACCTCGATCCTCAAGACGCCTTTCAAATTCAGCCAAGGTCATCGGCGGTTCCTTTTGCTTCTCTAGTTGATGTTGCCAAGATTCCACGTCGGAGTCCTTTCTACAATCACTATACGCCGAAAAAGTGGATTGTCAACCAGAGTTTGCAACAATACTTTGCAATTTTAATCATCACTAAGATGATAATGATTAAAACCTGATAAGTGCCTGATATTCCGAGGGTCGCTCAATCGAGGAGCCTGGGAAACATTTCGCCACAGCTACCTTTATGCCAGGACAATTTTCCCATCCAAAATCGTCGATCAACATCAATGAACCAGGAACTTGTCTCGGTTTGCTATAGACAAAAGCCGCTTCTGCACTTTGTTGAAGATCAAAATCCTGATGGGTGAACTTATATTTCACATCCGGCAACGCATAATTGGGAAAGACACCTGGATATAATTTTGCCTTGGGGACTAAACTTTTCACTTGTTCCATGCTACATCCTGCGAAATCTCCCGCTCGGTGACGACCCCCAGGATGTTTATCGCCAAAAGGCATACCGCAGAACGTGTCATAGAGATGAAGCTGATCGTTTGGCAAGTAATGCTGGATGAACGCCGCCACGCCCCCACGATAGACACCAAACTCCCCAACATCCCCCTCCAGATGTTTCACTTCCATTAAACAATCCCGAACCACCGCCAATTTTCCTCGACAAATTACCGCCTCGTCCTTGGCAAATTTTGGCAAACAAATCTGATCTATCTCGTGCAAAACTTGACTTGGTGTAATTGATTGCAAATTCGCACAGCAATGACCACAGGCATGATGGTCATACGGCGGCTCGTTCCACCAGCATCCATTACACAACAAAGAACCTTGGATGCTTTTCACGCTGGGATACAAACCAAAAATATCTTTTCCAGTGGTTTGTCCGCATAAGGTGATGCAGGATGTACCAAGCAATCCTGCGAGGTGGCTCATCCCCGAGTCACAGGCCACACAGGCTGCGGCGTTAAGCAGAACTCCCGCCACCTTGGCGGCAGTGGCCTCTTCCACAATCTCTGTATTTTTGAATAACTCTAGCTTTTTATGCTTCTGGCTGATGACGACAGTTTCATATCCTTTTGATTGAAGCAAATGATTCAACGTCAGCCAACTCTCGATACGCCAAGCCCGTGCTTCCCAGGTGGAAAATGGGGCAAGAATTACCTTGTCTTTGAAAGACAGCCCTAACTCTTCAATCCCCCTCCGATCCCTTAACTCTGGGATTATAGGTTCTCCAGAGTATTCCAGATTATCTGCGTATCTCTTCCATCTTGGAATCAACCCATTGCCACATTTTTCCTTGCATTCGATAGTGTAACCGACATTGATTTGTAAGTTCTCATCAGGATATTCAATTTGATTGGCGTCATGCTTGTGTTCCGCCAAGAAATCGCAACCCTCAAAAAGGGCTACAAAGGGTTGGGCCAGAGGAGAAACTGCATAAGCAATTTGATAACCTTGGGCTTGCAGGCCACGAGTAATCGTGAGGCCCAACAGGGCGTCACCTATGCCGCCTGCTCCATGATTTATCTTGAGCATCTGTTCAGGGGCTTGGGCTAAGCAGCGAGGCCGTAGACGAATTGTCCTCGTGGGCCGCTGTTCATATTGAGGATCGGTGGCGGGAGCTTTTCTTACTACCAGTTGTCGTTTTCCAAACATGTTTCTTTTGTGATTGTTTATGGGCTTCGCCAAAATGTTTGATGTTGTTCCTAATCTAAGACCAAGCAATCTGTCTATATCTCTTTTAGGCATCCCCGATTTCACTAATTCATTTATTCTAGTATCTCTCTCAACACGCTGAGTCCGAGCCTTATCTGCCGGATAAACAAAATCAGGTATGCGAAAAAACATGGTTGTCTTCATCTGTGAAGGTAGAGCATAACCAATGAGCCGTTTATCAAGAGCTACAAGCGCAAAAATATCAACATCTTGGGTTCTATAAGTTTGCCTTCCATGTTTACCGCATTGTTTGACATGGTAAACATAACCTATGCAGCCATTAAAGGGCTTATATTCCAGCGTTGTCTTCACCTGTACCTTAATTAACTTCCCATTCACATCGACGACTACATCAAATGGCAATCCTTGTTCCGATGGGAATGCAACATACCCTTGCATAATTAAGTCAGCACAGACAAGATATTCTCCAGCCTTGCCAATTTGTAATTCATTCATTCGAGTAAACCTTTTCTAGCTTCTTCGATCACTTGATTCTTTTTCTTTCAGCGTGCTTCCACCATTGCAACAAAAGTTTCTCTTGGGCAACACTCGGAGGTCGTTGAGTTTCAATCATTTGCTCCAACATGTTTCCCAAGAATTTCAATTTGCCTCGGCTGGTTGTACTGGCTGAAATGATTGGTATTCTCGTGAACCATAAATTCAATTTGTCTCTCATAGACATAAAAGAGTATGGATGCTATTGTTTTGATTGCTAGAAATTGCTAGATTTTGATTAGCAAAAAATGAAGCCCAGGGGTTAGCCTGGGCTTCTGGCAACTTACACTCTAGAAAGGAGTTCTCAACCACATGGGATTGAGCTTTCTTATCTAGTGTGTATTTTCGATTTTCCTAGAAAAACAAAAGGAACGTAACTATTTATATGAATATGCAAACACATCTTTTGGGTCGAGAAGTTGCTAAAAATCTAGGAATAAGCCCCTCTGTGTGGGGCTTCTACCGCAGTTGTGGGATTATCCCCGCAGGTGAACTCTGGATTGGGAAAACGCCATTTTATAGTCTTGAGCAGCAGGCACAAATCAAAAAGGTTGTGGCTGAGGTCGGATATACGCCGGGGAAAAATGGTCGTAAACCTGGGTCTGAGTTTCATCGCACGCCACTGCGACTTGTCGTGCGTGAATAAAAAACACCCGCCTTTGTTGGACAAGAAGGCGGGTGTTTATTTGAGGAGATTATCAGCGAAAGGGTGTATCACTGATTTTCAGGAAACTACATCAACAACCCCGAAAGGATCATTTAATGTCTACTGATAGTATAGACCAACTCGATACAAATTGCAAGTCCCTAGAAAAACAAAATTGGGAATTTGCTTGGAAACTTTGGGAGGCGGGATGGGCGATTCTGCCAATTCATGCTCGTGACAAAACTCCCAATGTTTCGACATATAACCATTCTGGGCCTCGATTGCATTGGCCTAATATCCGAAACGCCATGTGCGATTCTCGAATTGCCATCCTTTGCGGCTATCTTAATCCAGTCTATGTTCTAGATTTCGATCATCAACAGGAAAGATCGTTTGTCCCGTTTTGCAAGCAGGCAGGAGATCGACTAAAGGGCTGCGGCATAGAAAAAACTCGCAAGGGTTTTCACATCTGGCTACGAGTTCCAAATCATATTGTTCGACACGAGGTTTTATCACGCAATGCCAATGTTCCAGCAAATGAATTGGTAAACATAGAACTTTTGGGCTTCAATAAGTATTGCCTTTGTCCCTCACCGCTTTTTTCTGATCGCAAATGGCTACAACGAGATTTATTCTCGCTCCAAGACAAAAATCCTGGCGATTTACTGGCACTCTGCGATCTAGCCAAAACTTTTAATCAGGTGCAAGTTAAAAAGAAGGAACCCAAAGGTTCCTCTGAAATTGACTTTGGTTCCGATCCAATTAGCAATTTTTTCATGCGTATGAGTTGGAACTCAATTCTTGAACCGCATGGCTGGGTTGAATTATCCGACAATCATTGGAGACGCCCAGGCAAATATAAGGGCGTCTCCGCAAGCACTCTCGATCAAGTCTTTTATCTATTCTCTAGTTCAGTACCAGGGCTAGAGCCATCCCAAGGTTATTCCAAATTCGCAGTTTGGACAGCCTTGAATTTTGAGGGAGATTATCCTGCGGCGTTCGCAGAGGTCAATCGCCTCAAATCAGTCGCACTCGAAGAAAAACTTAACTCATTTTTTAGGAAGTAAATATGCCTCGCAAGAAAGTTGATCCCACAGCACTCACGTTATTCGATCAGTTAGCTGATGAGTTCGTTGATGAAATCTCTGACAAACATCCTCTTTGCCATGATGGTGAAATTTACTTCTACGATGGTAACAAGTATTGCCTAATGTTGGAAGAGGAACTTGAAAATTATTTCCGCCATTGGTTACGAAAAAAAGGGCTGGGTCAGAAAAATCATACAGTAAAAAATACCATTCCAATTATTTATGCCATGCCTGGAATTTACAATGGAGAATTGAATTTCAAAAAACAAACTATGCCTTATTGGCGTAATCCCAAGGATATGCCAGACCCAAGAAATTTAATCCCACTTGTCAATGGATTGCTCAATCTAGATGGTTTTAATCTAGTTGAACATACACCAAACTTTTGTTGTGATTATTGCCTAGATTTTGATTTTGATGCGAAAGCTACATGTCCCTGTTGGTTAAAATTTCTCGACGAGGTTTATGAAGGAGATATAGGTAAAAAGAATCTACTGCAAGAATGGATGGGCTATTGCTTGACTCGTGACACCAGATTCCAAAAATTGCTTATGTTGGTCGGCGTTAAACGAGGAGGCAAAGGCACAATTCTACGGGTTTTCGAGAAGCTCATGGGCAAAAATGCTGTCGGCTTCGATCTGAATGATCTTGCCCGACCTTATGGCACAGCCAAGCTCGTGAATGCTCTAGTGGCTATAGTCGGTGAGATCGAACTAAATGCCAATCATAAGCGACTCATTATCCAATGTATGAATTCGATTGTGGGAGAAGATTGTGTATCTATAGAAAAAAAATATAGAGATGGCACTTCCGCCAAACTACCAGTTAGATTCATGTTGGCGGCAAACGAGCCTCCAGCCTATGCCGATTCAGCAGGCGCAATGCCAAGTCGCACGTTGATGCTTCAACATGAAAAAAGTTTTGAAGCCGAGGCTGATAAAGAGCTTGACACAAAATTGGCATCCGAAATGACGGGGATTATCAATTGGGCGGTAGAAGGCTTGGTTAGATTGCGAACAAATCAACAATTCGACGAAACAAGTTCTGTGGAACACGTCAAAAATTTCCAGACTAGCGGAAACCCCAGACTTTGGGAATTTATCCAAGACCATCTGATTCTCCATTCCTGTTGTAATAATGGACAAAGATTTCCTGTCGAGATCGAGTTTAACGATAAGCCACAGTCTTGTTCTCGACAGGATTTATATGCTCGACTGCATAATACGATGGGGCTGGATCGGGGTCAAATTGATTGGTTGTTGCGGGACTTGAACACAGTGTTCCCAGGTAAAATCAAATACTACAGAAAACGCAGTCTTTATGAAAATATAGGCTTGAGGACCATGTTGCCACCAACTTTGGTACAATAACGATGTTCCTAATTTGCTGCCAGTTGCCAGGTGGCAATTAAAAAAAATGACGTAAGTCCTTATTTCATGGTGGTAGGGACACCCATAGACACCCATTTCCTGAGTTCTAACATATTATGTACTTTAGGTACATATAAGTAAAAGACCTGAGAAATGGGTGTCTATGGGTGTCCCTACCATAACAGTCTTAGAGAGGGGGTGAGTGGGAAGAGCAATACTGGATTGCAACATCAACATTGGGAAAGGAAAAAAGGAGCATGTTAAAGGCTAAATCTGCTAGATTTGAATTCTTAAATTGTTAATCCACCCGCCTATCTAGCGTGTGAACTATCACCGCTATATTCAATCCACAGCTTGGCAATTAAAACGTCTTGAATACCAACTCAGCAAAAAACCTCAACATTGCTTGATTTGCCACGATGAACATTACCAACTCCATCACATTACTTACAAAAACCTCGGCAACGAACCCCTCGAAGACCTCATGCCCCTCTGTGACCCACATCATCTGGCTGTCCATAACTGGCTAAAAGCCCACAGAAGCCCCGTCGAACGCTCAGGACAGGCTCTAATGGCCCTGCGTGACCCCAAACCTCGCCCAACGGGCAGAAGACTACAGATCGCTCTATAAACGATCTGGAGCGATAAGGACTTTTTATGAATGAAGACTTCCTGCGAGCCTTGGGTAGACTCCCAAGAAAAGCACCAGAACTCAGAAAAACGCCCACTAAGAGAAAACTTGGCAAAGTGGCTAAACCAATGTCTATCTCGGCCAGCAAACAAGAAAAGGAACGACTTACTCAAGAAGCCAATAAACTCGGCCTCAAAGTATCCGCTTTGATTCGGAAAATCATCAAGGATTACTTCAAGGAAAAAGATGGACCCCATTCTTGATTTTCTAATGAACAGGAAAACTAGCCCGGAACTGTTCGAGAAAATCACAAAGATTACCAGACACATCTCCAATAAGTTCAAAAAGCTCGATCCTGATGATTTTAATCAAGACGCCTGGGTTTACCTGCTAGAACTAAAAACAGAAGACGAAATTCTCAACGCTGGCGCATTTATTTACAAGTGCTTGCTTAATCTAGCTTATTTCCTTACCGCAAACAGAATTTTTGCGGTAAGACAAGCACCTTGTCTGATAATCTTACCATCAATTGCAATACGAGCTATTCTAAGTTCGGAGATGAATTCGTGATTATCTTGAAGGTTGGAGCAGTTGGAGAAGGCGGTGTTGATGTCACTTGCAATGTCGATCAATTCTTGGTGACGACCTGTGGAGATACCAATGACAACAATGTCACCGGCCTAAATGCTGACGAACGCTGGGTATTTTCTTTCTTTTTTGACGGAACAAAATATATCGCCACGTTCGATAATTGCTGAAATTTACTCTTTATAGAGCATGGCTCTCTTAGACACTTTTTCAAATTTCGGACAAGCCACTTTGGATGGCGACATCGACAATTCGCAAACGAGCTTCGATGTGACTGATGCCTCCCTCTTTCCTTTGACACCAAACTTTAGAGTTCTGGTCGAACAGGAGTTGATGTTGGTTACAGACGTTTCCAGCAATACTTTAACGGTTATCCGTGAAATTGAAGGCACTACAGCGGTTGCCCATGTGGATAACCAAAAAATTACTCACATTCTCACGGCGGCAGTGGCTACTAGATTTGGGCAATACTTTTTATTGAGCGGAAGAACAACTAACAACACGGCAACAGAAATTTTTCTAGATGGGGTGAGCAACTCTAGATTACTCGTGCCATCAGACTCGGCTTGGATGTTTACAGTTTTGACCGTGGCGAAAAATGAAGACACAAATGAAACTGGTGGTTGGTATCATGCCGGTTGTATCGAACACAATTCAACGACAACTGACATTGTTGGAACTGTAGGGCAATTATTTAATCAAGAAGACGCCGCTCTGACAGTGGCAATCACAGCCGACGACACCAATGATGCTCTCATAATTACTGTGACTGGCACGAGCAGCAATAATTGGCAATGGCGGTCAAAAGTTTTTTGGACGGAGATTACAGCCTAATGATGCTCGACACGTTCACTAACAATATCCAAACACTTCTAGATGGTTCTATCGACGATAGTCAAACCACATTAGATGTCGTGAGCGTAACGGGGTTTCCAACCATTGCCAATTTTAGAATTGTAATTGAACAAGAACTTTTGTTAGTTACTTCCATTAGTGGGAATACATTTACAGTTCAACGAGGCATGGAGGACACGACGGCTGTTCTTCACAATAGCGGCAAGGATGTCACCCATGTCATTACAAGAGATGTAAATACTCGGTGGCAACAGGAAATTGATTTGTATGCCACCATTACCACAACATCTGATACTGAGTTCTTTATTGATGCCATAGCCAATTCAAGATTGAATCTGCCTGATGATTCAGCTTGGACATTTTTGATTCACACCATCGCAAAAAATACAAGTACGAATGAGACATGTGCTTGGCTTCATGTTGGAACGATTGAGAAAAATGGCAGCACAACTGATATAGTTGGATCAGTGAACAATCTATTTTTCGCATTAGATGCTCCCATTATAATGAATGTGACCGCTGACGACACGAATGACAGTTTGAAATTGAGTGCTTTTGGAGTTGCTTACAATACTTGGAAATTTCACTCCAAAGTGCATTATGTTGAAGTAACAGCATAGGTTCGATAGCTTAGGATATTGTAGATGGACACAACCCCCACGTCGTATTCCTCGGCCAACAAAGGTGGTTTAACGCCATTCTTCCATTTGATTCTAATTTGTTCTGCAATAGATTTGTTAAGTTTAGATGCACCTAGATTTGGGTTTTTCTTCTTGATGAAGCGATTCTTGTATCGAAAGCAACGAAAGTTATTATATTGCCTTATCATGGATAAAGCCTTTTCACATTCATAAGCACCGATGGCTAAGTGAAATTGTTTGCTTCCTTGAATTGTAGAAACCAACTCTAGATCAGTTCTGAGTCGCTCTTGTAGAAATTCCACATCGGCTCTGCTAAACGCATCTGTTGCAAGAGTCAAAGCTCTTTTTTCTGGTGAATTGCAACCATCTTGAAGAAACCAATGAGAAAAGATAAGGGGTGACAATTTTAACCAACTCGGCACCTTTTTTTCTGGGTTATACCAC
Source organism: Simkania sp. (assembly GCA_018333475.1). Classification (GTDB taxonomy): domain Bacteria; phylum Chlamydiota; class Chlamydiia; order Chlamydiales; family Rhabdochlamydiaceae; genus JAGXTH01. The sequence continues at coordinate 3,907 of JAGXTH010000065.1, read as the reverse complement.
TTCTCACGAAGATCAGTAAATTGGTGATCTGCGTGAGTATAAAATCGCCAAGATTCACTCTTCCCGGATTTTACTCTTGGGTCCAATCGAGTTTCAAAAAAAGGCGTCACTGATAATGGCTTGAGAAGTTCATTTATAAATTCGACATATTTTCGCCTTCGCTTCGCTTGCCCAAAACCAAATCTAGAGTGACCTCTAGATGAAAAGTTGATGTAACCATCTCCCAATAGACATGCCGTGAGGATTTCATTTTGCACGTCACTAAGGATATGATTGCCGTGACTGATGAAACCACGATCAAGACCAAAAGTTTTCCTGGCACGCACTATTGTGCGCACACCACAATCAAAAATTGTGGCGGCTTCAACATTAGATGCGCCACTTTTGAGAACTTTTTCTAATTCATATTTGTTGAGCATTTGTTGTTCCAGAGGAATGGCAAACTATAAAGTATAGCAAAGAATGTTTCTGGAATGCCTATTATAATGAAACATTTAAGAGGTAATTTTATGCCGCTCATCGTCCCCGATTTATCAGAACTCTATCTTATGGATCGCCTTTTGGATTCGGGAACCGATCTAAAATTGGCTCTATACGAGAACAATGAAACTCCCGATCAAGACAGTGTTTATGCTGATTTTGATTTGGCAACAGGCGACGGCTTAGATGTGATTAAGACTCTAAGCGGTGGTTGGGACGCAGCGGCGACCGTATCCCACAAGGCAGTTAAAGCCTATTCAGCCGAACAAAGCTGGACTTGTGGCGCATCTGGCGGCACCGTGTATGGGTATTTTATATATGACGATTCAGGCACGCCACGGCTTGTCTGGGCAGAACGCTTCGGCTCGGTGAAGACTTTGGTTGATACCGACGAACTCAAATTGACGCCGACCATTACAGGTTTCTCGGAGAACTAATGAATTTTTGGTTAAAACAAGACGACATCCCGGACAACTATTATAGTTTTCTAGATGCTCTCGTGGATGGATTTGGAGATGAACTTGGCAAGAAGCCTGGGCCGCTCAAAATGACCACAGACTGCGGCGAATTCATTCAAATCAATCTTGAAGAAATCTATGACTTCATGGTTTTGCATGACAATCACGAATGTGATCGTGAAGTTCTCGGTGCCATTTCTCAGACAATCAAAGATCAACTATGGAATGGATGTGACCCAATTTGCTTGAATAGAAAGGGATTGGAAGCCGCTCTGAAAGTTATCTCAAGCATTTTGATTCAAAACTGTTTGAGGAAAATTAGATGAGTCAGAAGGTTGTCACCATTCCTAGCGGCACAGTTGCCGAGGATATGCCCAGATTTATCTTGCCAATTAAAGTTCAAGGAATCACAAGCCCTGTCATTTCTATTACAGATGGGGCTGATGTTATCGTGCCTTATGAGGTTCTCGATCTTGGAGGGGAGCAGCTACACGCTTATGCCAAGATTGATGTTTCTGCAAGCCTTGACACGGTGGTGAAGGTCAATTATTGAAAACCGTGCAAGTTGCATGACTTTGAAGGGCAACAAATTATTAGAGGCAACTTGCACGGTTAAGTAATTATACCGACTGACTCAACGCATTACTAGGCAAAATTACTAGATAATGACATGACATTTACTGGCCGTCTTGGTTCCGAACTCTCTTATCTTGCAAATATCGAACTAGCTGAAAAAGGTGGTTCGAGTGAAATTTGCATAGACCCTCAATCTATTCAGATTGATAATGTGTTGGATAACGGTGAATGGCGTCCTGGCATTCCTGATTTTTATACTGGTGCCACGATCCCTAATCTCCAACTTGGTTATTACGGAGTTCCTACCAAGCAATTCTTTCGTTTTGTGCCAGTTCATGTCGGACCTAATGTAATTGAGACTGCCTCAGTCACTCTACAATCCAATATAAACCTCGGCAATCCAATAATCTTTGCTGATGCTGATGACGGCTATTGGGTAAGTGGCGGGAGTTTAACCACTAATGATTTTGACCGCTTTGGGAAAATCAGTGGCAATAATACAAATTGCTTCTTGAGATATAAAGATGTTTACATTGCTCAAGGAGATACTGTTGGTGACACGAGAATTAGTTTTCTTGCAGAAGAAACTAATTCAACATCTTTAGATGTTACGATTGTTGCGGTGGCGGAAGATAATGCGACCGCACCCGCCACTGCTACTGATGCTGATGGAAGATCAGTTACAAGTGCGAGTGTTTCTTGGACTGTGCCTTCATTTGCTGCTGGACCTCCCTTCAATTATTACACATCTCCAGACATCTCCAGTGTAATTCAAGAAATTGTTGATCGAGCCGGTTGGACCCCAGGCAACCACATTGTTCTTTATGTTCTTTACAGTTCTGGCGCTGGCAATAGAGCTAGTGCAGGAAAAGGGGACGGTGGAACACATCCTGGTGCGCAACCTTATTTTCAAACAGATACGACCGATACCAGAATCAAACTTAGAATTTTTGCCTTCGCAGACGACAACGCAACGGCCCCAACAGACGAAACTGATGCTGAATCTAGGGTCTTAACGTCCGCTTATGTAGATTGGAATCCCACGCCCTGGCAAGCCAGTCAATTCTATGACACGCCCGATATTTCTCCGATCATCACAGAGATCATTACTCGTCCAGGTTGGACCTCTGGCAATGCCATTGTCATCACAACACAAGACAATGGTAGCGACACTGGAAATAATCGCTGGGCTTTCCTGGCAGGCAATGGAACTGCTCCAGTTCTAAATCTCACTATAGATTGTATTAGTGAGACTCCATCTGGAGGATTTGAATTCAGTGGCGAAGCACCAGGAACCAGAGTAATTCCAATCGAAGTCGATGGAGAAGGATTTGAATTCGGAGGAACTGCCTCTCCAATCGAAGTCTTTCATCCAGATGGAGGAATCGAATTTACAGGTGAAGCGGATCATTCTATTGGCGGAATGGAATTCGGCGGCCATGCTCCAATTACAGACACTCCATCAGTAGATGGCGAAGGATTTGAATTTGGCGGAAGTGCAATCCCCTATAAAATAATGCACGAGACTCCAATTGGAGGTCTTGAACTTGGTGGAGAAGCATCGACAGAAGAAGATCAAACCTTCATTCCGTCAGGTGGTTTTGAATTCAGCGGATTGAATGACGCTGCAATTTTGGTTAAGGACGACGGCATTTGTTCGATCACTTATCGGATCATGCCAGCGGGCGGCTTTAAGTTTGGCGGCACTGCTCCTACCGACCAAAATTGGTTTGAGCCAACTGGCGGATTTGGTTTTGGAGGCGGAATTAGACCAAGTGTTCCAAATCAACTCTATGAAGATTATGAGGCAATCTATCATCTCTTAGAACAAGGAGATGGAACCGTGGGTGAATTTAAGGATAGCACCACTAATGCTTATGACGCCCAAGGTGGCGGCGGATGGATCACCAAGACGCCAAATCGGGCCAGAGGCTTGTTCTATAGGGCAAACTTGTTTGATGGCTCGGATTATATCAACACCCCAGAATTTTCATTGAATGATGACCAAGCATTTACTGTGTCGTTGTGGGCAAAACGAAGTAATCTTTACTTCCATAAGGTTTTCTTTTCAATGGGGAGAACTGAAAATGAAAGCAGTTATCAAATTGCCATTGGACATACAGATGGACAACAACTGTGGGGTCGGGCGCAAGTAGTGACCGCCGATGGAATCAAAGAATATCGAGTGAGGGGAAGAACCGTGTTAGAGACGACCTGTTGGTATCACATTGCGATAATTTGGGAACCATTTGTTGGTATTTCGATTTATCTCGACGGACTATTAGAAGGATTTACTGAGATTCCTTATGGCTCATTGGCTCCTAGTATTACAGGAAGTTACATTGGGCGAAAAGAAAATGAGGAGTATTTCGAGGGGAAGATGCAGGAAGTAA
>JAGXTH010000064.1 GCA_018333475.1 Simkania sp. | reverse complement strand
CTTCGTTAAAAATGCTCGTTTTGCGATCTTTCGTTTTTTGCTCGCCCCCTATGAGATGTCTCGCGTATGTGGGCTCGCCCAAATCCGAAATCTCGCTAACACGAATCATTTTTTCCAAAGGCACTGAGTTATGCAGGAGTCTCTTGAGTGATGCTAGATTTTCGAAAAATTTAGGTCGAATCTGTTGAAAATTTATCTTGATGCTGGGGTTGGCGAAAAGTTCTTCTATCGAAAAAGAGAGGCGAGTGGGTAAAATCGGCAGATTGCGTTTTGAGAGGGCTGAGTGAAGACTAGGGAGTTTGTTGGGATGATTCTTGTTCTGGGTGTTATTTTTGCTCTGATGGTGTCCTCATACCAACGTTCTAGGCGCGTCGAAAATATTGTTCAGGAAGCCAAAAAACAAAATTAGCTTGGTCATAATTCGCTAAGATGCTAATCTTCGCGCTTTGATCTTAAAAAAGATCAGTAACGAGGTGTAGTTGGGTGACCAACAACGCCGGATAAGAAGAGCAGAGCCATTCGACGCTTCTTGCAGCCCTTATCTTAAATCGCCTTATCTTCTTATCTGGACGCCTTGTGGGCGTTGTCAAATAGGAACTCATGCGGTAGCGAAAATTCGAGCGATAGGTACTTTATGACTTTGAAACTCATGGGCATTAAAAAGGGGATGACTCGTCTTTTCGACAAAGATGGTAATTTTGTCGTTTGCACTGTTATTTCTGCTGAGCCCAATGTCGTCTCTCAGATTAAGAGTGTTGACAGAGATGGATACAATGCAATCCAGCTTTCCGCTGTGAAAGTGTCCGCGCCTAAGGTGCATGGAGTTACCAAGCCCTTACGTGGACATTTCAAAAAAGCGGGAGTTGAGCCAAGAAAGCATTCTGCAGAATCTCGAATCGAAAACCCTACGGAATATCAGCTTGGTCAAGAGATCGGTGTTGCGTATTTTTCTGAATGCGAATTTGTCGACATTGTGGGCGATTCGAAGGGCAAGGGATATCAGGGTGTAATTAAGAGGCATCATTTTTCTGGCGGTCCGGCTGCGCATGGATCGGGTTTTCACCGACATGGCGGTTCCTGCGGTATGAGAAGTACCCCGGGGCGTTGTTTGCCTGGTCAGAAAAAAGCTGGGCGTATGGGGAATGATCGTGTCACTCTCCAAAATCTCAAGGTTGTAGCGGTGGATCAAGAGAAGAATCTTCTCGTTGTTCAAGGGGCGGTGCCAGGTGCTCGTGGAGGGCTTGTCTACATCACTAAAGCCGTCAAGAAACAAAATGCAAAACAGCAGAATAAAAAGTAGAGCAGGGGTACATCGTGGCTACGATCAAAAAATATAACTTAGCCGGTCAACTTCTCGAAGAAATGACGATCGACGGCGAGCTTCTCTCTAGCGAGACTTGTTCGCAGCTAATCAAAGACTATTTGGTTGCTCTGCGTGCTAATGCGAGACAGTGGTCGGCGAGCACTAAAACTCGCGCTGAGGTTTGCCATTCAGGGCAAAAACCGCATCCGCAAAAAGGGACTGGACGCGCACGTCAAGGATATCTTGGTTCGCCGCAGTATAAGGGTGGTGGGCGCGTATTTGCTCCACGGCCTAAGTTTGACCAATTTGTGCGCATCAATAGGAAAGAAAGACGTGCTGCAATTCGGCATCTTCTTGTAGAGAAAATCCGAGAAGCTAGATTGCATGTCTTGGATATCGGGGGCCTTTCCGAGCCTAAGACGAAGGTGGTGGCTGAGTTCCTTCGCAAGAGAGAGTTAGAGGGGAAGCGGGTGCTTTTCATGACTCCTAGTTTGTTTAAGGAAGGTGGTGATCGCGCGAATTTTCTTAAGAGTATGCGCAATATTCCCAGAGCAGAACTTCGATTGATGCAGAATGTCAATGGATATGACGTGACTTGTTGTCAGGATGTCATTGTTGTCAGCGAAGCGTTTGATGAACTGAAGTCTTTATTAAGTCGCGAGGCGTAACATGTTGAAAAAAACTCCCTACGATATTATAAAGAATCGCCACGTGACTGAAAAGGCGCGCGTACTGGAGCAATTGCAGTATAATAGCAGCAATGCTTGTGTAAAAAAATGTGACGCGCCGAAAGCGGTTTTTATCGTCAATCGCAAAAGTAATAAGATTGAAATCGCTCAGGCTGTTGAGCAGATCTATATCGATAAGAAAGTGAAGGTCGTCAAGGTTAATATTGTCAATGTTAAGTCCAAGACTCGTAGAGTTCGTGGAAGGATTGGGGTGATGAGCGCCTTCAAGAAGGCTATTGTGACCTTTCGGCCTGGCGATAGTATTGATGAAAAAGTTTAATGTGGAGTCCGTGCGAGTATGACGAAGAAATTCCGTCCAGTCACGCCAGGTCAGCGAGAGCTGATCCTTAACAGTAATGAAGAGTTGACACGTATCGGTGCTTCAGGGCGTGCGACAGTGTCTCCTTGCAAGGCTTTATTGCAGCCTAAGCGAAGAACGAATGGTCGCAATCATCATGGACATGTGACTTGCCGTCATCGTGGTGGTGGTGCAAAGCGTTTTTATCGTGTTATTGATTTTAAGCGTGACAAGGACAACATTGCTGCGAAAGTGGCCTCTGTTGAGTACGATCCGAATAGAACAGCGCATATTGCATTGTTGAGCTACCAGGATGGGGAGAAGCGTTATATTATCGCTCCTCAAGGCCTGAAAGCGGGGGATGTTGTCTCCTCCGGCCCTGAGTCGGCATTCGAAGTTGGATGCAGCATGCCCCTTAAAAATATGCCGCTTGGTTCTGTGATTCATAACATTGAAATCTTTCCAGGGCGCGGCGCAAAGTTAGTCCGTTCAGCAGGGCTGTCTGCTCAGCTGATGGCGCGGAGCAATGGTTATGCTACTTTGAAGATGCCTTCTGGCGAAGTTCGTATGATTAATGAAGATTGCAAGGCCACGTTTGGAGCGATATCTAATGCAGAGAGAAATCTCCGCATTGAGGGAAAAGCGGGTCGTATGCGTTGGAAAGGGTTTCGTCCTACTGTGCGGGGTACTGCTATGAACCCTGTAGACCACCCTCATGGTGGTGGTGAAGGTAAACACAATGGGTATTTGCCACAGACGCCATGGGCAATGTACACAAAAGGTTTTAGAACTCGCAATAAGCGCAAGTCCAATAAGTGGATTGTGAAAGACCGTAGAAAATAGAGGAACATTAGGGAAGCTCATGGGTAGATCGCTGAAAAAAGGCCCCTTTGTCGACCACTTTTTAATGGATAAAGTGGTGAGAATGAACAAAACCGGGGCAAAAAAGACGGTTAAAACGTGGTCTAGAAGATCAATGATCGTTCCCGACATGGTCGGTCATACGTTTGACGTACACAATGGAAAAAGATTTATTTCTGTATTTGTATCGGAAAATATGGTGGGACATCGCCTCGGAGAATTTTCCCCGACTAGAGTCTTTAAAGGGCATGGGTCAAAGAAAATTGCCGAAGCAGCTGGCAGCAGTGGTGCTGGTGGCTCTAAATCGTCTGCAGCGTAACGAGGATTAAGACATGCAATTTGCAAGAGCACAAACGAAACATCTCCGCGTGCCGCCCCGTAAGGCTCGTCTAGTCGCCGATTTGATTCGCGGCTTAAAAGTTGAAGAAGCTACTGTGCAGTTAAACTTTTGCCAGCAAAAAACAGGGAGATTACTTCAGAAAACTCTCGATAGTGCTGTGGCAAATGCTGAAATGCGCCTCAATGTACAACGTCGCGATCTTATTGTGAAGGAAGTGCGCGTGGATGCAGGTCCTGTTTTAAAGCGCGCAAAATCCAAGAATAAAGGCGGGCGAGTGCCTGTCATGAAGCGTACGAGTCATTTTACGGTCGTCGTCGCAGCTGAGGAAGGAAGGTAATATGGGACAAAAAACGTCACCCACAGGTTTCAGATTAGTTCGAAATAAGCGTTGGAAATCAGTTTGGTTTGCCAACAAGCAAGAGTTTGGCAATCTCCTGGGTGAGGATCATATGATCCGCAAATTTTTAATGGGAAAAGCTTGCTGCTCCGGAGCTTCTCAGCTCACGATAAAACGTATGAGCGGAAAAATTGAAGTGACTATTCATACTGCACGTCCTGGACTTGTTATTGGGAAAAAAGGTGCAGAAATTGATGTCCTCAAGGGGGAATTATCTAAGCTGACTGGGAAGGAAGTTTGGATAGAAGTGGAAGAGATCAAGCGCCCTGATTTGGATGCTAAGCTTGTTGCGGATGGGATTGCGAAACAGCTCGAGCGTCGAGTTCCGTTCCGTCGCATTATGAAAAAAGCTATGCAAGCCACGATTGATGCGGGTGCTGCAGGGATTAAAGTACAAATTGCGGGGCGGATCGGTGGAGCAGAGATCGCTCGTACTGAATGGTATAAAGAAGGAAGGATTCCTCTTCATACGATTCGTGCTGATATAGATTACGCTCATGGACGTGCGGAGACGACTTATGGTTCCATCGGTGTCAAAGTATGGATTAATAAAGGCGAAGACATCTCCACAAAAGTTGCATAGGAGAAGATGATTTATGGCGTTGATGCCTGTACGAGTCAAGCATAGAAAGATGCAAAAAGGCCAACATGCCGGCCTTAGCAGGGCTGCCAATTTTGTCGACTTCGGTGAATTTGGGATGCAGGTTTTAGAAAGAGGACGGGTGACAAATCACCAAATCGAGGCTTGCCGCGTAGCGATTAATCGCTATTTCAATAGAAGAGGCAAGGTTTGGATTCGCATCTTTCCTGATAAGTCTGTATCGAAAAAACCTGCTGAAACACGCATGGGTAAAGGGAAGGGGGCTCCAGACCATTGGGTGGCCGTAGTGCGGCCTGGGAGAATCCTTTTTGAAGTAGGAAATGTGCCGAAAGAAATGGCTCAGAATGCCTTGAGAAGAGCAGCAGCAAAATTGGGCCTCAAGACACGCTTTGTTGAGCGCGTGGAACGAGTTTAGGAGCGACAATGAAGAAGAGCAGCCGTTTTAAGGATCATAGTGTTGAAGAGCTGAAAGCTCTCTACCACGAAATTTCGAAGGAAATTTTCGTATTGCGCAATGAAAAAGCTGTTTCGAGGAAACTCGATAAGCCTTCTGTGCTAAGAGGAAAAGTCAAGGATCGTGCACGGGTTCTCACTTTCCTGAGACAAAAAAGTGGAAGCCTGTCTTTGTGATGAGGATATATGCAAGAAGATAGCAGAAATGCTCGGAAAACTCGTGAAGGCGTTGTAATTTCAAACAAAATGCAGAAAACGGTAACTGTTCTTGTTGAAAGAACTTGTCGTGAATCTAATTTTGATAAAGTTGTCAGCCGTGCGAAAAAGTACTATGCGCACATTGAAGATGCGCAGGGAATCTCTGTCGGCCAGCGTGTCGTCATTGAAGAAACAAGACCGCTTTCCAAGCTTAAGCGTTGGAGAGTCGTAGAGACCGTTACTGGAAATGTAGTCAATAGCTAGCGAGTAAAGTTATGATTCAGCAGGAAAGCGAACTTGAAGTAGCGGATAACACCGGCGCCAAGCGGGTGCGGTGTTTTAAAGTGTTAAAAGGATCGAAGCGACGCTACGCAGGTATTGGAGACGTCATCATTTGCTCCGTGAAAGAAGCGGATCCTAAGGGGGTCGTCAAGAAAGGAGAGGTTGTACGAGCTGTTATTGTACGTACTAAGAGTTATATCCGAAGAGCAGATGGTTCGTTTCTTCGATTTTACGACAACAGCTGTGTCATTATTGATGACAAGGACAATCCGAAGGGTACTCGTATTTTTGGCCCTGTGGCCAGAGAAGTGCGCGATGGTGGTTATGTTAAGATCACTTCGCTTGCGCCAGAGGTTATTTAGAGTGATTCGCATCGGGAGATCGTATGAGTAAGTGGATACAAAAAGGTGACCAGGTTCTGGTCATAGCCGGCAACGAAAAGGGCAAGATCGGAGCCGTGCTCTCACGACGTGAAGATCGCGTTGTTGTGAAAGGCGTTAATATTCGTAAGAAGCATGTAAAAAGTAAAGACCGCGCCGCTTCTTCGCGAATTCTTGAACTCGAGATGTCGGTGCATATTTCTAACGTTGTCCTATGTGATGCGGAAGGAAAAAAAATTCGGGCTAAAGTCCGAGCCACATCTAAAGGGGGCAAGGAGCTCTTCTATGCTAATGGTGGCAAAGAAGTGGTCTATCGACAGGTGAAAAAAGAATCAACCCATTGATGAGCGATGTCTAGATTACAGCAAAAATATAAAGAAGAAGTCAAAAAACGACTTCTAGAGAAGTTTCAATATTCGAATAGCATGCTTGTGCCAAAGCTGGTGAAGATCGTGATCAGCATGGGCATGGCTGAAGCGACTAAAGATAAAAACGCTGTTCAGGATTGTCTTAAAGAGTTAGCCCTTCTTTCAGGGCAGAAGGCAGTGCTAACGCGTTCCAAAAAGTCGATTGCTAATTTTAAATTACGCGAGGGACAAACGATCGGAGCAAAAGTGACATTGCGTAGTAAAAGAATGTTCGACTTTCTCGACCGTTTTTGCCATATCGTTTCTCCACGCATTCGCGACTTTCGCGGTTTTTCGCTCAAAGGAGACGGCTCTGGAAATTATTCCTTGGGTCTAGAAGATCAGCAGATCTTCCCTGAAATCAATCTTGATGAAGTAAAAAGAACGCAGGGTATGAATATTACTTTTGTGACTTCAGCAACGAACGACGAACAGTGTATTGAGCTGCTCAAACTACTAGGCATGCCTTTCAAAGAAGAAGAGGAGAGAAAAACGAATGTCAATGCATGATCCAATTGCTGATCTTCTGACAAGAATACGCAATGCAAGAGAGGCGCGTCATCGATTTGTTGATTTTCACGTTAGTAAAATCAAAGTGAATATTATTCGTATCCTGCAAGAACAGGGATTCATTGATAACTTCTTGGTTAATGAAGAGGACGGAAAAGGACGAATCTTCCTTAAATATGCACAGGGGCGTGAGCCGGTCATTCAAGGGTTGAAACGTGTTTCCTCTCCAGGGTTACGTCGTTATGTGAATTCGCATAAAATTCCTAGAGTGTTAGGCGGTATGGGTATTGCCATCGTGTCGACATCTAAAGGAGTGATGGATGGCGAATCAGCTCGCAAGCAAAAGCTTGGTGGCGAGCTATTGTGTTTAGTCTGGTAATTGTTAAGGAGCTCATCATATGTCACGACTTGGTAAAAGCCCTATCGAGCTGCCAAAAAATGTAGAAGTGAAGATCCAAGATAAAAAGGTTCTCGTCAAAGGTCCCAAGGGGTCGCTAGAGTTTCCTTCTACAACCGGTCTGAAAGTGCGCATTGAAGAAGGGAGACTCTTTGTTGAGTTCGACGAAGGTGTAGAGGTGACGGGAGTGATCCATGGTTTGTACCGTGCTAGCATCAATAATATGGTGACAGGCGTATCTAAAGGATTTGAAAAACGTCTTACGCTCATTGGCGTTGGTTACCGTGCTGCTTTGCAAGGTCACCATCTCGATCTGCAATTAGGCTACTCGCACCCAACTAAACTGGAAATTCCTAAGACTGTACAAGTTGAAGTGGAAAAAAGCACCACGATTATTATTCGAGGTGTAGATAAACAAGCGGTAGGCCAATTTGCTGCCATGGTGCGCGGTAAACGCCCTCCCGAGCCATATAAAGGCAAGGGAATTCGCTATGAGAACGAGCACGTTCGTAAGAAAGCAGGTAAAGCTGCAAAAGGTAAAGCTGCGTAATCGTCAAGAGAGGAATTAGGTAGATTCTATGGAGAGTTCTCTCATCAAGAGAAATGAACGACGTAAACGAAGAGTCTTTCGTATAAGAAAGCATGTTCGGGGAAATGCTGGTAAACCAAGGCTGTGTATTTATAAAACAAATCAGCACATTTCAGCACAATTGATCGATGATGAAAGTCATTTAACGATTGTGAGCGCAGGAACGCAGCAAAAAGATTTTCCCAAAAATGCAGAAGCGCGTAAGTGCAAAGATTCAGCACGTCAAGTAGGCAAATTAATTGCCGAAAAAGCAAAAGAAAAATCGATTACTGCGATTGTTTTCGATCGCGGAAGATATAAGTTTCATGGCATCATCGCCGAACTTGCTGCTGGAGCTCGTGAAGCGGGCTTGCAGTTTTAAGACATGGGGATTTGAGGATCTATAATGGCACAACAACAGCAGAATCGACGTCAAGAAAACAGCGGCACTGAATTCGATGAAAAGGTGCTTTACATCAACCGCTGCTCTAAAGTTGTCAAAGGGGGAAGAAAATTTAGTTTTTCCGCTTTGATTCTTGTTGGCGATGGAAAGGGTAATGTAGGTTTTGGTTTCGCAAAAGCGAATGAAGTATCCGATGCCATTCGTAAGGGTGGAGAAGCTGCGCGTAAAAACGTATTCGGTTTCGAAATGGAAGGAACAACCATTCCTCATGAAATCACTGTCGAGTGGGATGGTGCAAAAGTGATGCTTAAGCCTGCACCAGAAGGTACTGGAGTCATTGCTGGTTCCAAGGTGCGCGCAGTGCTTGAGCTCGGTGGCATAAAAAATGTTGTCGCAAAGAGCTTTGGTTCAAATAACCCACTAAATCAAGTGCGCGCGACTATTCGGGCTCTTTCGATGCTCCGTAATCGTCTAAAATCTATGGCAAATCGAGGGTTAGCATGATCACTCTTTCGACACTCAAAGATACCACACGTACAAGACGAAATGTTCAACGTGTAGGTCGAGGAATTGGATCTAATCGGGGGAAGACTTGTCGTCGGGGTAATAAGGGCGATAAGGCTCGTTCTGGGTATAAGAGACGTTATGGTTATGAGGGTGGTCAAATGCCTTTGTACAGAAAGCTACCGATACGAGGGTTTGCTAATGGTCGATTCCGCACAGATGTTGCAGCGATTAACCTAGGTCTAATCGATAAACTCTTTAAAGATGGTGAAGTGGTTAACGCTCAGACTTTAATTGAAAAGAACATTTTGAACCGTAAGACCTCCAAATCGTTTAAGATTCTCGCTGGTGGAAAGCTACAAAAGAAAGTAAAGTTCGACGTTGCGCTGCTTTCAGAGCGTGCGCGTGAAGAGCTTGAAAAGGGTTCTTTTCTCTTGAAAAACTAAGTTATTAAAAAGGGCGCTTCTTCGTTGCCGTGAGGCTAAGGAGGGGTTGCTCTTTTACTGTTTTGAACTATGTGGCAAGCATTAAAAAATATTTTTTCCGTCGAAGAGCTGAAGAAGAAGATCGTATTTACGCTCTTACTCCTTTTGGTTTGTCGCATTGGCGCCTATATCCCCGTTCCCGGGATCGATGGCGAAGCTGCGGCTCAGCTATTTAAAGCTGCTACAGGAGGAAGCCAGAACCTTTTCCAATTGATGGATGTCTTTTCTGGCGGAGCCTTTGCGCAAATGACAATAGTGGCTCTTGGGGTTATGCCCTATATTTCCGCTTCGATTATTTTACAGCTGCTTGTTGCTCTGATTCCAAGTTTTCAGCGTGAGATCAAAGAAAACTACGAATCAGGAAAAAAGAAAATTGGTAAGCTGACTCGTCTTTTAACCGTTGGGCTAGCATTCTTTCAGGCTGGTCTTTTTGCTAAATATGCATTGCAATTGCATGCCGGGAGCCCAGGTCTAATTGTTAGCGAACTGCTGCAACCTAGGATGTTTGGTGCTCCTTGGTTATTTTACCTTATTGTCATGTTCACAATGACAGCGGGAACGATTATGTTGATGTGGTTTGGTGAACAGATCACAGAAAAAGGTGTTGGCAATGGGATCAGTTTAATTATTACTGTGGGAATTCTTTCTAGCCTACCCACTACGATAGGTTCGATCATTCAACAGCTTAATCTTGACTCTCAAGAGCCTGGGCGCCTTACATTTTCAACACTTATCGTTTTGGCGTGTGTTTTCGTTTTGATTATTGTTGGTACAATATTGATCATTCAAGGGCAGCGTAAAATTCCACTACAGTATGCTCGTAGAACAGTAGGAGCTGAAGAGGGACAAGGGGATAGGGCACACATTCCACTCAAGATTAATTATGCAGGTGTGATTCCAGTAATCTTTGCCTCATCACTACTGATGTTTCCAGCAACTATTGGTCAGTTCGCGGGTCAGGAAAAATGGCTTGGCCGGTTTGCTAGTTGGTTGTCTCCAGGACAGTGGCCTTACCTTATTGCATACGTGTTGCTCATTATTTTTTTTACTTACTTTTGGACAGCAACACAGTTTCATCCAGAGCAAATTGCTTCAGATATGAAAAAAAATGGAGCATTTATCCCGGGGATTCGCCAGGGCAAACCTACACATGACTATCTCGAATCTACTATGAATAAGATCACATTTGCAGGTGCTTTTTTCTTGGCAGCTATAGCGGTTCTCCCGACGTTAGTAGGGAAATTTTTAAACGTTGATGCCACCATCACATATTTTTTCGGAGGCACATCGCTTTTAATCCTCGTCGGCGTCGTTTTAGATACAACGAAACAGATTGAGTCTCACTTACTTATGAAGCGGTATGATGGCTTTATGAAATATGGAAGACTACAGGGACGCTAGTAGGGGTCTCTAAGAACTTGAGTTTTAACCAGTAAGCCTGGTAAATTTTTCGCAGTAAATCAGGAAGTGTAAAGGAACAATATGCCTAGGGTCATTGGAATCGATATCCCCGACAGTAAGCGTCTCGAAGTGAGCTTGACGTATATCTATGGAGTGGGGAGAAAACTTTCGAACGACATTATCGATAAGCTTGGACTCAATCGTAATATGCGTGCGAACAAGCTCACAGAAGAAGACATCGCTCGTCTTAACGCGATTTTACAATCACAGTATGTCGTTGAAGGGGATCTGCGCCGTCAAGTACAAAACAACATCAAGCGTTTAATTAGTATTCATTCCTATCGAGGCATGCGTCATCGTTTAGGGCTTCCAGTTCGAGGACAGCGTACGCGAACAAATGCTCGTACTCGTAAAGGTAAACGCAAAACCGTTGCTAACAAGAAAAAATAACAGATAGCATTTTCTAAGGAGAGGACTCTTGGCTAATAAGCAGGAAGCACAAAAAACCACCGCAAAAAAGCCCACAGTAGCAAAGGCGAGAAAGAAAGTTGCTCGTTCAGTGCCGAGTGGACTTGCACATGTCAAAGCGACTTTTAATAACACGATTGTTGCCATTACCGATCCAGCAGGCAATGTGATTTCTTGGGCTTCAGCTGGTAAAGTTAATTTTTCAGGCTCGCGTAAATCTTCTGCTTTTGCGGCAACTGTTGCTGCTCAAGATGCTGCGAAGGTGGCGATGTCACAGGGCATGAAAGAAGTAGAAGTGAATTTAAGCGGCCCTGGTGCAGGACGCGAGTCTGCCGTAAGAGGGCTTCAAAGTGCAGGCCTTATCATCACGGTGATCCGCGATAAAACACCTGTACCACATAATGGATGCCGTCCGCGCAAGAGACGACGCGTTTAATCATTTACATTCCAGAGGAGAGCTGACACATGGCGGTCAAGTACGGCAAGTTTGAGTTGCCCAGTAAAATTAAAGTCGACGAATTGTCGCGCAAACCTAATCAAGTGCGTTTTATCGCAGAACCGTTTGAGCGTGGATTTGGGCATACCATAGGGAACGCTCTCAGGAGAATCATGCTTAGTTCCCTCGAGGCGCCTGCCATCGTCTCCCTTCGTATTGAAGGGGTTCCCCACGAGTATGCAGCTGTTGAAGGAATCGTGGAAGACATGACGCATATTGTTCTCAATTTAAAGGGAGCGCTTCTCCGTAAGCTTTCAACAGAAGATCAAGTGACCCATGAAAGACGAGTTGTCACTAAAATGCTTGATATTTCCCCTCAACAAATCGAAAAATCAGGTGGCCAATATTTCGTGACTCTCAAGGACTTACTTGGGGAATCAGATTATGATCTCGTTAACCCAGACTTGTTGATATTTACCGTCACAAAACCCCTTACTAAGAGAGTAGATCTCAAGATTGGGGTTGGTAGAGGCTTTGTTCCTTCCGAGCGTCACCTTGTTTTGGATAAGATTGTCGATGAAATTATTATTGATTCGGCCTACTCCCCTGTGAAGCTAGTTAACTACTTTGTAGAAAACACGCGTGTTGGACAGGATACTGACTATGATCGTTTGATTCTCGACGTAACGACAGATGGTCGTATTACTCCAGAAGAAGCGCTTTCATTTGCGACACAGATTGGTATTTTGCATTTCCAAGTGTTCGATCAAGTGAAGATGCTTAATGTAACATTTGAGCGTGATCAAGTTGAGCTTAACACAGATCGTGATGCTCTCATGGCTAAGTTAGCTCTTAAGATTAGTGAAATAGAACTCTCCGTTCGTTCAACGAATTGCCTAGTAGGCGCTGATATTGATACGATTGCAGAGCTTGTTATTATGCCTGAGTCGGAAATGCTTAAATTCCGAAATTTTGGGAAAAAATCGCTAAATGAGATCAAAGCAAAACTAGAAGAAATGGGTCTATATCTCGGAATGGATCTTGCCAAATTTGGCATTACACGTGAAAATGTGAAACATTTCGTTGTAGATTATCAGACAGAAAAAGCAGGAAAAGAAGCATGAGACACGGAAAACACACATTCAAAATCGGACGTACGGCATCTCATCGGCGGTGCATGATCGCTAACATGCTGAAATCTCTTGTTGAACATGGACGCATTGAAACTACAGTGACTAAGGCGAAAGAGTTACGCCGTCATGCTGATAAGCTGATTACGGTAGCGAAAGAAGATACGCTTTTCAGCAGAAGAAAAGCGATTGCTACGCTCATGGTAACGTATAACGAGCTGACCACTAAAGAAAAACGGGCTGCTAAAGCAGGTGATAAAAGTTCCTATAATAATGATCGTCAGGTAATTGGGAAACTTTTGGATCTCTCTAAGCGCTTTGCGCAGCGTAATGGTGGATATACACGAATTATTCGTAAAAGTCAGCGAGTAGGAGACAATGCTCCTACATGTTTTCTCGAATACCTTTCTGAGTAGTCATATTTCGATTTGAGCAATGCGTAAAAACTCATCTTTTGCGCATTGCTTCATTTTTAAGTCATTCAATTTTTCTACTTTACACAGTGCTTATGCTTCTATAAGATCGACGCTTTGACTGCGAAAGAGGGACCAAAATGGTAGCCAGAGTAGCGATTAACGGGTTTGGGCGAATTGGAAGGTTATTTCTACGTGTGGCTCTTGAGAAATCTAGGCATTTTGAAGTTGTTGCCGTCAATGATCTCGTGCCTGCTGAGAACTTAGCATACCTTCTAAAATATGACTCAGTACATCGAATGCTTCCCTATGAGGTGTGGGCTGAGGGTCAAAGTCTTCGATGTAAAGATAAAAGCATCCAAGTTTTTTCTGAAAGAGATCCTGCCAAGCTCCCATACCGAGATCTCGGCGTTGATTATGTCGTGGAGTCTACAGGTCTTTTTACGCATCGGGAAGACGCGGAAAAGCATCTGCAGGGAGGAGCTAAACGGGTTATTATTTCGGCGCCTGCTAAAGAGGGTGTAGCGACGTTTGTCTATGGTGTCAATCACAAGGAGTACGATCCTAAAAAAGATATCGTGCTTTCCAATGCTTCTTGCACGACGAATTGCCTAGCTCCCCTCACTAAAATCCTTCTTGATCATTTTGGGATTGAAGAAGGGTTAATGACAACGATTCATGCAATGACAGCTACGCAACCCAGCGTTGACGGCCCTTCAAAAAAAGACTGGCGGGGTGGCAGAGCAGCTAGCATTAATATCATTCCTGCATCCACTGGTGCTGCAAAAGCTGTGGCACTTTGCTTGCCTGCTGTCAAAGGGAAGTTGACTGGTATGGCGTTTCGAGTGCCCTCGATTGATGTTTCTGCTGTGGACCTTACAGTACGTCTCAGTCGGTCAACGACTTATGAGGACATCTGCAAAGCAGTGCAAAATGCTGCGGAAAGTGATATGAAAGGCGTTGTGCAATTTTGTGATGAAGAAGTGGTTTCCTCGGATTTCATCGGTTCGCATTATTCCTGCATTTTCGATAAAGGAGCAGGAATCGCTTTAAATGACCGTTTTTACAAATTAGTGGCATGGTATGATAACGAAATGGGGTATTCGAGTCGGGTCGTCGACTTGATCGATTATATAGCCACCAGAGAATAACAACATCTCATGCGAAAGACCCAATCGCATGATCTAACCTTAATGGATGCTCAACGTGCATTTTACACGAGAACCTATTATCGAAACGGTGATCACTGCCCGGGATGGCTTTAAGCTATCCGTCCGTAACAGCAAAGGTAGTGCTCACGAAGAATATACTGTCGAAGCTGTGGAAGTCGTTTCCTTTGGAACGGCATTGTTTTTTCGCTGCTTAGAAAAACCTAAAGCGTTTCTCTTGCCAGTGAGTGATTATGAAGTACTAGAAACGAAAGAGACAAGAGTCTTGCTGAAGAGTGCCTCTGTCGAAAAATCGATTAAAATCGGCGGTGGTAGAGAAGCCCCCTTACGCAATGCACAAGAGCGAGAAGTGGTTCCTGAAAAGGAACTAGTTGAGACGCCCTCTCAAAGTGAAGAGGGATCTGAAGTGGTGCCTACGGAACAACGTGTTGATAAACGACGTGATCGTCGTCGTCATCGCCGCCGTCGATCAGGTGATGAGCGGCATGAGATGAAGGAATGGACGGAGAAAAAACACCCTGAAGAAACAACGCTAGCCGTTGTCTTAGGGGGTGATGCCCCTCCTGATGAAACGCCTCCTACCGTTTCATCACCTTTGTTCGGCACACTTATTCCTCCCCCGACAACCCTTATTTCTGAAACGTTGGCTCGTTACAAAGATACACTTATTATGGAAAGTTCTCTTTCAACCGCAAAGGTGAATGAGCCCCCGCTGTTTGAGTCTGGACAAAGGGATATGGAACATGAGGCATCTTCTCATATTCATCTAACTGCTCCGGAAGAAGACTCTTTCTTTCCTTAAATTTTCAAGATCTGTAAAATCTTTCGGGGACCCTCTTCGCGGGGGTCCCTTTGCTCGGATGGTGAAATGGTAGACACTGGGGACTTAAAATCCCTTGCGTGAATAACGCGTGCTGGTTCGAGTCCAGTTCCGAGCATTTCATTATCAATGAGTTGTATCAAAATTTGGATGCCTTGTTGATCGAGATTCTAGTCTCTGGCACATTTTTGATATACTTCTTGTGATGCTCTCTGAGTTTTCTCATAGTACTTGTCTCTAATAAGTGTGCTCCACTACAATTTTTCTTTTACTTCTAAATTTGTGGTTTGTGTCGTGCAGAATTCAGAGAAAAAACTCCAGAAGGCAGCGAATAAAATTGCTGTTTTTGAGGACAAGAAAATTCGCCGGATCCTTTATAAAGGCGAATGGTATTTTTCAGTGGTCGATATCATAGAGGCTTTGACCGAAAGCTCTAATCCGAGACGATATTGGTCAGATTTAAAAATTCAACTTTCTGAAAAAGAAGGGTTTAGTCAGTTGTACGGGAAAATCGTACAACTGAAATTGGAGTCGAAAAGCGGCCAAAATAATCCACAAAAGCGACGAACCCAGGTTTTAGTACAGCTTCTTAGAAGTTGATGGGTAATCAAAAATGCAAATCAAAGGGGTTAGTCACATCACACTGCTTTGTAAAGATCTGGAAAAATCAGCCCAACTTTTTAGTGAGTTGTTTGACGCGGTCGAAGTGTATTCGAGTGAAAATCGAAAATTCTCAATCTCTAGAGAAAAATTTCTTCTGATTGGAGATCTTTGGATAGCCCTGATGGAAGGGCCTGTTTTAGCACGTTCCTATAACCATATCGCTTTCCATGTTGTGGAAGCAGATCTACCGCTCTTTGAATCAAAGATTCATGAGTTGGGTTTGGAGGTAAGACCGAGTCGGTCCCGTGATCCTCAAGAGGGAAGATCGATCTATTTTTATGATTACGATAATCATCTTTTCGAATTGCATACCGGAGATCTGGCAACGCGTCTAAATTATTACGAAATGATGGGAGATCCATTTTTTAAGAATGATGCAGCTGCCACATCGGTATTTACTTAGGACTTACGGAGAGTCGTTATTAAATAACGCGCATGAACATGGACTCTTTTGATAAGGACGTAGTTTGCGTCTGTGATTAACGATTTTCAAGAAAGGACTGGGCTATATGCGAATCGCAATTTCTGGGACGCATTTTTCCGGGAAATCAACTCTAATAGCAGCTTTGTTGGAACAGTTCCCAAATTACACATCGGTTGATGAACCTTATTTTCTTCTTGAGGAAGACGGTTATGAGTTCTCGAATCCGCCCTCTTTAGAAGATTTTGAGCAGCAGCTCAAGCGCTCAGTGGCAGTTATTGAAGAGAGTCGAAATAACACGATTTTCGATCGGAGCCCTTTAGACTATTTGGCCTATGCTTTGGCCATTGCAGAGAGTCCTTCTCTTGGAGAATCTATTGATACCGAAGAGTGGATACAAATGATGCAAGAGGCTATTCGTCTTTTGGACTTTATTATTTTTGTCCCCATTGAAAATCGCATTCCTGTACCTGCTTCTGAAGATTTAAAGCTCAGAATGAAGGTCGATGAAAAACTTCAAGAGATACTCCTAGAAGATTCACTAGGAATATTAGATGAAATTGAAGTTTTAGAAGTCACAGGTAGTCTAGAGAAAAGGGCGAAAATGGTAAAGTCCAAGTTGTTTCAGATAAAATAGTGATTCAGTAAGGTTATTGTAAATATAAGCGCCTAGATTTAAAATAGGTCGATTTGGATGTAGCTTAAATTTCCAAATTTTAAAGAAATATCCTAATCAGGTCGTACAAAATGTTAACTGTAAAAAACTTGACAATGAAAGACTTAACAATGCAATTCGCTCAATTCTTTACTGATAAAGATGCAGATGCAATCGGTTCTTTGCTCACTGAGGACTTTGCTCTATTTGATCCAGCGTTGAAGTGGGTACGAGGTAAAGAAACAGTAGTGAATGTCCTCAAAAAGCAATTTAGTGAAACCAGCAACATTTCTTACGAAGTTGTTAATGCTTATGAAGATGGAAATGTAGGAATTCTGGAGTTTAAGATCACGCTGGATGATTTGATTCTCTACGGAGTCGATTTTATGCATTGGGAAAATGGCAAAATGACAGAACTGCGTTGCTACTATAATCCTCCTACTCCTCCTCAAAATGAGCTCTTAAAACCTTTTTCGACTCAAGCTAAGTCGTTAGTAGAAGGTGCGATTTATGAGCACTATAGGGGAAAACGCTATAAAATTGTGTCTGTAGGGCGTAATAGTGAAACCCTAGAAGAGAGCGTAGTATATCAGGCTTTGTATGGAGATAGGGATGTTTGGGTACGTCCATTAACTATGTTCCTGGAGAGTGTTGTTGTAGATGGGGAAAACCAACTACGTTTTAAACCTATCCAATAGGGATGGCTGGGACATCAAGAGCCGCATTTTTCCCTTAACGGGCAGCGTAAATAAATGATCAAACTGTTAGATGTCGAATCGCACCAAAATCATCCTCTTAAGTTGTTGTCTGAAAGTCGGTGTTTTGCTGTAGTGTATGGCCTGTGACGGAGGCTATTGGAGATTTTCTATGAATTATTGTATAGTTGCTTGCTACGCGCTATTTCTCTTGGTTTCTTTTCCAAGTATCTCGCTATTTGCTGAAAGAGACAATATATCCATTACTAGAGAAGATGGAAGTCTTATCCAAGGAATTTTGGATTTTCCTGACAGTGAAAAGGATTTTCCATTAGTGATATTCATTGATGGTTCTCATGAAAACAGTGTTACGGGAAATCATGAAAAATTAGCCTCTTTGTGCAATGCCCATAAAATTGGATTTCTCTCTATTGAAAAAAGAGGGATTACCCCAAAGGGGATCGATAAAAAAGAATTTATTGCTCACGACTGTGCAGAAGAAAGACTTAGTGACTATGCATTGTTGTTGAAACAGTTTCGGGTAGGTAAGATAGCAAGAGGCAATGGCTGTTGTATTCTACTCGGAGCTTCAGAAGGGGGGAAAATAGCGCCTCAATTGGCTCTTGCCTTTCCCTCAGTTGTTCAAGGGGTTGTTCTCATAAGCTCTGGCGGAGGGATCTCTTTTGCAGAAGAGATGAAGTACCAAACTCGACAGCATATTCGGCAATCTAATGTATTGAGAAGGCTGGGTTTTAAGATAAGGGGTGTGATCTTTCCTGAGGAAGAGGACAAATATTACAAAAAAATATTGGAAATGCCTGAGTCATTAAAAATGTATCGCACTAAAACCTGGAAATGGTGGGCCTCTTATCTCCGTCAAGATCTTCTTTCCACGCTTTTAAAGATCGATATGCCAATGTACATGATTCATGGGGCTAAAGATGTCATAATACCTGTCAAAAGTGCTGATCGGGTCAAGGAAGCCTTTGACAAAGCGGGTAAGACAAACTTTGAGTACGCTCGTTACGAAGATCTAGGGCATGCTTTAACTGGGCGAGAAGATGTATACGCCTCTATGATGGAATGGATACAGCATACAAGTGCTCAAAGCGCACAACGTGGATTGGAGCAATAGGCATAGCTCCTTTGCATAGTTTTCAGTTTTGCTCGACTTATTAAGTCTTGGGTCAAAGACTTAAACGTCGATTCTTTTATTCAACCCGTAGAAATCATAGCACTTAAATGCAAGTCGGAATCCCTATAGGTTTGTGGCATCTGCCGATGCCACAATGTGTCCTTGTTATCAACAAGATTAACCTGCTTTACCGCCGGCTATCTACATCATGGTTAACAGTCAAAGCTATATAGGCAAAATAGGCGGTAAGAGGCAGGGATGAGACGAGAGCAAGAGCGAATGTACTCATGGAAGTAAAAGCTACACCACTGATCAAATCAGCAAGAGCTGTTTGGCCCATAGGCAGTGCAATCGATCCTGCAAAAGCTGGTAAGGCAAATTTATAAGCACAGTGGGTTTCAACAGTGAGCCGGTAAAATAACGATCCTGCAAAACAGATGCCGGCGCTGATTGGAATTGAAAAAGGAAGAGCTAATGCAAAAGCTGCCATTGAAACAGCACGGAAAAGGTGATTTGCTACTAACGCTGTCTTGTAGAGGCTGGGATGAGTTTTGAAATACTCATAGAGTTGGTTTGTAGGCTTTTCTAGAACGTTGTATTTTTCAATGGTGTTGTGCAGAGAGAGAGAAAGAGTCATTAGAGCTCCTTGGATTTTTTTGAGAACAGAGCATATTTATTGAAAAGATTTGATGTAAATCGAAAATTCTTGAATAACCTTAGCTTGCTTTAGATTGGAACATTGGAAAGGTCATGAAGAAAACACCGTTGAACTGGATCCTTGGAGTGCTGTGCTTTTTGAGTTCTTCTACAATTGCGCAGGAAGAACAATCGTCGGACTATTTTTTCTTCTCTCCACAGGTGGTGAGCGCATATTTGAAGGAGTATAGTGATGAAGAAAAAGAGGCCATTGAAAAAGATTTGAACGTGGTCAGAAGTGTATGTTTTTCTAAAGTGCAGGCAAGCTGGAGTGGCAAACCATTATACGTGGCTACAGCTGGAGCCCCTGGCGCTAGAAAGACAACGATTCTTGAGAGATTTTTGGATAAGCACCCTTTGCAATCCCGATTGCTTTACCTGGACCCTGACCAAAGGACGTTGAAGTTCATGGCACATACGTATTATAGCCAATCTTTAGCTGCTTTAACCAATGCTCGACATGAGCGGTATGTTCTAGCTGTAAAAGAGGCCTATGATAAGTGGTGCGGTGCTTCTAACTACATTGCCTATACGCTTCTTGAAGAAGGCTTTTCCAGGAGAATGAACATTGCACAAGGTACAACGTCTACTGGAGAACATGTCCCAAATTTTTTGGCTAAAATAAAAGATGCAGACTATAAGATTGTACTTCTTTTGTGCTCTTGTGAAGATGCTTTCAGACATCAAGCAATTCAGTATAGAAATGAAGTGCAAACATTTTATCAGTCGACTCCTGAGCATGCCTTAAGTAAGGGAAAACTATTTCCTCAGAGGATGTCGGCGTATTTTACGTATGCCGATACGTTATATCTATTTTGGAGTGATGATCTGTCTACTCAAGAGCGCCTTGCAGCCATATTAGAAGAAGGGGATGTACAAGTGCTAGACCAAGATGCCTTTAACCAATTTATTGGCAAGTTTGAAGCTGATAGAAATCGTCTCAACGCTGAAGGCAAAGGCATTCCTTCTTGGAGTCAACTGGTTCAGTTATATCATAGTCGCTTTTAGAGATAGTAAAAACTTATGGGAGAATGTCAATGGCTACTGTAGATCAGAAACGCGGGGTCGTACCTATGCAAGGCACTTTATCTCCAGTAATGATGTATCAAAGCACCTCGACTGACGGCAACCAAAGAATCAGCCAAAGTTGGAATCCTTGTGAGAATCTTCTACGGAGGGTGGGGTTAGTACTAAGGCAGTTCCTTTTGCCATTGTATAGGACGCCTATGGATCCCCATTTTACCGTAGAACAACAATTGGCCAAAGATACGACGTCAGCGCTCTCTAGTGTAGAGAGTGCATCTCATCATACTCAAGATCTCGAAAGCATTAGGCAACATTTTGTAATTAGGGATGTGGAAGTGCAAGCACCGGGTGCGATATCGCAAATATTTTCATTGCGGGTATGCGAATCTAAGGAGTCTGTATATGGTAAGAAGTTTCGTCTGATTTTATTCAGCTTCAATGGAAATGCGGAAAAAGAAGAGGGAACAGAACGTAGGAGATGGGAGCCATTGACAATAAAGGCTCTTAGCGAGGGGCCTCTTATAGTCTTAAAGGCTCTTAAACAAAGGGGGATCCGCATTGATTCTTTGATAACGAATTCTTTGGGAAATGTCGTCTTAGAGAGTTTCAGAGACGTTAAGCCAGATGTTATCCCTCATACAATCATCATTAACAGGGGGCTTACTTCGATAAGAAAAATATTGAATAAACACTGTCCATTTCCTGTGAATTGCATCCTTCATAGAGCTGCTAAAGCGAGCGGATGGGACGCAAATCCTGAGGAAGCATTGCTGCATTTTCTAGAAACTAATAAGGGTAATGGAGTGCAGCGTAAAGTTGTTATTATTGAAGCAGAGAAAGATCATTATTTTTCTCAAGAAGGAAGATTCGCAGCCGATATCCACGAAAGGATCCAAGAGACAGGTGCTCAGGTCCTTCGGGCAGGCTTTTATCCACCTTTAGTGCATCCACGCGCGCATCATGCAGTGACTTTAAATCATCTGGTTAAGAATTCAGCCACACGAGTATTTGCCAATACGATTCCTCTTTCTGTAGAAGAATCTAAGCCAATGTCCGAGGTCATTGCCGAGGGTGTTTTTTTTCATGGAGACGAAGAATACCATACATGTCTTTCTATTTCCGGAAATGATGCCAATCTCGATGTTGCGACGGCGCGGGATGGAGTGCCTCTATTGGCCGCCTTTGCCAAAGAAAGTCAGAAGAGAATGAATGAGACAGGTCATGAAGAACGGAGTGCTTAATCTTAAAACTTCCACGAAGAGTCTCTACATTTTAAGGAACAGAAACAATTAAAAAAAAATTTACCCCCTAAGGGGATCCTACGTGTTAGCGCGAGCTATGAAAAAAACATCGTCGCGTTTTAAAAAAATCATTAATCATTTGGGGAAAGGACAAGAAAGGATAGACTGGATAGACAAAAAGAGATCGTAATCACATGTCAATGCTAGGAGAGAGGATGCAAAAGATATATGCAATGGGAAAATGTATATTTATGGGGATTCTATTAACAATTCCCTGCTATTTCTACGCGGCTACTGTCTCTGGTATTACACCTCAGCCTGTACAGCCCATCACGTCTAGCACTATGCAGGGAAAAGAATGGGTGGAGAAATGTATAGAGCAATATCCAGAAATTCTTTGGTTGGCAGATGTAAAAGTTCGTAAAACGGAAGAAGGACAGGCTACGGCCCAGGGAGCCTATTCAGAGCAACTATTTGGTCAAAAATTTATCGAATTTGATCGGACGATGATGACGCTGCATTGTTTACGATTAATTCTCAACGGAAGCGAAAAAGCATATCAGGAATTTACAGCGGCTCAGCCTATAGAGAGCAAACTGAGCAAGAGCAGTTTTGACGCATTGCACACACAAGGAGCTGATTTGTTAAAGTCGGCGTATTGTGGCATGTCCGCAATAGAAATAGCCCAGGCAATGGAGACAGCGCTAGTTCTCGGTGATATGGGGAAAAGCGAAAAGGCAAGGGAAATATTCAAACCTTATGGGGTGGTAGCACCTGATCATGATGACTTTTATGGAGAGGCAATTGTCATTCTTCAAAAACATCCAGAATTATGCCCGTCGTTTGCAAGACTTTCCTCGGCATCTAAAGCGCTCTTATTGGAGATAGCCAATATAGCGCATTATGGTCATGTGACTCACTTAGAAGGTGGGCCTGCCATGTTTGCAAAGCTGAAACAGAGTGTAGCATCTAAGCTTTCCTCTACAGCACTTTCTTTTGACCTATTTGTCCATACATGTGATGTGGCAGGGGCCCTGGGACATGTAAATAGACGATCTTCTATTGTGTATACGGAGACGTCACATCGTGCTATGCGAGCTACGGCCGATGCTTGTAGGTTGTTAATGGATTCTCAGAAAACAGAGTGGGATGCTTACAACGCGTATTTGACTGTGAGAGCCAATTGGCTTGGCTTGGATCCGAAACTTCGAATAGATCGAGCTCTTGCTCGCATTGGAGCCATGCTCAGATTGTTTACTCCTGAAGATGGGGTTCTTTTAAAGCGTTCTATCGGTGCACTGAGTTCCCAGGATCACGCTAAAATCATAGCTCAATGGGATATTCAGGAGGGACAGGAACAAGGGCGCACTCCTACCTATATTCCTGCTGTGCTTGTCAATCTTTCTAGCAATGCAAAATTAGGAGCATCAAGGGAAGAGAGACTTTCGCAGACCATTGCACTCGGGTTGCCTTGTATTTCGAAAGTTTTGGAAAAGCACCTGGAGTCATTAGAAAACCATACAGCCGATCCTAAGATTCCATTGAATTTTAACAAAATAGCAGGCATTGCCAAGGCATCCCCTGAGTTACTTGTTAGAGAGTGTGAGATTGATAACGAAGGAAATGTAAGTATTCCAGGTGTTTGATCCGAGAAGAAGAAGGGAATAGTATGCTAAAAAATATCTTGCTTGTTGTTTTGATTTTCCCGATCACGTTTGTAGCTGCGCTACGAGATAGTTCCAAGACAGATTCCTTTGATCAGCATGGGGTATTGCCTCTGACCTCTGAGGAAGTGAGTCAATATCTGCGCCAAGCACAAGACAATCTTTTGCAGTCTGTTGATGCATTGCTCTCTATTCCCGACCATCAAAAAACTTCTGAAAACATATTAAGGCGATGGAATCATCTTAATAGCGAGCTTTTAGGAAACTTTAGCGTTCTTACTTTTCTTACGCAGACCGAATTCCCATCCAAGGGATATGCAGCGCAGGCGATTGCAGAGCTTCAAGCTTTTATTTTTAAGGTTCTTGTTCAAAACGGAAAACTTTCTCATTTCTTGATGACCTGTAGTAAGGAGATGATTTTACAAGACACCTCCTTAACTCCCTATGAAAGACATGAGATACAACATCTCCTAGACAGCTATGAAAATATAAAGGACAGGCTGACGAAAGAAGAGCAAAGAACAATCAGCCAACTTAAAGAGATCAATGCAAAGCATGATAGCAACCCGTTTATTTATCTGGAGAGTGCAACTCCAAGTAAAGCGACTTTACAGGATAACACCCCAAAACAGCTCACAATTTTGACGCTCAATACTTGTTTTGTTCCTGGGAACTTTCCTTATCTGTACGGGGGAGTTATCCAGCCTTGGCAGAAAAGGGTTCTTCCACTAGCTAAAAAAATTCTAGAGACTCATGCAGATGTGATTTGTCTACAAGAAGTCCATGAAGAAGAGGCTTCCCTTGCATTGTATGAAGCACTAAAGAATGAGTATACGTATTTTTATGGTGCTATGGGACCGCGTGTTCTTGGGTTTTCTCTGAATACCTTGGGGCGTCCAAGCGGACTTTTTGTCGCAAGTAAGTATCCTATTGAAAATCCCCAATTTACCCGTTTTGCAGAAACGGGATTCCCAATGAATTATGGTTTTTTTGATTTTACTATTACAGATGGGACAACTGCGCTTGGACACATTTACACAACACATATGCAGTCTTTAAATTGGGACCAATTTGCTCAGATTCGTGCTCTACAGCTAGAGCAAATTTTGGAAAAAATGCATGAAGATTTAGATAGAACGATTCCATTTTTTCTCTGTGGGGATTTGAATATTCCTTATGGATCCAAAGAACCTGCTGAAGCTCTTGTTTGTAAACATTTCCACAACGATTATAATAAAGATCAGTCAGAAATTAATAAGAATAATAGGACGTGCACGGATTATTTCACGAATTGGTTTTTTTCTTCGACTAAGGATCCGGAATCCATTGATCCCAATTTTCAGATCATCGATTACGCCTTACTACTCCGATCTCTCCCTTTTTCTCCAGAGACATTAGTGTGTCAAGAGTATGACATCAAAACGGTGTTGGTTCCTATGAATGATCTCAGTAAGCCGGAGTCGGCAGTCAGCGATCATCACGCCTTGCTTACGACAATTCAGCCCAAACATCTATAGAAAAAATGGGCATGGAAACTTTTTACCCCCTTTATTTTCAACCAGTTTACAAAAGCTATATTTGGGGTGGCAAAGACATTGTCTCTGATTTTCATCGTACAGAAGCCCCTGAGCAAGTGGCGGAATCTTGGGAGATTTCTGATCGTCAAGATGGCATGAGCGTTGTGGCAAATGGCATTTGGCAAGGCCTTACATTGCACGAACTCTTAGAGAAACTAGGTGAGGGGTTGGTAGGAAAAGGGAGACGTTTTTCTGCATTTCCTCTCTTGATTAAACTCATTGATTCCCACGAACACTTGAGTATCCAAGTACATCCTGATGATGTTAAGGCTAGGCTACTCGGAGCTGAGCCTAAAACGGAAATGTGGTATGTCTTAAAGGCGGATAAGCAAGCTGCTGTGTATGCAGGTCTAAAGCCTAATATTGATAGAGAAGCTTTTAAAAAGGTTATTGAGACGGGCACGGTTTTAGACGTTTTGGAAAAGATTGCCGTGAAATCCGGGGATGTCATTTTTGTACCAGGTGGCACAGTACATGCCATCCTCACAGGATGCCTTCTTTTGGAAGTGCAGCAAAATTCTAATACCACATATCGCATCTATGACTGGGGTCGCGTAGAGAAAGATGGAACAGCCAGACCCTTACATATTTCAGAAGCGTTACAAGCTATAGACTGGGTCCATAGACCTTCTCCAAAGAGCGTGCCTGTTCTTTTACATAAAGATAAAACACTGCACATAGAACGTCTTCTTAAAACAGCATACTTTGAGATGCAGTACGTTGAAACTATAGAGACATGGGAACCTATGGTGAATGAGGAGAGCTTCCAAGTATTTTTTGCTCTAGAAGGGGAAGCAGAGTTGACTACTCAGGGAGGGATGGAAACGATGATATTAGGTCGTACTTACCTGGTCCCTGCTGCTTGTAAGAAAGTCAAGATCATTCCCAAAACTACTTCAGTGCGCATATTACGCGTGACCCTTTAATCCAGAAATCGCTAAGGCTAGAGCACTGAGCTCGCTGATTTGGCTGCCTAAAATACTAGCTTCGATGCGGCACGCTCCAATGGGTTGCTTCCATGCATATTTTGGGAGAGTTTTAATTAAGGGAGTCAATAACAAATCTTGAGCATGGATAGCCATCGTTCCCAGAACAATCGCTTCTGGGTTAAAACACATTAAAATAACCCCAATTCCTTGAGCTAACCGTTCAATAAAATCTTCCCAGATAGATAGAGCAAAAGCGTCATTTTTTTTAACCGCTTCGATAAGATGGTTGGCTCCGATGGTATCGATGTTACCACCAGCTTCTTTAAGGATTTGTGTATGGACCTGTTCATGCTTGATTTTTTTTTGGAGCATCTTAGCGAGGTTGGCACCACCACAATAGACCTCAAAACATCCTCTTAAGCCACAAGGACAGAAGGGGCCGTGGATATCTAGTACATAATGGCCTACTTCTCCAGCTGTATCGGATGCACCTTGTAGTAATGTACCATCGATAATGACTCCACCGCCCATGCCTGTACTTAAAGTAAGGTAGATAAGATTAGGGATCCCTTTGCAACCACCAAATTCGTATTCGGCAATAGCGGCAGCATTGGCATCGTTGTTCATAAATACAGGTTTTTTAAAAGCCTCTCTAAAAAGCCGCACTAATTCTGTATTTTCCCAACCTTTAAGATTAGGGGGGGTGAGCATTTTTCCAGCTTTATAATCGATGGGTCCTGGGGAAGAGATCCCAATAGCTTGCACATGTGCAATATCTACTTCAGAATCCTTGAGCACTTGTTGGATGAGATCAAATGTAGCCTCTACCCCGTTTTTCGATCCTCCAAGCGGTTGGGTAAGAATGCGCTTTGAAGCTAAGATCTTTCCTGTTCCATCTCCAAGGCAAGCTGTGATTTTTGTGCCCCCGATGTCTATTCCAAGAATGTGCATAAGATCTCCTTCATTGTATATGGTATCCTTGCCTTAGAAGCTGTACTAAAACCTGGGTTCGTCGCTTTTGTGGATTATTTTGGCCGCTTTTCGACTCCAAAATTGGGGGCTATATACCTTTGTCGATATTGCCCCCCAATCATTTGGATCGAAAATCGACTGAACCAGGTTTTAGTACAGCTTCTAAGGCGCTTTCAACGGCAGCCTTTCTCCCAAGGCATTAACTTAAGAAATTTTTTTTAATCTTGCTCTATCGTTCATAATGCACAGGGGCTAGCTATGGACCTATAACTGGTAAGTACTCTCTTTAGAAAGAAATGTAAATTTTTTTATTTACAAAAAACGGAGGTCATATCCATATAGATTGGTTTTTTTTAGCTTATGTTGTTGGTTGTTAGTTGTTTGCTGTTTTTTATATTTTTCATTTTTAAATAATTTATTCTGTCGCGTTAGTGTAAATAGTTTGATTTAATTTGTTGTTTTGTTGTATAATTTTTTATTAAATAATAATAGGTTTTTATATGGCAATTGATTCTGTTAGAGATTTAAAAGGTTTTAATGAACTGTTGCGTCACATGCTAGGTGTTGCTGATAGGGATGACGATTTGTTGGTATTTCAGTTTTCTAGGATCAAGAGTATTGAAGCTATTAGGGAGGAGATTTCGTTTGCAAAATTGGAGGGTAAATTCTCTGTGTTGTCAGAAGGGGTAGACCAGACAACTGTGCATTACACTAAACAACGAATGGACTTGGTATTTTCTAAGATATTTAAGGGTGTAGAAGAGATGGATCCTCCGGAAGTGATAGAGTTAAAAGGGTATCTTGATTCTTGGGTTGCAGAAGCGAGTCTCCCGAGAGAAAATCGAAAAGAGGTTCGAGAAAGGATTCTTAGCTTTGCTCGCAATAAGGGTGCAAGACTTTTAGATTTATCCAAGATGGGATTGCATAAACTCCCCGAGGTATTTCAAGGCGTTCTTTTTGCTGACAGATTGAATAGTTTAGACTTGTCCCACAATTTTTTAGCAGAAATTCCGCCAGAAATAACCAAGCTGCAGGCTGTGACGAAGCTTAATCTATCTCGTAATCGGTTTATTGAAGTTCCCAAAGCAGTGTGTGAGCTTAGAGCCTTGGAAAGTTTGACATTGGCTCATAACCACATTATAGAACTTCCTACCGAGGTATATCAGCTCCATGCTTTGACCTCACTAGACATATCATATAACGATTTACCCGCACTTCCAGCAGGAGTAGAACAGCTTAAAACTTTACGAACATTAGTACTGTCTGGGAACAGGCAGCTTTTCAAGCTTCCCAAGGAAGAGATTCTGCAGATGCCCATGCATTGTGAGGTGCAGGTAGTAGAATGTGGCGTATCTCGTGCAGTGCTAAAAGAGCTACAAGAAAGGAGCGTAGAACGTCGTTATCGGGGCCCGACGTTTATTTTTTCAGGACAACATCCGGTGGATTCGGGAACACGGCAGCTATCTAATGCACATAATGCTTTTAAAGAACTAGGGATTCAGATGTATGCAATTCTTTCTTCCCAGATTGCTGTGCAAAGCATGAGAGAAGAGGATAAAGCACATCTTTTACGCACTTGGTTACATGGATTATTATGCACTCTGGATGCTCAAGGGGTCGATAAACTAAAGCTATTAGAAAAAATACGAGGAGTCATGGCCCATGCGGACAAAAATCCAAAGTTTCTTGAGTATTTTTGGGACGTTCTCAGAGGGGCGGCTGCAACTACTGATGATCTAGGAGGGTTAGCTATTCTTCATGCTGAAGTATGCCGAGTAACACCTAAGCCCCAGTTTCGTGCAATGACGATAACTCCGAATAAAACAAAAAAACCGTCAGTAAATTTTGACCTTCAAACAATGGTGCTTAGAAAAAGCGTCAATCCTGGTTTAGTAGGGGTAGAACTCAAGGAAGTACAGGCACGAATAGAAAATTTAGAAAGTGGTCTTTTTCCAACATTTAGGGCCCCTAAGGGGTTCCAGATATCTGAGAACACGACTCTCTCTAGAAAGACACCTCTTAAAATGCAGCAGTTACCTCCTAAAGACAAATAGAAGAGGGTTAATGAATGGAGTTTCAGGGGATTTTTGGCTGAAACTCCATTCCGAAATGAAATAGGCTATACTAAAAAATCGCATCTGAAATTTCGATTTCTTTCATAGGGGAAGGGTTATTTTAATATGTCGTGTTTGATGGCTTGAAACCATCAAAATCTTCGGAAATCACACGCAGTTGATCGTAGACTTCATCAGCATTCAAACGTTGGATAGGGTCCACTCGGAGCATCCCATCGATGAGGGGGATGAGTTGTGGTGGGAGATGGGATTGTCGAATGTTTTCCGATACATTTTCTTGGACAAGCTTAGCACATCGCCGGACCGTTTCAGTAGCTGGTTCAGCAGCGGATTGAGAAAGCTGCCAAGATAGCACTCCGCCGCGAAACAATATAAAAAAAAGAGTCCCTAAGGTCCAAATATCATCTTTAACTGTTGTGGCTTGTTGCCAAAAAGGAATTTGTTCTTCTGGAGTCATTGTGGAAGCTAGTACTTTAGCTTTTTCAGGAGAAATCCAAAGAGGATTACCAAAGAGTTGTTTCAGTGCCTCCATATCAGTTTGATCACAGACGGTGCCGAGATCGCCAATGACAGCTTGGATGGGTCTGCCGGTTTCCTCATGAAGAAAAATATTATGGGGTTTTAGATCGCGGTGGATAAGGCTCCTAGAGTGCAGTTCTTTGATTCCCTTGGCAATATCTAAAGCGATAAGTAAGCACTCTCTAGCATCTAAATTTCCCAGCCCGATTTGAGTGAGAAGTTGACCCCCATTGCAATAGTTCGTGATCATATAGCATTCATCATCAGTAATCAGAGACAGTTCCAGTTGAAGAATTTCAGGAATACCTTTAAGTCGTCCTAAGATAGCAATTTCATGGTTTAAGGTTTCCCATTTCATCGGAGTGCATAAAGAACGTTTACTGACAGTGACGATTTTTTGTTGGGCAGTGCTTAAATCAATCGCAAACATTGCGACTTTTGCATCCCCTTTACCAACGCGGATGTCTCCACATTTTGTATCGATCATAAGTAGAAAACTATTCTTGGGTCCTATCAGAAGAGGTCGGGCAATGCCTGCTTTTTTAGCATCTATTTTTATGACAGTAGTTCTTGGAAGGTTGGCACGGGCTACTTCGAAAAGTTTCTTAATGTCTGCAGTACTAAAACGATCTGTAGTGCATCGGGAGATCGTATCGAGAAGAGTCTGTTCAAGCATAAATTTTTAGATATTACGATTATATAGTACAGCTTCTAACAGAGGGGAGATAACGAGTATGCTTTCTCATTTTATGGGACCATGAGGATAATTTTTCCTTTTCCGTGTCCTGTCTCGCAAAGGATATGCGCTTTTTCGGCCTCTTGCAGAGGAAAAACTTTTTCTATTTGCACTTTAAGCTTGCCCTGTTCCATCAAATGCCCAATTTCAGAGAGTTGTTTTGTATTTGGTTTAACAAAAACAGTCAAACCTTTTACTCCATATCGAGCAGCTTCTTTGATTCCTTCAAAGTCTGTAATTGTCACAACTGCACCTGTTGGTGTTACAGCTGAAAAAGATTTCTTTAATGTATCGCCGCCGATTGTATCCAACACAAGGTCAATATCTTTAACAGCAGACTCAAAAGGAGTGGTTGTATAATCAATACACTCATCTGCACCTAAACTTAAGACGAATTCTCTATTTTTGGCTGAAGCTGTGCCGATGACGTGGGCACCCTTCCATTTAGCAAATTGTACAGCAAGATGTCCCACCCCCCCGGCGGCCGCGTGGATGAGTACAGTTTGTCCTTTTTCAAGATGTGCTGTATCAAAAAGGGCTTGCCAAGCTGTGAGTCCATTCATAGCAACAGCGGCTGCTTCATGGTAACTAACATGTAGAGGTTTGTATGACACTTCATCTTTTTTGAGTATAGCGTATTCCGCATAAGCTCCGCCCATGCGATGAGCATCAATATAGCCAAATACAGGATCGCCTTTTTTGACCGAGGATATATCGAGTCCGATAGCAACGACATCTCCAGATAGATCCCAACCAAGAATGTGCGGCAGTGAACCATAAAAATCCTTGTAGTATCCTCGGCGCACCTTCGCATCAAAAGGGCTTACACCAGCACTGCGTACCCGTATTAGGACCTCATCGGCATTGATCGTTGGAGTGTTTACATCCTCGTATCGAAGGACTTCAGGTCCTCCATGAACATGAAAACGGACCGCTTTCATTCTTGTCTCTCTCTAGATCTTACATACTGTATTATTACGACGAACATGTTTTTACACTGAACTCTTTAGAAAGTGGTCACAGGTTAATTTTGGTTTAGCATAAACCACATTTTATACCAATCTGCAATAATAGCCCTGCTTTTAATCCATTAACGAAGAGAGTTATGCAAGTCTATTATCGAGTTTTCCCAAGATGGTTTTGCTTATACATTTTCTAAGCAAATGCAAAAACTAGCTTCCCGGTGTGCTATGGTGGAAGCCACTTTTGAAGTGATTTTAAGTGTAATTGAGAAGGGTAACCTGGTACATTTAGGAGATTTTCCAATGGGGATAGAATGCGATTTTGGTCTTGGCTATTTGCATGCGTCACAATAAGTTCACTCCTTTGGGGCAAGGTGGATTTAGGAGTCGATTGTTTTTTTCGTGAGGGAGGAGATTCTTTTCTACAGGGAAAACGAGTTGCGCTTCTCATGAATCACACAAGTTATGACTCCTCCTTGAAAAGTACGGAGGAGCTTTTTTTAGAGCATGCAAACAAATATAAATTGGTCGCTCTTTTTGCTCCCGAGCATGGATTGCATGGACTCTTTCATGCTGAAGAAGCCATTGTCGATAGCAAAAGCAAACACAATATCCATTGTTATAGCCTTTTTGGAAAACATCGCAGACCTACGGAAGCGATGTTAAAAGATGTTGATGTCATTGTTTGCGATCTCCAAGACATTGGTGTTCGTTCGTATACATATGTTTCAACTCTTTTCTATGTCATGGAGGAGGCTGCAAAGTTAGGGATTGAAGTCGTTGTCTTAGATAGACCTAATCCCTTAGGAGGCTTGCTCGTTGACGGTCCGATGCTTGAAGAAGCGTGGCGCTCATTCATAGGGTATGTCAATGTGCCCTACTGTCATGGGCTCACCATTGGAGAATTAGCTCGGTTTTTCAATGGGGAATATCGTATTGGATGTAAGTTGCGAGTAGTTAAAATGCGAGGCTGGGAGAGAAAGATGACCTTTGAAGATACGGGGTTGTCTTGGATTCCAACAAGCCCAAATATTCCAGAACCCGATACTCCTTTGTTTTATGCATCGACAGGTATTTTAGGTGTACTGAACTTTGTTAACATTGGAGGAGGGATTAACCTTCCTTACAAGATAGTAGGGGCTCCCTGGGTGAATGCGGATGAGTTAGCAGACAAACTCAATAAACAAAAACTCCCTGGGGTCGTCTTTGTCCCATTTCACTATAGGCCTTATTATGGAGCTATGAAAGGAAAGGATTGTCATGGGGTACAGATTGTAGTGCGAGATAAAACTGCTTACAGACCTTTGATGGTCCAGTACATGATGATCGGCGTTCTTAAATCTTTATACCCTCATGAATTCAAGCAGGCTGTTCGGTCATTAAAAAATGTGGAAAAAGAGCTCTTTTGCAAGGCGAATGGGAATCGATTCATGCTAGATCAGTTATCACAGGAGACATATATTTCCTGGAGCCTTATTGGATACCAAGAAGGGCTGCGTCAAAAGTATTTGAACGTTCGTTCAAAATACCTTCTCTATTAAAATTATAATTTTCGATAGTTAAATATTTTATTGAACATTAAATTAATTTATGTATTGAAAACAAAATAGCAGATTATTTACTTCTTAAGGAGAAGAAGTTTAAAACATGTAGTTATCGTGCGATTCAAGCGTCATAAAGAAGAGAGTGGCAAACGTTCCAAATCACGCATCCTTAGGGCGGCAAGTAAGTTGTTTGTCGAAAATGGATTTGCAGGGACCTCTCTTAGTGAAGTGGCTAAAAAAATCGATGTCAATCAGAGTCTGATTTATCACTATTTTTCTAGCAAAGAAGAGCTATGGCAATGCGTCAAAGAAGAGCTGATTGGTGGATATTTTGAGGCCAATCGCACTTCATTTGAGGTTGATAAAGGGCTCCGTTATTTTCTCGAACAGTATTTTCATTCAGGATACGACTATTTTTGCCGACATCCTGACATTATCAGAATATTGAGTTGGCAAAGTTTAGAGGGGGAGCTTGGAAAATTGGCGACACTGCGGATGTCAGATCAAGACATGCTAATGCAGGCAGTGATGAGCCTTAAAGAGCAGGGGGAAATTCGGTCTGCTCAAGATCCTTTTATAGCCATCTTAATGATTCGAAATGCTTTAAGGGCTCCTTTTTTTGATGATTATGCAGCTTTTGATCAGGATCTGGAAAAAGAGAAGAAATACGTTAAGATCGCGGTCGATTGTTTAATGAGGGCATTCGCAGAATAATCATGGACAGAAGAGTTCAGGGTAAAAACACGCGTCAAGAGATTTTAGAAGCAGCCAGCCAAGTCTTTATTGAAAAAGGGTATGAAGGCGCCTCTATCAGTGACATTGCGTGTCTTAAGGAAATGAATCAGAGTCTTATCTATCACTATTTCGATAATAAAAGAGCTTTGTGGGAACATACCAAAGAGTTTTTGCTCAAGGAATACGTTGAGGGAGGTATTGCCTCCATTGACACTCGGCACGGGCTACGTCATTTTCTCATGAACTTTTGCCGATATAGTTTGGAATATCTAGTCAAGCATCCTGGAGTGACCCGTATTTTAACATGGCAAAGGCTGCAAGATCGGCGTAATAAACTGGGCGATTTTAAGCTCGCTGAAAAGGTGGGATTCGAAAAGGCTTTTTTAGACATGCAGAACAAGGGGGAGATTCGTCAAGATCTTGACCCTCATTTAGTCACAGTACTGATTCGGAGTTTTATTAGAGCTCCTTTTTTTGACGATTTTTCTGAGATCGGTAAGGATAGCTTGCGTCAGCAGCTGTATTTAGAAACGATTGTGGGGTGTATAGAAAAGGCTGTTCAACCGTAGGATTCTTTAATTCGCCCTTTTCTGATAGCAAGGAGAACAAGGAGGATTCCTATACTCACATGCATAACGAGCTCCACTCCTTGCGAAGTGATAAGAGCGATGATCGTTGTGACTGCTGCAAATAACCATAAAGTGAAGCGAATTTTTCTGATAATTTCTGCCATACTAATAACAGAAATAACCACAGTTAAAGCACCAAAGACGTGATCGATATTTGCAAGGATGCTGGGTAGGTGAAACCAAGAAGGTAGAGCCATGAGTCCTGCGCCGAGAAGGGCACTACAAGCTAAGTTCCAAGGAATCCCACACCCATAAGAAAATGCCTTGAAAAGCCTTACAAAGGATGCCTGAAGAGGAACACTTCGTGGATCAAGGCGCTCTTTTTCACTAGGCCAGCCATTCCAAAGAAGATTCCAAACAGAGAGTCCAGATCGATGACCTCGCTTGAGAAGTTGCAGGGAAGCTGCTACTTCATCGATGGTGAGTGTGATCATAACGAGCATGGCAAGCCCTATAACAAGACATAGCGTACACCATGCGTGAACAATTAACGGCTGAAGAATGATAAGAAGGGTGCTGATCAGTCCTACTGGAATGACCAAAATACCAAAAGAGATCACAAGCCATGGCGCAGTGCGCCATCGGGAGCCTCCTCCATGACATCCGAGAAGGCATTCCATCGTGTATGCAAAGGCCCCGAGGCCCGCATCTGGGATGGGAAGCGATTTAGAAATAGCAGAAGTAATGACATCGACTGTTCCGTGCTTGAAAAAAGGATCCCATATAGTAGTGATAAATCCAAGCTGGTAAGCTGCTAAGTAGCGGGCCATAAACCAGCAAAGACCAGTCAAAAGGATCACGGGCAATCGTTGCGCATAACAAGAGGGATTATAGGACCATCCTTTGGGGACATCCTCTCCTTTTGCTTCTCGAGGAGTGGCTATGAGTAATGAACACAATATTGTCATCACGCCAGTAAAGGTATCATTGAGATAGCCTGTTGCTTGTGGAATACGCAACACTAGCGGAGCTAGTTGGAGCCAGACACCAATCAGACTGATTGTCCAAGGGATCCATAGATTGAAGTTGTTGCGTAGGGTCCATCCTAAAAAAATCAGTACGATCCCGCATGCAATATCACTATTTCCAAGACAAGAACCAGCAAATCCAAAAGTCGTAGGAGCTGCAAGCAACCAGAATCCAAGAAAAATCAACGCAAAGGGAGCCCAGAGGGGAAGGGCGAAGTTTTTTACTCTTATTTCCATTGACGTGCTAAATCCTGTAAGAGCCTGTTTAAAATCTAAAGTTCTGTCGATTTTTGGGTTCTTTTGAATCGAAAAAACGGTTCAAAAGAACCCAAAAATCGACAGAACTTTAGATTTTAAACAGGCTCTGAGGGCTTAAGGCCGTTATTTTTGTACCAATAAGCAGGATTCTTTTTTAATTCTTCGATCATTAGGGGAAGAGTGTTCTCAAGATTTCTTTTAGGTTCCCATCCCAAAATACGTTTGGCTAAGGAGATGTCGAGAGTATAATTATCATCTGCAATATCGATCATCCAAGGTTTGATGAAAGAATGCGGGACAAAGGGTATGGAGTTTTGAAGATAAGCTCCGATTTTAGCAAGAGGTTTAGGGATTGAAAAGGTTTTGATATCTTTATCAAAAAGCAGGTGGCTGATCTGGTTTTGCAGGTCAACATAACTCAATGAGACAGGCTCTCCAAGAAGCAGAGTGATCTCTGGAGGCAATCTATCTCTTTGATTTACGCATAAAACGATAGCGTCGACAAGATCATCCATGTGCATAAAAGAAGCACCGCTGTGAAGATCTCCAGAGAAAAGGTGTGCTTCTAGTTGTTTTTCATAGATGCGTTGGATTTGATTGGCTATAGGAATAGAGTGACAGTGATCATCATAAACACCTGCAATGCGTAGGATAACTGTTGGGATGTTTCCTCGGAGTTCATGAATGATTTGTTCTGTTGCTACTTTTGAGCGAGGGTAGGCCCATTTTGGCTCTACGAGAGAATTTTCATTGATGGACTGATTGAGTGCACATGGGGCATGTACGAGCATGGTGCTTGAAAAAATAAATTGCCCTACTTCAAAATTTTGCAGTGTCCGCAAGAGCCTTTCTGTACCTCGGACGGTAATACGTTCGTAATTAGCATAATTTTGGTCGGAAAAGCTGTAATAAGCAGCTAGATGGATGACAGCGCTGATCTTATTTCCATAGAAGTGACGGATGTGGGTAAAGGCTTGATGAACGCTTTCATCGGAACCGATGTCAACAGGTACAAGTTCCTCGTTACTCGAAGCATAGAGCGCTTTTAATAGTTCAAATCCTACGATTCGATAGTCGGTGCCAAGGCGTTGAACCACATTGGCTCCGATTCTTCCACTCGAACCTGTGACGATAATAACACCTTTTTCCATATTTTGGTTGTGTAGCAAAATCGCGACATAGGTGTAAATCATTTGTTTTATTCCAGCAGACCGCTTTGAAGCTAAGACTTCGAAAGCGGTCTACTCTTTAAACGTGTCAAAATCAGGCAAAAAAGGCTTTGACTTTATCGAGAAACCCACGTTTACGTGGAGAGTTGTGTTCTTTTTCTAGTTCGGCGAAAGAACGTAGGAGATCTTTTTGCTTGTCACTTAGGCTAACAGGAGTTTCGACAATGAGGTGGATCAGTAAATCGCCCTTACCTTGTCCGTGCACATTAGGAATGCCCTCGCCCCGTACGCGCATCACTTTGCCCGATTGGGAACCCTCAACAATTTGAATGCGACAGGTGTGA
This sequence comes from Simkania sp., assembly GCA_018333475.1. Lineage (GTDB taxonomy): Bacteria > Chlamydiota > Chlamydiia > Chlamydiales > Rhabdochlamydiaceae > JAGXTH01. Next base: position 7,438 of record JAGXTH010000064.1, on the reverse strand, counting down.
CCATGTGGAGATGGGAGCTCTTTCTTGCAACCAAGAGCTGCTTCAGAAAAACTGATAGGCAAATCAATGCGAACGTCATCTCCCTGTCTTTGGAACACTTCATGAGGTTTCACGTTGATAGAGATATAGAGATCTCCAGGAGGACCGCCACCGACACCAGCGTCTCCATGGCCGGACATGCGTAGACGCATTCCGGTATCGACACCAGGGGGGATCTTTACGTCGACTTTTTGCTTTTGCTTAACTTGACCTTGTCCTTGACATTCTGTGCAAGGATCGGTGATCGTTTGACCCTGTCCGCCACATTGTGGACAGGTTGTTGTCATGCTAAAGAAGCCACGGCTTTGGTGAATTTGCCCTCGTCCCTGACAACGGGAGCAGGTTTTAATGCCTTTTTCGCTAGCAGCTCCCAATCCATGGCATTTAGAACAGGTGACAAGATTCGTGATGGCAATTTCTTTTTCGATGCCTTTAACGGCCTCTTCAAAAGAGAGGTCCATCGTCATTTTTTTGCTAGCGCCTTGCCGAGCATTGGAATCGCCACCATCGGATTCAAACCCGAAAATAGAGTCGAAAATAGACTCGCCACCAGCGCCACCACTACCAAATGCGCCCATGAAAGTGCGTAGAGCTTCTTCCATAGAAGAAAAGCCAGGACCACCACCTGAAGCTCCAGATGCACCTGCTTTAAGGGCATCAGCGCCGTATTGGTCATAGATCCTGCGTTTATTTTCGTCACTTAAAACTTCATAAGCTTCAGAAATTTGCTTGAACTTACGTTCAGCTTCGGCATCTCCCGGGTTGCGGTCAGGGTGATGCTTGAGTGCATTTTTTCGATAAGCTTTTTTGATGTCTTCTTGAGAAGCATCACGTGAAATTCCAAGGACTCCGTAGTAATCAGCCATAAAATATAATCAAGGTGGTTTAGGGATTGATTGTACCGCTGCAGGGACTATTTAGCAATCCCTATTCAAGAGTGCTAACCTCTATAGTGGCAACCACACAAGATTAGAAATTAGAATGGCTATTCTTAGTCTTCTTGTATTTAAGTGCTGCTTTAGACTTAGCACGCATTTTTACAGAAGGTTTATCATAGAAACGATGAGCTTTGGCGGATTTCATAATCCCTTCTTTGTCTAACTTTTTTTTGAGAGCACGAAGGGCTTTATCGATGGGTTCGCCAGTGCGGACTTTTACGCTGGGCATGCGGACCTTTTTGATGACCTTGGGTTAATTCAATGTTAGCGTGAGATGCGATCTGCAACCACGCCCGTTTATTTTTGTAGATGCTTTCTACAATTGCAAGATGTTACGCTTCAAGGCAAAATTTGGGCAATCTAAAGTTGCAGGAATGTTGCTCAAGGAAAATTTAGGTAGTCAAGAGAAGTGTTGAGTGACGAGGATGCCGTAGCTTTTATAAAGTTTGCTAAATGGCAGGGAGAATAGTCATAGCCAAAAGCATCTAAGCTGGGTTTAAGAGCGTCTAAAGCGTCGGAAGACATCAAGCCATTATGCATCACTTGGAGTGTTAGAGTATCATATGTGAGTACATGGAATTGGCCACTTTTTGTTGGAAGCGAAGTGCCTAAGGCTCCTTTTGATTGTGGAAGAAAAAGTAAGAGGGAGGGGAAGAGTTTAAAAGGTTTTTTTAATCCTAGGGCAAGCCCTTTAGCAATAGCAGCGATGGCTCTTGTGCCAGTGTGAGAGCCGGGACCGCTGCCTGCCGCAATGGAAGAGAGGTCCTGTAAGGAAAGATGGGATATTTCAAGAAGTTCTTGGATGGCGTGAAACACTACACCGTCAGAAGGGGCCCTACTAGGCAGAGTGCGACACAAACCATTAGTTAACCCAATGAGAGTGGCAGAAGAGCTGCCATCGATAAATAAATCAGCCATAGAGCGCCTATTCTACCAAGTTGCGGCTTTTTTCACATCTTGGTAAGTTCTTCCTCGGGTATTCGAGGATCCTTGTGTATAATACCTGGGATTTCGGACAGGTAGCGCTTGAAAAATACGTTTTTTCATAGGGCGGCTTATCCGAGATTTACGTATAGTAGGCCAGGATTGAGTAGAAATTCCCATAGAGGTTGTTACAAAACTCAGGATTCGTCGTTTTTCGATTCCTTTTTGCGGGATAATATCAACATTCGTATATTACCCCGCAAAAAAGAATCGAAAACTGGCTCAAGAGGCCCAGAAAATCGATTGAACCCTGAGTTTTGCAATTACCTCCATAAACTATCCGCTAATCTGTCGCTGAAACCCCGAGGCAAATATTGAATCACGATGAAACGTCAGATCCAGTTGAAGACAATAGTGAAGACATCTTGATCGAAGCGGTCCGCGAATCGATACAAGGCGAGGAAGGACAAAGCAAGGCGCATCCTGTTTTTCCAGAGCAAGTATTTGTCATACCCCTGAATCGTAGACCTTTTTTCCCAGGGATGGCAGCTCCTGTCATGATTGAACCTGGACCTTTCTATGAAGTGCTTAAGATGGTAGCAAAGTCTGAGCACAAGTGTATGGGGCTTTTCTTGACTAAGCAGGAAGAAGCTAACGTCTATAATATAGGCTTTAGCGATTTGCATCATGTGGGCGTTATGGCACGTATTTTGCGAATTATTCCCATGGAGCAGGGAGGGGCGCAGGTAGTCCTTAACATGGAAAAGAGGATCTCTATTGTCAAGCCGCTTAGATCAAAATATTTGCGGTCTGCGATTAAAATTCATGAAGATCCTTCCGGGAGACTTTCCAAAGAGCTCAAGGCGTATTCAATCAGTATTATCACGACGATTAAAGAACTTTTGAAGCTCAACCCGCTTTTCAAGGAAGAACTACAGATTTTTCTAGGGCATTCGGATTTCACCGAGCCTGGAAAATTAGCAGATTTTGCTGTAGCTCTTACGACAGCTTCACGTGACGAGTTGCAAGAAGTGTTAGAAACGTTCGATCTCCAAGGCAGAATTGATAAAGCGCTTGTTTTGCTGAAAAAAGAGCTCGATTTGAGCAAATTGCAAAACAGTATCAACCTAAAGATCGAAGCTGGGATTTCTAAAACACAGAGGGAATTTTTTCTCAGAGAGCAGCTCAAGACAATTAAGAGAGAGCTTGGCCTTGAAAAGGATGACAAGACTTGCGATGTCGAAAAATTTCAGGAGCGGTTAGCTAAGAGAAAAGTTCCGGATGACGTTAAGAAGGTGATCGATGAAGAATTAGAAAAACTTCAAGTTCTAGAAGTGCAGTCGTCGGAATATGCAGTATGTCGTAATTATCTCGATTGGCTTACGGTGATCCCTTGGGGTATCGTCAGCCAAGAAAGTCTTGATCTTAAAAAAGCAGAAAAAGTGCTGACGGAAGATCATTATGGCTTGGAAGATATCAAAGAGAGAATTTTGGAGTTTATTAGCGTCGGCAAACTATCGGGCGGCGTAAAAGGGAGTATCATTTGTTTGGTAGGGCCTCCTGGAGTAGGTAAAACTAGCATTGGAAAAAGTATTGCAAGAGCTTTAAACCGGCAATTTTATCGATTTTCCGTTGGTGGTATGCGTGATGAGGCAGAAATTAAAGGACATCGAAGAACCTATATTGGCGCCATGCCCGGCAAGATGGTGCAAGCCTTGAAATCTACGCAAGTGATGAATCCGGTGATCATGCTCGATGAAATTGACAAGATAGGGAATAGTTATCACGGAGATCCAGCGTCTGCTTTGTTAGAAGTATTAGATCCGGAACAAAATCGTGATTTTCTCGATCACTATATCGACGTGCGGTGCGATTTATCTCATGTGCTTTTTATTACAACAGCTAACGTGCTCGACACTATTCCTGAACCGTTGAAAGATCGTATGGATATCTTGCGGTTATCTGGGTATATTCTTGAAGAAAAAGTGCAAATTGCTAAGCGGTATCTTATTCCTCGGCATCGCAAGAGTATGGGGCTAAAAGCATCGCAGATCGAGTTTACTCCAGGGGCTATTGCGAATGTGATCAATGGGTATGCAAGAGAAGCGGGAGTGCGCACCTTGGAAAACACACTGAAAAAAATTCTTCGCAAAGTGGCTGTCAAGGTAGTGCGTTACGGTGAGGGGGGTAAGAAAAAACAGCCTTTCAAAAAACAGGTGATTACAGAGAAAAGTCTCGCGGGATATCTAGGTAAACCTATTTTTACCACAGATCGTTATTTTGAGACGACTCCTGTAGGGGTATGTATGGGGCTGGCCTGGACATCCATGGGTGGAGCTACTCTCTACATAGAAGCGATACGCGTTCCTTCTGAGAAAACGGAAATGAAACTCACTGGCCAAGCCGGTGATGTCATGAAGGAATCTTCTCAAATTGCCTGGAGTTATTTGCAGAGCTCTATGCATAAATATGCGCCTGGAGCTTCTTTTTTTGAGAAGTCGCAAGTGCATGTGCATATTCCAGAAGGGGCAACTCCCAAAGATGGACCGTCTGCAGGGATTACGATGGCAACTGCGATGTTATCGTTATTGCGTAGTGAGCCCGTCAAACAAGATTTAGGCATGACAGGAGAGCTTACTTTAAGCGGTAAGGTTCTTGCCATCGGGGGGCTTAAAGAGAAATTGATTGCAGCACGCAGAAGCGGCGTTAAAACTTTGATTTTCCCCAAGGACAATCAACGTGATTTTGCGGAGCTACCAGCCTATTTAAAGAAGGGGCTCGAAGTGCATTTTATAGAATACTACGAAGAGGTGTTTCGTGTTGCTTTCCCAAATGCCAAGTAACTTAGGCACTTTCTTAAGTACTAAGATTGTAGATCCCCATCGGTTGCAAGAGAGAGTTGCATTGTGGCGTGCTGAGGGTAAAACAATAGCGACGCTTAATGGATCTTTTGACCTTCTACATGCCGGTCATCTACAAATTATTTATGAAGCATCGCTCCAAGCGGATCGGTTACTTGTGGCTCTTAATTCAGATAGTTCCATCAAAGCGTACAAGAGCCCAAAAAGGCCCATTATTTCTTTGGAATATCGTCTGCAGATGATGGCAGCTCTAGCATTTGTCGATGCAGTGACGTGGTTTGAAGAAACTGATCCTAGGGCTCTGTTGGAATGTGTACGACCTGACGTGCATGTGAATGGTGCCGAATATGGTAGCAATTGCATCGAAGCAGAAATCGTCAAGAAACATCAAGGAAGAGTGCACATCGTTGAACTAGTTCCAGGTCTCTCTACATCGAAGATCCTAGAAAAAATACAGGCACTATGCGCTTCTTAAATCGTTTTGAGGATGAACGTAAAGCCTATGCTTGCACCAACTTTTTGCAAGACCAGGGTATCGAGGCGATCTATGAAGAGTCTTTCCAAGGGACGCAACATAGCTATTCTGTATGGGTCATCAATGAAGAGGATTTTGAAAAATCTAAGGAAGCCTTTGCTGCATTTGAGGCTCTTCCTCTAGAAGCTCTACAACAATTTGAAAAGCCAAAAAACCCTGTCCCACCTCCTAAAGTTGTTACCCGAGGTAAGCCACCTATACGACTCCAATTTGAACGTTCTCTACCAGCAACAAAAGGGCGCCATGCATTGACGCATATGGTCATAGCCCTGTGCGTTTTACTTTTTCTTTGGAGTTCTGTTGAAGAAACGCGTCTTGTTAAGGAAGAAGGAATGGTGGCTCTGCAAGTGGGTTTGACTCCCCTGCAAAGGAATCTTTTATTTGATTTTCCTCAGTGCTTTGTTACCATACAGAACTTACTTCATGAGTATCCTCTGAAATCTTTGAAAGAGGTTCCTTCATTACCCGCAGATGTACAAGCGCAATTCATCGCTATAGAGCATTGTCCTTATTGGAAGGGAATTTTTGATATTTCTTTCGATAGAATACAATCGAGACAAGCTTCCTATACGGCAGCTCCATTATTTGAAAAAATTCGACAGGGAGAGCTATGGAGGGCATTTACTCCATGCCTTCTGCATCGTGATTTTTTACATATTCTTTTCAATATGAGTTGGGTTCTCATTCTAGGGAGAATGATTGAAGAAAGGACTGGCAAATGGCGGATGACTCTACTCATGGTCATCATTGGAATCGTGTCTAATGTCGCACAATACCTCATGAGTGGACCCTATTTTCTAGGGTTTTCTGGCATCGTGTGCGGAATGGTAGGCTTTATCTGGATGAGGCAGCGACTCAGTCCTTGGGAAGGGTATCCTTTGAGCAATAGCACCATTCTTTTTCTCGTGCTGTTTGTTCTTGCTATGGGGCTATTACAGATGGTTTCTTTAGGATTGCAATTGTTTGGCATCGAGGGAATCGTGAGTAATATAGCCAATACAGCCCACATCATCGGTGGTTTAACAGGTGTTTTTCTTGCGCGTATTCCACTTTTTTCCAGAAGTCCCACATGACTGTACGAGATCTTGTTATCCTCGGTTGTTCTAGCCAGCAGCCTACTCGCCAGCGTAATCATGGCGCATACTTACTGCGTTGGAATGATGAGGGGTTGCTTTTCGATCCGGGCGAGGGCACGCAAAGACAGTTTATCTTTGCTAATGTGGCTCCTACTTGTGTGACTCGTATTTTTGTCAGCCATTTCCATGGAGATCATTGCCTAGGCTTAGGTTCTATGCTGATGCGATTGAATCTCGACAAAGTGACTCACCCGATCCATTGTTATTATCCCGCAAGTGGACAGGTGTATTTTGATCGCCTTCGCAAGGGTAGCATGTATCATGAAGTGATTGAGGTGATAGAACATCCCGTGGATAAAGAAGGGCTTGTCATCGAGGATGATGGATTTAGAATAGAGGCATACTACCTTGATCATGGGATTGATACCCTCGGTTGGAGGATCCAGGAAAGGGACAAGAGAAAATTCGATCGAGAAAAGCTACGTTCTTTCGGTGTCGATGGGCCTCTTGTCAAATCTCTTGAGGCTCACGGAGATATCGAAGTTCATGGCAAAAGAGTACGGTTAGATGACGTTAGCTATTTACGTCGTGGAGATATCTTCGCTTATGTTGCGGACACAATGCCATGCAAGGGCGCTCTTCATACAGCGGCTAAGGCATCCCTCCTTCTCTGCGAGAGTACCTATCTTAGTAAACATCAAGATCTCGCTTTAAAACACCACCACCTAACTGCTATGCAAGCTGCCGAAATTGCCAAGGAGGCAGGTGTCCATCAGTTAGTTCTCACGCACTTTTCTGCTCGGTATCAAGATCTTACAGATTTTTTGACTGAAGCTTCTGCTGTATTTCCCAATGTATTGATCGCGGAAGACTTAAAAGTATTCCCATTTCTTAAATCTTTATAACACAGACGTTTTAAAAACTTTTTAATATAAAGTTTTGAGCATAAACACGTTGTTTATTTTGTGTTACAAGTCTCTGTTTTTTATTTTATAATCCATTGAATATCAGCAACAAAAGCATTTACAGATGTTTGTCGTTGTATTCAAAATTTTTGTAAAACAT
>JAGXTH010000063.1 GCA_018333475.1 Simkania sp. | reverse complement strand
TATGTGGCTGAAGAGTGGCAGGAGACTGTCGCAGGAGACCCGGCCATTAATGCCTTAGATTTAGAAGTTGGTCGTGCTATTCTCCCTTACATAGTTGGCGGAAGCTCTCATGGATCAATACAACCACAATATAGCGAAAAAATGTCTTGGCTCGCCCTTGAGACATCGCCTTATGACCTTGTCCTGATCAACTCTTTTGTGCCTCACTATTCAGAACCTAATAGGAGCAGCAACTCTCGAAGAGCGATGTTTTTCACACATAATAGACTGCAAGAAGGAGAGCATCGTGAGGCATACTATCAGGCAAAGCGATATGACCCTTACAATCCCACCTTTCACTTTGCCACACCTACAGATGGGCGTAACAAGTAGCCTAGGGAGGATAAGAAGGTCGTGCCTATTTGTGAAAGGGAGACTGGCTCCAATGCGTTAGGAGAAAACTTTTGGCAAGTATGGGATCAATTTTGGTATCGAAATTGACTGTCTACAGACACGAGATTTAAGCGGCCTTACCTCCATAGGCTAACATCAGGGCGGCAGCCTGGCCAGCAATTCTGGGGTCTGCGTGTTTTACTAGTTCCTGAGCTTGCAAGAAAGCTTGCCTTTTATACCCTAAACTAAAGAGGGCTTTTGTGCGGTTAAGCAATGTTAGAATGTGATTGGGATCAATACGGAGCGATTTTTCGATAAAGTTTAAAGCGGCAATATTGTTTCCCTTTTGGAGATAAAGAGCTCCGAGTGTTTGCAAATCATAGGCGCTTTCGGGCGCAAGAATGATTAGTGTTTCAAAGAACGTAATGGCTGTATCGTAGTGACCTTGCTTTAAGTAGGAATAGCCTACAAAGCGTAAATCATCGAGTTCTTCCTTTCCCCAGCCGAGTATTTCGAGCCATTCTTGATTTGTCACGGTGTATTATCCTTTATGGTATTGATTTCTACTCGCATTGACTAGTCCTAGAATCTTGTTCAATTCCAAGATTTTTCCAACAAGGGATTTTAGAGTCTTCAACTCGACATCATACTGCAACTGGGCTTTTTCCTCTTCCCATTTCATTGAGCGCGAAAGGCTGTTTTGCTCAGGCCTTGGATTTTGTTGTCTAGCCATAGTTATCCTTTTTGATTTCCTAGCGTATTTAATTTTTCTTGTAAGGCCATTAGCGATTCTTGTGAACCCAAACTGGGGATCAGGCCATTAGGAGAAAAACAAGATGTACGCTTTTGAGTGCTTTCAGGAGGAGGAGAAAAAGCTGAATAGGGGAGATTGCAGAGATCTTCTCCAGTAAAAGCATTGATTTGGGAAGGATAAGAAGGGGCTGTTACATCTGCTTGTGCGGGTCCTGCAACCCAACGGTCCTCTTTATATTGGATAGGGCCAGTAGTCTGTTGCTGTACGTGTTTAGCGTACTCATTATGGCTGTCCATTGGGATATCATCAATTGTAGGCATAAAAATTGGGGGTTGTTTTAAGACTGCATGTGCCAAAAAAATAGTATTTTGGCAATCATTCATCATTCTATAACTACATATTCCCACAAATTCCCACTTCCGTTATCCTTTTATCTTCATTAGTTTACGTTAATTTTTTAAAAAATTATTTGCTGACTTAGGATTGCAGTGTTAATCTGTGGAAAAACGTGGGAATAGCCCTGGTTAAGTATGTCCAAATTTTTCTTTAGTGGATCTGTTGCGGCAAAGCTTGATGAGAAGAATCGCTTTGTCCTTCCGCAGGAGATGAGATATGGGCTTATTGAAAATGGGCAGCTTGAGTTTACTTTAGCCTTAGGTTTAGGGGGGTGTCTTGCCATCTATCGAAAGAGCGACATCGATAAAATTGTGGAAAGATTTCAGGCTAAACAGCACGTAGCTAAGTTTCAGAAGTTCTTTACGTTGTTCTTTTCCACCTTGCATCAGACTTCATGCGATAAGATTGGTCGGGTAACGATTCCCTCGATGTTGAAGAATTCTGTTAAAATCAAGAACGAAATCGTTATTGCCGGGGTATTAAACAAGATCGAGATTTGGCCAAGAGATCATTATGAAATGAATCTTAAGGCATTACTTGATGGTGATAATCAAGAATTTGATATGGCGCATATGGCTGAAGAAGCCTTTGGATTGCTCGAAGAATCTAGCGGTAAGGAAGAGTGTCATGTGTTCTAAGGTAGCTTCTCCTCATATTTCAGTGATGAAGCAGGAGTGTCTTCAATTTTTCTCCGAGTGCCATCTGACAGTGTTTTTTGAAGGGACTGTAGGAGCTGGAGGGCATGCTAAAATGCTTCTCGAAGAGCATCCTGAGATGGAACGTTATATTGGGTGTGACCAGGATCCTGGAGCATTGTCTATTGCAAAAGAGGTCCTTAAGCCTTGGGCTAAAAAAGTGTATCTTGAACAGGGTAATTTTGCAGATCTTGATCGTATGTTGAAAAAGCATAAGGTCAAAGAGGTCGACGGTTTTTTTTTGATTTGGGGGTGTCATCTATGCAGTTAGATCAAGGGGAAAAGGGTTTTAGTTTTCAAAAAGAAGGCCCTTTAGACATGCGCATGGATCCAAGGGCTAAGCTTACTGCCGAAGAGATTATCAATCGCTATAGCGAGAAAGAACTTCAGGAAATCATCCGAGAGTTTGGTGGCGAGCCCAGATGGCGTAGAGCAGCTAGTGCTATTGTTGAGGCAAGAAGAAAAAAAAGAATTACGACAACAAAGCAGTTAGCCGATTTAATGCTCTCTTCTTTAGGCAGTAAAACACGCGGCACGCTTCACCCAGCAACTCTTGTGTTCCAAGGGTTGCGTATTTACGTAAATCAAGAGTTGGAAGTGCTTAAGGCGGGGCTGGCTAAAGCCCTTCAAGCAGTGGCTCCTGGAGGTAGAATAGGAGTGATTAGTTTTCATAGTCTTGAGGATCGAATCGTTAAAGAAGTATTTCGTGCGGCGGCAGCACCTCTTAAAAAAAGGGAACAAAAAGGGACTCTGCGATCCCCTCTGTTTAGATTGTTAACAAAAAAACCGCTTGTCCCTAGTCGAGAGGAGTGTCGAAGCAATCCAAGATCTCGTAGTGCTAAGATGCGTTTTATCGAAAAAATTTCATTAGGAAGTGATGTAGGGTGAATGGTCATGCAGCATAGTTTTTTAGTTAAATTTGGGATTTGCCTGCTGGCTCTTAGTGCTGTGCTTTATCAAAATATTGAAGAACAAAATCAGATTACGGCCTTTAAAATCGCTCTTCCAAAAGCGACGAAGAAGCTAAAAGTTCTCAGAGAAGAGTCTATGCGTCTTCGCTATGAGATCGAACAATTTGAGAGTCCAGAGCATCTTCTTGAATTAGCCAGGATGAGTGAGTACAGTCATCTCAAGCATCCCTTGACTAAAGAGATCCTTACAATGCATGGAGGGGTTCCTCTTTTACAGGATGAATTCATTCCTTCCGATCAACGCAAGACAACACGTTCAATTACCGTAGCTTCGCACGCACCCTTGCAACCATAGAACTCTTTCGAAACCAAGGCTTTGTCGATTTTGGGGATTATTTTGGCCGCTTTTCGACTCTTTTCTTTGGGGCAATATACAAATGTTGATATTACCCCAAAGAAAAGAGTCGAAAAGAGACTCAAAAGAACCCTAAAATCGACTGAAGCTTAGTTTTGAAAGAGCTCTAATGAAAAAAGATCCTAAGCGAACGCATGAGGGCTCTCCTATAGCTCCTAGCGAGCGTAAACGGCTGGTTTTTGTCTTTATCGTGCTTTTTAGCTTTTTTGCTCTATTGACTATCCAATTTTATCGCATCCAAATCTTAGAGGGAGACAAGTGGCGTAAAATTGCCGCTTCACAACATTACACAGTTGTCGAAGAGCCAGCAAGGCGTGGGTTATTCTATTCTAATACCTCCCTTAAAGTAGCTCAAATTTCCACAGCATCTCCACTTGTGATTGACGTGCCAAAATTTCATCTTTTTGTCGATCCTCAAGTAATCCCTGAAGTATATCGTCAGAATATTGCGGATCAATTAAAGAATCTTCTTCATCTTAGTGAGAATGATGCGATCAAGTTAAGAAAGCAGCTAGATAAGAAAAGTCGTAGTCGTAAACTAGTGATGTGGATCGATCGTTCTACATATGAAGAGATTTTGCAGTGGTGGGGTGGTTTTGCTAGGAAAAAAAAGATAGCCCAGAATGCATTATTTTTTATTCAGGATTGGCAGCGTTCTTATCCCTATGGCAAGTTATTAGGTCAGGTCTTGCATACTGTAAGGGACGATCGTAATCCTAAAACAAATCGTTTTATTCCTACAGGAGGTCTTGAAACAACATTTGATCAGGTGCTTTCTGGAAAGGATGGTAAACGTCAAATCATGCGTTCGCCGCGTCATCCTCTTGATACAGGACAATTGATCACGCCTCCTGAGCATGGTGCAGATATCTATTTAACGATTGATCATACTCTTCAGGCGATTGCAGAAGAGGAAATCTGTAAGGCTGTTGAAAAAGCCGGTGCAAAAGGTGGTTGGGCAATCATGATGGATCCTTATACAGGGGAGATCCTTGTTCTTGCGCAGTATCCTTTTTTCAAACCGGCTTCTTATCGACAGTTTTTTAATAATCCTAAATGTCTAGATGACACAAAAGTGAAGGGATTGACTGATCCCTATGAACCAGGTTCTACATTCAAACCCATTACATTAAGTTGTGGTCTTTTAGCTAATGCCGAATTAGTGAAAAGAGGGCGCGCCCCGTTGTTTTCACCGCAAGAAAAAATGGCGACGGTACCAAGAGTGTTTCCAGGACGTAACAAGGTTCTTAAAGATGTTCGGACGCATCGATTTCTCAATATGTACATGGGCTTGCAAAAATCTTCGAACGTCTACATGGCGACAATAGTCCATCGCATTATAGAGCAATTAGGAGCTGATTGGTATCGTAGTTGTCTACAGGATATTTTTGGTTTTGGGGTTAAGACCGGCATTGAGTTACCTGGGGAAAGTGTGGGATTGCTTCCAAAACCTGGGAAAACTCATCCAAATGGAGCTTTAGAGTGGTCAGCACCCACGCCTTATTCACTGGCAATGGGTCATAATGTATTGACCAATAGCTTTCAGATGCTTAGAGCTTACGGCATTATTGCCAATGGGGGCTATGAAGTATTTCCCACACTAGTGCGTAAAATAGTGAAAACGACCCTTGATGGAGAGCAAATTGTTTTGCGTGATAATACGTTAAAGGAGACTTTTGTTAATAGAAAACGATTGCTTCCTACAGAGGTGGTGGAAGAAGTAACAAAAGCGATGAAATTCGCCACTAAACCAGGTGGTTGTGCAGCCAGAGCTGATATTTATGGTTATAGCGAAGCTGGGAAAAGTGGAACTTCAGAGAAGGTAATTGCCGGTCAGTATTCTAAGAAAAATCATATTTCTACTTTTATAGGTTTTGCTCCAACATCGCACCCTCGGTTTGTTTTATTGATCGCTATTGATGAACCGGAGTATAGATACATTCCTGGTGTAGGTAAAAATCAGTTGGGAGGAACGTGTGCAGCTCCAGTGTTTCGTGAAATAGGATCGAGAACTTTACAGTATTTAGGTATTGAGCCAGATGACCCTTGTGGATATCCTGCAGGAGATCCTCGTTACCAGCCTGAAAAAGGAGATTGGCAACAGGAGATTAAGCAACTTTCCGATCTATATAAACAATGGAATGGGTGATCTATGTTAAAGCTTAGAAAGCTTCTGAGCAGGTTGCCTGATGTGATCATCCGTGGATCTAAAGAGATTGAAATCACTGGAATTTCTGCAAATTCTAAGACGATTGCTCCTGGAAATCTGTTTATTGCAAAGAAAGGAATGACTGTTGATGGAGCGCTGTATATCAGTGAAGCAGTGAATGCAGGTGCTACAGCTGTTCTTACCGATCTCTACAATCCTTTTTTACCTTCTAGTGTCACGCAACTCATCCACCCTAATATTTTAGATATTGAATCAGAAATAGCAGCTCAATATTTCGAGTGTCCCTCAAAGGAATTATTTCTTATAGGTGTAACAGGAACTAATGGAAAAACTACGACAACTTTTTTAATCCGACATTTATTGGGTTCCTCTATGCACCCTTGTGGATTGATTGGAACTGTGGAATGGGCTCTTGGTCATAAAATTCAACCAGCTACGCAAACAACGCCCGATGTGATCACGAACCATAGATTATTAAAAGAAATGCTTCATGGAGGATGTAAAACAGCGGTTATGGAAGTATCTTCTCATGCGCTAGATCAGGGGCGTGTGAAGGGATTAGATTTTAATACCGCAATTTTTACCAATTTGACCCAAGACCATTTGGATTATCATGGAACAATGGAACATTATGCTGCATCTAAGGCTAGGCTATTCACATCGCTTTCAGCGTCTTCCTTAGCGATCCTTAATATGGATGACCCTGCTTGGGAAATCATGAAAGAACATAGTTGTGCAAGGATCATTACGTATGGGATTACATCGAAAGCTCAACTTCGAGCTGAAGACATTGTTTTAAGTGTTTCTGGAACGCGGTTTACTCTTTGTTATCAGGGAGAGAAACACCCCTTTTTTAGCCCTCTTATCGGTACATACAATATCTATAATATTTTGGCCGCAGTGGCAGCAGCGCTTTCTTATGGTCTGTCTATAGAAGATGTTCAGAGCACATTATCGACTTTTACTAAAGTGCCTGGGCGACTTGAAAAGATCTATAATTCAAAAGGATTTTCGATTTTTGTCGATTATGCTCATACAGATGATGCATTAGAAAATGTGCTGAAAACCTTAAATGAACTAAAAAAGGGACGTTTAATCCTTGTATTTGGGTGTGGTGGTGATAGAGATCGAGGAAAACGTCCTAAGATGGGAAAAGTAGCAACTGCATTAGCGGATTTAACGATGATTACTAGTGATAATCCTCGCAATGAGGATCCTAGTGCAATCATAGAAGAAATTAAGAGTGGTTGTAACGATTCCTCACGCTATATCGTAGAAGTAGATCGTAAACTAGCGATTGAACGGGCGATTTTATTAGCGCAACCTGAAGATATTTTACTGATAGCAGGCAAGGGACACGAAAGATATCAGATCCTTGGATCAAGGCAGGTGCTTTTTGATGATAGGGAAGTGGCCTATCAAGCAGCTTGTTCCTTGATTTGAGGAAAAGAGTAGTAGACGAGTGCCAAATAATCACTTTTTCTGCTAAAAACTTTTGCACAGCTGAGTAGATCATGATGTATTTATTACGGTATAGAATTCGCCTTTTATTCATTTTGTTTTTTGTGCCGCTATTGCAGCTTCATGCGTTGTCTACAGGAGCCTCAGATCCTTATGCACCTCTTCCTTTGGTCGTGATTGACGCAGGTCACGGTGGTTCTGATGAGGGGGCCAAGGTACAAACAGTTATGGAAAAAAGGATCACTCTTACCACGGTGCTGCTCATTAAAAAACATCTTGAGTCACTGGGTTGTCGTGTCATACTTACTCGTAGTCGTGACATCTTTGTGTCGTTACAAAAGCGAGTGGCTATTGCTAATAAATCTAAAGCAGCGCTCTTTGTCAGCGTCCACTTTAATTCTGCCCCTAACCGGTCTGCTAAGGGAATTGAAATCTTTTACTCTGATTCGAAAGATCAGCAACGATTGCGTGCATCCAAAATATTGGGTAATCATGTCTTACAACAAATGATAGATCAAACGGAAGCCGCCTCTCGTGGGGTTAAACGTAGCAGCCTCTATGTTCTTCGTGAGACAACGATGCCGGCTATTCTTGTTGAAGGAGGATTTATGACCAATTTTGAGGAAAGGTTCTTACTCAAAGATCGTAAATATCTCGATAAAATAGCTAAAGGCGTTTCTCAAGGCATCCATAAATTTTTGGAGTCTTAACTCACCTTACGCACATAGAGGGGCTTATGGACTGTTTCAAAGCATCGAAAATTAAATCGCAGAAAGTGGGTTGTATTTCATTCAATACTACCCACTTTCTACGGTTTGATTTATTGATAGCTTTCAAACAGTCCATAAGCCCCTCTATGTGCGTAAGGTGAGGTCTTAAGACGTCCAGATTTCGTGTTAGCTATTAGAACTCTTTCGAAACTAAGCTTCAGTCGATTTTAGGATTCTATTGAAGTTTATGGATGCGCACCCACTCTTCTGTTTTTTGTCGAATAAAAGCGTCTTCCTCTTCTTGCTGCCTTTCAACTAAAGTAGAGAGCCGCATAAATTCCTCTGCTTCAGACAGTGATAGCCCAACAATCTCTTGGAACTCTTGCTCAAAGCGTGCATTCATAGTGGCGAATCCCTTTTCAGGATCTGCTTTGATTCTTTCTTGCCATGGTTTTGAAGATACAAGAATGGTAATGATATTTTCAGTGGACGTGGTTTGAGAAAGAATAACATCGCGGACTGTGTCCAAATCACTTCTAGAAACTGCTGCCATTTTTTTGTATTGAGGAGGTGTCTTAGAAACAGGAATTCCTAATTCGCCTTTTAATTTTTCGCGGAAAAAAAGCTTTACTGAAGTTGCATTGCCAAGATTCTTTTTTGTAGTGTGAGCTATAGCACATTCGTCTAATAGCTGGAGTCGTTTGTCGCTGATTAACAATTCTGCTAGAGCATCTAGAGACAGCGTAGCTGTACGGCCGTGCAATTGACAATATAGATCGATTTGATTCCAAAATAAGTCAAAACGACCTTGGTCTCCACTCAACACGTCTGTTAATCTGTCCAAGAGGTTTTCTCGAAAAACTTCGTTGCTTTCGGTACCATGCAATAGCTGTATAGCAGGTGCAATGGGTTTTTGGCACGCTTCTGATTCAGGATTGATAGGTTTTTGCAATTGCTGCAGAAACTCGGTGAATTGTGTTCTAATCTCTTTGGGAAGTACGCGTAGATGAATTTTCTCGCGGAGAGTTTGGATTTTCTGATCGATTTTGGAAAGTTCTGGCGAGGGATGAGCTTGGGAAGGTTCTCCTGATAAAGGCTGAGTCGTCGAAGAAGTTGCTTTTTTCAATAAGAGCGACATGAGTTCACCTTTGATGTAGTTGTGTTCATCATATTGTATACTCCAAGGCGTTAGATTTCTTGGAAAGGTTCGTGGAATATAACCTGTATTTGAGATTAAGGATCAGTCTTTTTTAGAAGATGCTCACATAGAGAAGGAGAGATGTGTTGTAAGGAGTTCTCAAGATTAAGTAGGAGTTTTTGAATTTCTGCATGAGGGTCACATAAAAGATGCTTGTCGAAATACAGTTTACCTAGATCGATTTGAATTGCCTTATCTCTTAGGAATCCATAGTTGTTATGGAGGGTTTGCGCATTGTCCGTAAAACCCTTAGTGGTTCGAGAAATAAAGAGTTGTTGTAGTTTTTTGACCATTTCTTGTGCTTTTTTTTGTTCTCCGGCTTGGATAGCCGAGTGTAAGGAAGCTGATGCTAGCTCTGCTTTTTCTTGTAGGACAAAAGGTGCCAAAGTGAGGTCGATGGTATGAGCTATCCCATCTTTATCGGTCAGACATAAAGAATGGGGTAGTGCTGAAGTTCTGTGGAGATGAACATAGAGCAATCCAGATTCTTCACGCAATACGTCAAAGGCTACTTGGTAACACTGAAAAAGTTTTAATAACTGCCTTTTTTTTTGAAAATAGATAGGAAAAATCCATCTTGAAGTAAAAAATTCGCGTAGAGTTTTGAATTGGTGAAAACGTTCTTCTCTAATACGTCGTATCGGTCGAAAAAATTTGATGACGTAACGCTGGTCGTGGCTTTCAAAGGCGATCATTTGTTGACCTGCCCCTAAGTAGCTAAAAGGTTGTTGTACAATGTGTATGGCCTGATTTCTGGCATTTTCGTCGGTGAGTCCATCCAATGTAGAAATAAAAGGGTGGTAAAAGTCTTGAACGGTCATTTTGCTTTCTCGGTGCAGATAGAGAAACGTAAGATGTGCTGTAACTAA
Source organism: Simkania sp. (assembly GCA_018333475.1). Classification (GTDB taxonomy): domain Bacteria; phylum Chlamydiota; class Chlamydiia; order Chlamydiales; family Rhabdochlamydiaceae; genus JAGXTH01. The sequence continues at coordinate 17,706 of JAGXTH010000063.1, read as the reverse complement.
GAGGAAGAATCCTAGGATAACTAGAGAAGAGAGCTTAATCAAAGATTTCATCAAGGATAGAGCACCTGCATTAAACAGAGACCGAGGGCTGGAGCCGTAGAGCCAGCTTGTTTTCGATCTTTGGCAGCAAACATGGCTGGAATGCTATCTATGGAGTATTTACCACGAGCTATATCGAGGAGTGTTCCTGTGATATTGCGTACCATCTTATAAAGAAATCCATCTCCCTCAAATTCTAAACGGATGCCGCCTTGTTCTTCGATAAGATCGAGACGTTTTAGGGTGCGTACAGCATTTTTGGAGGCGCTCCCTTCGTGGGCTTCATTGGCAAAACTGGTAAAATCGCGTGTGCCAAGAAAAAAAGCCGTGCCTTGGTGTAGTAGGTTAAGGTCGATGGGGTAAGGAAGCTTATAACTATAGAGCCTTTTAAAAGGATCCGGAGTGTCATGAAGATGGATGCGGTAGTGATAGATTTTTCCTATTGCATCGTACCGAGCATGAAAATGCTCTGGTACGACTTGGACGTCTAATAGGCGAATTTCTGGAGGAAGCAAGGCATTGAGAGAGAGCAGAAGGCGTTTTAGCTCAAAGGATGCCGTTGTATCAAAATGAGCACTCTGTCCAAGGGCATGTACCCCCGCATCGGTACGTCCTGATCCAAACAAAGAAACGGGTTCTCGAAGTACTGTTGCTAGTGCTTTTTCAATAAGAGCCTGGATGGCGACGCTATTTTTTTGTGTTTGCCATCCTCCAAAAGAGGTCCCATCATAAGCTATGATTAGTTGGTGTCTCATGATTTTTCGGCAGTTAATAGCGTTTCTGCAATGGTAAGATCGATAGGTGTTGTTACTTTGAGATTGCGCTCTTCTCCTCGAACTAATTTAACAGGGTGATGTAGAAGTTCGATAAGAGCCACATCATCTGTGACAGTAATATGATTTTTGGCTGCGATTTCAAAGCCTTTACGTAAAAGATCAGAGGCTATGACTTGAGGAGTATGCATTTCCCATAGATTGGAGTGATCTAGAGTGTTTTCAACAAACCCTAGTTCATTAGCTTGCTTAATTGTTTGCTTTACAGGTACTGCCAGGGCTGCTGCTCGATGTTCTCTTGCTGCAGCAAGGAGAGAGAGAAGATCCTCTTTAACAAGCAGGGGTCTAGCGCCATCGTGGATACAGATTAAGTCTGCTTGGGGATCGCAAGCGCAAAAACCATTCCATACAGAATCTTGTCTTCGTTCACCAGGCATGGCAAAAGAAATACGAGGATTCAGTAAATCTGGAAAATGAATGCGGAAAGGGACGTCGCAAACAACGACAATCTCTAAAATATCGGGGATAGAAGTGAAGAGATGAAAACTGTGTAAGACAATAGGAATTCCGCCTAGAGGCAAGAACTGCTTGGGGATATCAGCACCCGTGCGAGTACCTATTCCTCCAGCAAGAAGAACAACAGAGATAGAGCGTGATTTACTGGGCGATATCATCATAAAAAAGGGGCGCGATCCTTCGCACCCCTAAAAATAAATGCTTAAGAAAGATGTTTGCTGACGAGCTTGGTCATTTCAAACATATTGATCGTTTTTTTGCCGAGTACTTGAGCCAACTTGTCATCAGGAATGATATTGCGTTTGTTTTTTGGGTCTTGGCGATTGTTCTTTTTGATATACGCCCATAGCTTTTTTGTCACTTCGGTGCGAGGCATCGGCCCACGGCCTACGATTGCAGTGAGCTCTTCGCTAACTTTCATCGGCTGCATGAATTTTGATTCTTTTTTTTCTTTTGCCATGACCATAACTCCTTTAATGGATCAAGCGGGTTTAATAAAGGCTTTGCATGTCTCTAAAAGACACCAAATAATACATCCTCGTAGGACATCTTTTAGCTTGCCACTGGTATTATAGTCAAAAAAAATCGAGAGAGAAGGCTCTCTCTTGATCTTTATGGAAATTGCCGATTAAGCTTCTAAATTGCTTAACCACTGGTTTCAACGTGCAACAATCGATTTCAGGACAGTTTAAGAGACTTATTCCTCTAGTAGAGGAGTTACGTGAAGCAGAAGGATGGCAAAATAAGTTGGCTATCCTGAATCGCCAAGAGAATGTAAAATCTTTTTTTCAATCATCTTCGCCGGTGTTGGAATGGATGGAAGGGCTTGCTCCAGAATGCGAGGTCGTGCTGAAAGCCGTTATAGCAATTGGCCAGGCACCACACATTTTATCTTCAGGTAAATGGCCTTCAGATGGCAAGTCTCGGCTACAAGCACTCATAGAGCAACTTCTTGCTATCGAGAAATTTTACCATGAGATTGGTGGAGTTGTTGGATATCACTGGATGGTTTTGCAATTTTTAGATTGTCAGAGATCACCTTCTTTGTCTCAAGCAGAGGTCAATTTCCATCCTCCTCGGGGAACTGATATTAGCGAGGAGAGTGAAGAGGTGTTGAAGGCAATATTGTGGGGTATTGAACATATTCCCGTGATGGCAGAGATTTATCCTCTCGGTGGGGCAGCAGATCGCCTACGCCTTTATGATGAGGCTACAGGAATACCACTTCCAGCTGCACGATTACGTTTTGCTGGGAAGACACTATTAGAGCACCTTGTTTTAGACCTAGAAGCAAGAGAGTATCTCTATTACAAATTATATGGGACGCAATGTGTCGTACCCATTGCTATGATGATGTCTCCTGAGAAGGAGAATCAGGCACATATTCAGGCTATTTGTGAAGAAAAAGAATGGTTTGGAAGACCGAAAGAGTCGTTTTGCCTGTTTTCTCAACCTTTGGTGCCCACCATCAATAATCATGGGAACTGGTGTACCACTGGACCTATGAAATTATTGATGAAACCAGGTGGGCATGGCGTCATTTGGAAGTTAGCGCGCGATGCGGGAATTTTTTCGTGGCTGGGTGGTCTTGGTAAGAAGAAAGCACTTATTAGACAAATCAACAATCCCATCGCGGGGACTGATTATGGGCTTCTTGCTTTTTTTGGGATAGGGTGCAAACAGGACAAAGCATTTGGTTTTGCCTCTTGCGAAAGGCAGGTCAAGGCGAGCGAGGGTGTTAACGTTCTAGTCGAACGTAAAACAGATCAGGGCATTGAATATGTGCTCACAAATATTGAATATTGTGATTTCAGTCGATATGGCATTAAAGATGAGCCAAAAGATGAAGATGGTACATATTCAAAGTTTCCTTCGAATACAAATATTCTTTTTGCAGATTTAAACGCTGTGGAAAAGGCTTCTCTTAAAGCACCCATGCCCGGACTTCTTATTAATCTGAAAAAAACCTCGTTTTTACAAGAAAATGGACGTTGGAAGGAAGAGGAAATCGCCCGCTTAGAATCGACGATGCAAAACATTGCCGATCATTTTGCTCTTGTTGAAGAACAAGTCATTGGCAATCAAGTGCATGGAAAACTTCCTGCATATCTTACTTTTAATGAAAGACGTAAGACGATTTCAACGACGAAAAGAGAGTTTTCCTTAGGCTCTTCTCTTTTAGAAACTCCAGAAGGGTGCTTTCTCGACTGTCTTAGAAATGCACATGAACTTTTACACGATCATTGTCGGTTTAAACTGCCAGATATAACGGAGACTGTGGAGTTTTTTGTTAAAGGGCCCCCTTTTCTTTTTTTCTATCATCCAGCTCTCGGTCCATTGTATAGAATTATAGGGCAAAAAATCCGAAAAGGCAAAATGAACCGGTCGGCCGAATTGCAACTGGATCTTGCAGAATTGGATATGGAAAATTTAGATCTTAAGGGAAGTTTAATCATCGAGGCTACAGATCCAGTCGGAAGGCGAGATGCCCAGGGAATTCTGCGTTTTGACAAGCCTGGCGGGCGCTGTCAGCTGTACGATATTACCATACGGAACCGTGGTATAGATCGGCAGGCACATCAGACATTTTGGCGTAATGAGATTGTACGTAAGGAATGTTGTAAAATTGTCTTGCACGGTATGGCAGAATTTTGTGCTCGAAGTATTACATTGAGTGGTGATGTATGCATAGAAGTCGAAGATGGGTATCGAGTCACTGCGTTTCAAGGAGAAAAAGAAGTAGAGTTCTTGAAAGAAAAAATTGACAAGCCCTCATGGCAATGGAAGTATTCTATAGAGAATGGTCTGAAAATTGCGCTCTCAAAGGATTGAAAGCGCAATGATTTACTTGGAAGCTGTACTAAAACCTGGGTTCGTCGCTTTTGTGGATTATTTTGGCCGCTTTTCGACTCCAAAATTGGGGGGCTATATACCTTTGTCGATATTGCCCCCCAATCCTTTGGATCGAAAATCGACTCAAAAGAACCGCAAAATCGACTGAACCAGGTTTTAGTACAGCTTCTTAAGTCTAGACCGTTGCCGATGCCGGTGTAGGATTACTAAGAAATTTAGCAAATAGTAGACCTGCAATACCGATCCCTAAAGAAATTCCGAAGACGGTAAGCACCTGAGGATTTTGAATCACTAGATGTTTCATAGCACAAAAACAGCAGCAAGCAACTTCTATTGCCTTAGCGGCATATCCGGCTACAACATCTTTAAGATAGCAAACAGAGCGTCCGAGCCAGTTAGCTACTGTAATCGTTGCGTCAACAACAACTGCCCCTGCTTGATAGATAGCATTAGCTCCTTGAGCCAATAGTGCCTGTGTCATGAGATCCCCCTTACCGTGATGTAATTTTCAGGATTGATAAAATCTACATTAACGATCCCAAGAGTTATATGTAAAGGGGCAGTTAAGAATGGGATTTAAATCGTAAGTTTAGGATGCCCCTCAGCGGAGGTGTTTTTCAGAGATTGTCTCTCAGGAGATTTATCTCGTACGTGTGTTTGGGTATAAAAAACTGCAAGATATTCTAGGTTCTTTGAGGGAATCAGGAGGGGTAGCTCTCTTTCTCAGGCTTAATTTTTTAAATTTCTCGAGTTTGTCCGATGGGCTTATAGGAAGCTCGTTTTTGACTTTTTACCTTTTACAGGGTAACATATGAGCCTTATTAAGGGGATTTCTCAATGAACGAACAACAAGCTGAACGTCTTAAAAGCATCGAATCTCGTCTTCTCCATATGTGGAGGTATCTTTGACTTAGCTGCTAAAGAGCAGCGAGTGAAAGAACTTGAAACAGCAATGGAAGAGGCTTCTTTTTGGGATAACCATGAAGCTGCGCATCGGGTGATCGATGAGGCCAATGCACTGAGAGAGTGGACAATTCCTTACTTTGAGCTGCAGCGGCGGTTTCAAGACGTTAAATCACTACTTCCCGAAGCAGATGCTTCCGGGGATACATCGTTTCTGCAAGAGCTTTTCACAGAATTGGATAGTATCGATAAACAAGTTGGCCAACTTGAAATTAGAAAAATGCTCTCGGGAGAACTCGATGGCAAGCATTGTTATTTGAGTATCAATTCTGGAGCAGGAGGAACAGAATCTTGTGATTGGGCATTAATGCTTTTGAGGATGTATCAACGGTTTGCCGCAAGACGGGGGTGGTCAGTCGAAATGATCGATTCCGTTGAAGGAGAGGTGGCAGGGATCAAGAGTGCAACTTTGTACATCAAGGGACCTTTTGCTTATGGCTATTGCAAGGCAGAACGGGGAGTCCACCGTCTTGTTCGGATTTCTCCATTCGATTCTAATGCTCGGCGTCATACAAGTTTTTGTTCTGTTGATGTAAGCCCTGAGATCGATGACGATATCGACATTGATATTCGCCCAGAACAGATTCGAGTAGATACGTATCGTGCATCAGGCGCTGGGGGACAGCACGTCAATAAAACAGATTCTGCGGTACGAATCACCCATTTGCCAACAGGATTGGTAGTCGCTTGCCAAAACGAACGGAGTCAAATCCAGAATCGTGAGCGATGTATGAAGATGCTAAAGGCCAAATTATACGAGCAGGAAGTAGAGCAACGAGAAAAACAGCTTGCTTCGATAAGTGGCGAAAAGAAGGCTGTAGCTTGGGGTTCGCAGATTCGTAATTATGTTATGCAGCCTTACACTCTTGTCAAAGATACGCGAACAGGTTATGAGGAGGGAGATGTACAATCGATACTCGATGGAGAGATCGATGGCTTTATCGATGCTTATTTAAAAGAGTTTGGATAGTTCATGAAGCATCTTCCTGATGGATATGATATTCGTTACACTGTAGACGAGGATCTCAAGGCGCTACGCGACTGGCTTTTACAACCCGGGATGTTGCATTGGTTTCCAATGAATTCTGGGACAGAGTTAGAGGCGGCTTTATTGGGTTGGATAGGATTCTGTCGGTTCCAGGCTAGTTTAACTGCTTCTGTGGAAGAAGAGCCGTGTGCTATAGGGACTCTTTATCTCATGCCCTACAAAAAAGTAGCGCATGAGTGTTTAGTTAAGCTGATTGTAGCACCTAAGTGGCAGCGGTGTGGGATAGGCTCTTCAGTGATGAGAAACTTGATGCACTTAGCAAAGAAGCGATTTGGTATTGAGATCTGTTATTTAGAAATCGTCGAGGGTAACCCTCTAGAAGCCATTCTGCAGACGCTAGGATTTACATTAGTTGCAAAACAAGACATGTATTTTAAGGAAGATGGACGCTATTTTGCCCGTTTGGTGTATGAGTGCATTCTTAGCGAACAGCCCTTTTTGAGGGGGCAGTGATGTCAGCGTCTGAAATTGTTATTAGATCTTCCCGTCAGCATGAGGATGAATACCTTAAAAAATGGTTAAAGGAACCCAATGTATTACAATGGTTTCCTATGATAGACGATCGAGAAATTGATGATGCAATCGCTTACTGGTTGAGCTTTATTCCCATCGGAGCTTGCTTAACTGCAGAATGGAATGGTATGCCTTGCGGTATGGCGAATCTTTACATCCCGATCTATAAGAAAATAAGTCACCAGTGTCTTTTTTCTATTATCGTTGGGGAACTTTATCGGAATAAGGGAGTGGGTGCTGCTTTAATAGAACATCTAGAAAAGCTTGCAAAAGAGAAATTTCAGATCGAGCTTTTACATTTGGAAGTATACAATGGGAATCCAGCTATTCATCTCTATCAACGGATGGGGTACAAAGAGTATGGAAAACAGTACAGATTCATCAGAGAAGGTAATGTTTACATCGATAAAATTCTCATGCAGAAAAGGTTGATCTAAGAATGGCAGGCCATAGTAAATGGGCAAATATCAAACACCGCAAAGAACGAGCTGATGCTAAAAAAGGGAAGATCTTTTCGAGGATCACGAAGGAAATCATCAGCGCAGTCAAACAAGGCGGACCTGATCCCAAGGCGAATCCTCGTCTCAGAATAGCAGTGCAAAAAGCGCGAGCGCTCAATCTGCCTTCAGACAATATAGAGCGCAATATCAAAAAAGCCTCTAGTGCTGAGCAGGCCGATTTTTCAGAAGTCAACTACGAATTGTATGGGTACGGGGGCATTGGCATTATCGTTGAAATTATGACGGATAATAAAAATCGTACGGCCTCCGATATTAGAATTGCTACCAATAAGCGGGGAGGTACGATCGCGAATCCTGGAGCGGTGATGTTTAATTTTGATCGTAAAGGTGTAATTCGAATCGATAAAAAGAAAGCGGAAGAGAACACTCTATTTCTTGCCGCAGGAGAAGCTGGCGCTGATGATTTTGAAGTCACTGACGAAGTGTTCGTTATTACGACGCCTCCAGATGCCTTGTTTCAAGTCAAAGAAAAACTTGATCAAATGGGTATTGAAGCTGAAGAAGCAGAACTTGAGATGGTTCCTAAAACATATGTTGAATGTGATGAAGAAACTGCTAAGTCTAATCTAGCTTTGATTGAATGGCTCGAAGATCTTGATGATGTCGACGCTGTTTATCACAATATGAAATAGTTTTATTTGCAATTGCAAAATCAAACATATCTGAATGTCTTTACACGGTGATGATAACTGTGTACAATTCGTTATAATTTTATCTATTAAGGTGTTTATGGTGGCTTTTCAGCAGTTCCATCATATGGCTAACATCTCTTCTGAAGGAACCCCGCTAGTTTTAGAGGGAAATAGTTCTTCTAGACGCATTGTAGTAGCGCAGAAGGGAGTTTCTTCTGTATCTCAGGGCAGAACGTGGGAAATATTCCTTCAAGCAGCTAATACGCAATTCGGAGTCAATAAGGTAAAACACATTTTTACCCGGTATGGGATCAATACGCAGACTATGATTCAGCAAGCGCGGCCGCTTCTGGCTAAACATGTGCATATGTTAGAAGTAGGTGTTTCTTGCGTGCATCGTGAAGATCTGGATAGATATGCAGGGTCTGCTAGAAATAGTAGCCTTTTAGCCCCCTCAAGGATTCAACAATTAATCCATAAACATATCCCTGTACCATGCAATCGTCTTAATGTGGCTCCTTTTCAATTAAGTGGTACCCCTACTTCTACGAAAGCATTTTTCTTCCACGATCCACATCTTATGGACCAGGAGATGCAGCTTCTTTTTAGCGACATAGGGAATCTTCCTCACCGATATGCCTATCTCGAACGTCTTTGTAAGGGGATTATCCCGAGAGAATTGCCGGTGGGTATGTTGGTTCCAGCTCCGGATCCTAGTGGTCATAAGGGGGCATTGGATTACTATGAAATTTACGACGTGATTACAACGGGTGACGGGTTGGTTGCCTATGCTTTTAAACCTCTGTCAAAAAGCTCTAGATTACAACCAATGATTCTATTCAGAGGGTCTCCTTATCACCTCTCTGGAAATGATGTTCTCGAGACTTGGCTAAACAATATGCAGAAAAATATCGGGTGGCTTGGTTATCAATCTTCGCGTGGTAAATTAGCTAAACTTGCTCATGACACTGACTTTTGTGGTAAAAATCAAAGAATTACAGTAGGAGGTTTTAGTTTGGGAGGGGCCTTTGCTCAGCTTTTCACTGCTGACCATCCTGAAAGAATAGCCGAAGCCATTTTTTTCAATGATCCTAGCATAGATGCTGAGACAGCAGATATGTTTTCCGCTAAGATAAATTCTATGAAAAAACTGCCAACCTCTATGAAAGTGCGTATATTTCGCACAAAAGGGGATTTTGTGCATTACGCTAATGAAAAGCACTTATTCTGTGATGTACATCACCCTCAAATAGATATTCGGTTAACGGAAATCGAACCTAAACCAAATCTGACAACAAAACAACGGCATGGATGGCGACATTTTGACTGTGCGATTCCAGGCAACTATACAGAAAGAGTCTTTACACGATCTGGGGATCTCGACCAAAAATTGAATAATGCAAAACGAGGCGAAGAGGTTTTGTGGTATGAGAGGGTCCGGTTGTTCTTTGGGTCATACCTGATTTTTCCAGTATTCTATATTTTGAGCCGGATTTTTCAGTACATCGAGCAGAAAACCGGTCTTGCTGTTTTAAGACATACAGTTCCTAAGAGATCATCTACACTCAGGTGATTACTCCCTTGCCTAAAAGCAACGGCGTCAGGGATAAATCCACTTGAAAGGCTCGGAAGTGTTATTTTTTCAAACACTTCCGAACCAATGGAGAAAGAGTTTACTTTAACTATTTATTGAGTTGATAACGCAGCATTTACGTACGTTACATATTCATGATCTTTTTTTGCGAATGCAGGAAAGGGTGTATATTCTGATAAAACAGCCATTTTTAACTCCTTAAATTATTTTGTTTTTATTTTTATTAAATATTCTGTGTCGGTTGTTGTATTGTTCTAACAATCGACGAGTCGAATTATAAAACAACGAAAGTTAATTGCACATAATTATAGCGATGTTTATATGATAAAGGAAATATGAAGTCGATTAAATTTATTACTTTATTTGCTGTGGCTGATACTAGGTTTGATTCCTTCTAAATCAGAGGAAAGAACTCGCAGCGCTGGTTATTAGCGATAATCCCGGCTTTCTAATTCGCCAATAGCGATTAGTTCTTCTTTTCCGGTCTTTCTATAGACAAATTCTCGATCGGCTGACAGTTTGCCATCCACTAGAACGGCGAGTCTACGTGTATTAGTCCTGGATAAGGTGTTGTGAACAAAAGACTTTATGTCGTCATGAGAAATTTTTTGGACGCTCTCAATGATCTTTGGGTAAAATGCAAAATCTGCTTGGTATTCAAAGGTTAAGCTAGCCATGCGTTGGGCCATAGCTTGCAAATTTTCAGGAGGGAGGCTGAGTTCTTGCAAAAGCATAGAACGTGTTTTTATAAATCTCTCGGGAGTGATTAATTGATTGAATTCCTGATCGAGTTCATCTAGGAAAAGATCAAACCTTGCTAACAGTTCTTCCGGCTGGTGGCTGTTTGACTGTACTAAAAATAACTGAACAAGCTGGCCTTCTAGATCTTTTTCTTTGGCCATGGCTATATATGCTGTTTGTTGTTTGGTGCGAAGGCGATCGAAAAAAAGCTCGTGCAGAAATCGATTTGAAATGAGTTGTTTAGCACGCGCATCATAAGAAAAAGGCCCCTGCTGGATAGCAAGTAGAGCAGCTTTTCCCAGACTGTCTGTGGATTCGACAATAACAAAAGGCCCTTTTTCTGCAGGTAAAAGACGTACTTTCCTTTTAACAATGGCTGAATCTTCAAGGGGAGATGCATTGAGATCTAATATAAGCTGTGAGGAGAGCGTCATCGCTTCTTCACTCAAACAATTGCCGTAAAGAAAACCTTCGATAAAAGCGCGTTGAAATAGTTGTTGGTTAAAAGTGGAGAAATCCTCATAGGAGACGCTTTGTATAGCGGTGAATTTTTGCGCCTGTGTAGGTGTATCAGAGAGTAAAAGATTATCTAGGAGTTCTTTAGCCTGCCAACAAGGAAGTTCCTTAGAAGCGTTAGCATAAGTGCTTTGAAGCATTTCTTTATACACTAAGAAATTTTCTTTGGTCGTAGAAAGCGTTTTAAGCTGAGTGAAAAGGGTGTTTGCCAATGCAGGTGCTTTTTCGCTGTAACCATCAAGACTAAGCTGGACAAAATGGTGTCCTGCAGATAGGGAGGCATGTAATCCCGCTAAGGATGCCATATACAGGGTGGGATGGAGATGTTCTTGATATGATTTACAAAAAAGATCTGCTAGTACAGCACTCTTAGCAGAACCATCGATGAGAGGGGTATGGATTCTAAATGTCATAGCTATTTCTGGGACATCGTAGATCGTATCTCTTTGGTAGTAGATCTTTGCGTGATCATTGGAGATCAATAAAGAAGGTTCAGTGAGTGATAGATCGTTTTTTGGTAGTAGAACTAGTTGCTGTGGAACAAAGGGATTGGTGGGAGATGGCAAGGGGTATTCTGAGATGGTTGCTTGCCACGAGGTAAGCGTCTTCTTCTCCAATGGGATCAAAGAAAATTCAGCACTCAGCCATTGTTCTTTTTGATCTGTTGGATAATTGCTTAAGCTGGGATCAGCTGTCAGCATGTAACAACACTGTTGAGGTGTTAGAGAGGAAAGGAGTTCCTGAAAAAGAGCCGAATTAAAATTTCCAGGAATTAATGATTTTTCCGGAAATGTACCCAAACGTTCATCAAACACTCTTAGGCTCAATTGTTGTACAGTATCAAAAGCATCTTGGCGTGTTTGATATTGATAATGAAGAAGGGCTAGTTGTCTCATCTCATTAAATCGTTCTTGAGGATCGCTCTGACGCACTTGTTCTAGAGTTTCAAAAGACATTTGAATGATGCGATCTTTATTCCGAATGCCTTCTTCAGTGAGTTCGAAATTGAGGCCAAAAAGGATGTTATTGGCAGAATGTTTTTCAAAACCAGCCTTGCCTTCTTGGATCCATCCAGCGTTCTTCAGTGTATCGATCAAACCGCCCTCATGGGGACTGTTAAGGAGATAAGCAAGGAGATCCAGGGTGTTTTCTGTGTCATGGCGATTAGAGACAGGAGATAGTTCCCAAACCAAAGAGAGTTCCTTGATGTCGCGAATTGGTTTAATAGCGACAATGGAACCTTGTTGGTTTTTCGAAAACATCTGGCCACGTGTCTTTGTAATGGGGGTTGAAGGGAGGCTCTTTGGCACTAGAGAAAACTTCTCAACAACAAGATCAATGAGTTTCTCTTTAGAGAGAGGAGAGACTACAATGACTACCATATGGTCTGGAGCGTAGTAACGAGCAAACCATGATCGAAGTACTTCTTGAGGAATGCCTCGTAGTGTATTGGCATTCCCTATGGAGAAGCCTTTGTTTGGATGTTCAGGGTTGCCGATTTGTTTAAGAACAAAATATTGTCTCCAGCCATCGTGTTCGATGTTTTTAGCATATTCTTGATCGATAGCATGGAGTTCTCGTTCAAGGCTGGAAGTGCAGAGGAGGGGATCGATAAAAAAATGTGCTAGGCGATCAAAAGCACCTTCAAATCCATCGTGATTGGCGGCAAACATATATACAGTGCGATCACTGGCCGTGAATGCATTATTCTTTCCTGAACATTCGGTAATATACTGGCTAAAATCATTTTCACCCGGATACGCCTTTGTCCCCATAAAAAGAACATGTTCTACGAGATGGGCCATACCGGGATATTCAGCTGGATCATCCCAAGAACCCACTTGGACAGCTACAGAAACGGCAGAGTGCTTAGAATCTGGGTCAGAGATGATATAGGCTTCAACACCATTATTTAAGAGGATCTTAGCGATCTCTTGCTTTTGCATACTCGGATTTAGAAGAGGGACTTTCGCCTCATTCTCAATAAGGACGTATGGGCTTACAGCCTCATCAACGGCTTTAATGGGTGTTGTTGAGATAGTGAGGATCGGTATCAGCGCAAGTATCCAATAAGCGTTCATCCGGATCCTCCATTAACGTAAGGTTTTATAATCCTGTACAACTCTATTCCAGATTTGTTCGGCGCGACAAGCTCGTCTTTGGTACTTATCGGGATGGTCGCATCCCTCATAGTGTTCCATATCCACTTTAGGACCGAAGCACAGTTGAATACCACCTCGTTTTGTTTTTCGCAACTCACCTAATTCTACTTGAATGGTTTGGGGGGGAGGGAGAAGAGAGTAGGTTTTCAGAGCTAGCGTGTAAAAAAATGTAGGACGACGAGATTTTAGAGCCATTAAGTAGAACATTTCGATGCTTTGTGGATCGAAGGAGGCTACTTCAACTACGCCCTCTTCGTTAGGGCGGTCTCTACCGCCGCTTGGAGCAACATAGATACATTTCCCACCTTCAGATAGTAGCTCTGCCATGCGTTCCATGGTTCGCTTGTTGTGAAGCTGTTTTTGCATTTTGAGTTCTGGTGGTTGGTCGATGTAACGCTTGGAGTAGATGCAAAGAAGATTACGGCCGAGGCTAAAGGGGGCGGCTAATGGGTCTGTAATCACTCTTTCTCCTGCGACAAAGATCATGTGCTCACCAAGCTTAGGAAAGGAGGATTCAAGGAGTAGGCTGATCGCTTGGGGATCTCCTTCGATTTGATGGTTGGCAAGTAGGATTACATTATCCCCATTGTTCACGAGAAGGTCGATTTCTTTGGCATAATCAAGACCAAGAGCTTTAGATTGAGTGGGATCGACAAGGGGTCTTAAAAAATCAAGGCCAAAGGCGTAATAATCAAAAGGATGACGGATCTGCACATGGTAAGGTTGAAAAGCATGGGGATTGGTGATCTGTTTAATGATAAGATCTAAGAGGACATCGAATAATTCACTACATTGTGTTTTGGAGAATCCTGTTGAACTCACTTCGTTAAGGTAATCTTCATAGAAATACTGAAGAATAGTAGCGTATTTATCGGAAATCGTCCCTTGTTTCAGGTATTGTTCAAGTTTTTTGGAAATAGCCACGGTTAGACCTCAAGACGTTTTCCACTAGTAGTAGAGTAGAAATGAAAATCATTAAGGTGTAGTCCATCATTGATCGCAAAAACCAGCTGGGCGTTGCTCTTTTCAGCAAATTTACGCAAGTAGTCTTTATCAGTGTGATGTAGATAGTGATCCACTTCGGGATGGCAGACGAGTTCCAGTGCAAATTGTTGTTGTTGGTTGATGATTCTTTTTAGGGCGCGCTCGATCTCAATGGATGTACTTTCAAAATTCTTAATCGTTCCGCTACCTGAGCAATAAGGGCAGGCCGTAAATACCGTTTGGACTAGTGACTCGCGGCTTCTTTGACGTGTCATCTCAATCAAACCGAATTCACTCATGCCCAAGATAGTGCATTTAGCAGAATCTTCCTTCATGGCTTCTTTAAGATGGTCAAGAACGCGGCGTTGGTTTTTCCTTGACCGCATGTCAATAAAATCGCAGATAATAAGGCCTCCAATGTTGCGTAGGCGCAGCTGTCGCGCAATTTCTTCAGCGGCTTCCATGTTAATACGCACAAGTGTTTCTTCAACGTCGGAGGGGCTACTTTGATGTGAACTGCGCCCAGAGTTGACGTCAATAGTAGTCATCGCTTCGGTACGATCAAAAAATAGGTAGCCTCCGCTAGAGAGCCAGATTTTTCGTTTAAGAGCTCGTTCAATTTCTTTCTCGACGTTAAATCGATCAAAAATAGGGGGTTTATCTCGATATAGCTCCAACTTTAGAGCGTGCTCGTTTTTGTATTTATCGTAGAGCTTTTTACAGGTTTGGTAGGTGGCATAATCATCTATTAAAATGCGGTCAAATTTCTTATCGACAGCTGTCATAACAGCTCGTTTAATGAGATCTGATTCTGCATATAACAGTGTTGGACGAGAAGATTTTTCAAAGCTTTCCACAATGCCTTGCCAAGTGCGTAAAAGATCCGTAGCTTCATCAACAAGCATTTCTGTTGTGGCATTGACGCATGCTGTGCGGCAGATAAGGCCCATATCCATGGGCATTTCGAATGCGCGGATGATTTTTTTTAAACGATCTCGAGCTAGACGGTCTTCGATTTTTCTGCTCACGCCTCGATGGGGACTGTTGGGAAGAAGTACTAGGTAACGTCCTGCAATAGAGACATTAGAGGTTAGACGAGCGCCTTTAGAACCAATGGGTTCTTTGACAACTTGGACGAGTACAGGTTGGTCGATTTTGAGTAATTGAGCGATGTCCTGGTCTTTTTCTTTTTTGTTCTTAGTAGGCTTTGAAGGAGCCTTCTCATCCATTTCAAAATCCATGTCGAACATTTCTTGAAATTTTTGGGTATTTTCTAAGATATCGGAAATGTGGATAAACCCATTTTCGCCTTCATTAATATCGATGAAGGCTGATTGGATGTTGTGCAAAATATTTGTCACCTTGCCTCGATAAACGTTGCCTGTGAGCTGACGGCTTTTTTTTCGTTCAACGATAAGGTCATACAGTTGACCATGTTTAAGGTGAGCATAGCGGATTTCTTTGGATTCTACGTTGAGAAGAATTTCTTCCATGAACCGGCCTGGGAATGTAAGATCTTGAAGGTCAAATCTTAGGTGAACTGGCTTTAAATTGCCAAAGGATTTGGCCATCTGAGTCCCATGAAATTAAAGAGAGCTGTATAATTGGGCTTAGACGCAAACTTTGGATTTTCATTGATGTCTTTAGGTGCTTGGTAATTTATTTTTAGGGAGCGAATCTCCTGCAAGGCTCTTAAAGTACTAGGGGGGGGGTTGAGAGATAGCGGATGCGGTTGTTTACTGTAGGGCTAAAAGAGAGAATTTCCTGCATGGGGGCATCGTGCTTTAGTTGGTGTTTTTTATAATAACACATGGCAGCTTCTATGAATTCCATATCTTTAATTGTAATAGAAGGATCTGATAGGGCCTCGAGAATCCAAGCAGCACCTTCAGCAAGAGTTTCAACGATTTTATCGCTTAGAGATTCCACAAAGGGATGAACCCAGTCTTTGACTGGGGTTTCTAAAACTGTAGTTTCACTTTTATGATAATGAGAATTTTTTGGAGCAAGAGCTATGACCGGAATCTTATTTAATTTTGCCCACATCATTTCAGCTCCAACGCCAAGACCTCGTCGCTCACGAACGTCGACGAAAACAAAATCGCAACTAAATACTTGAAGCATGTCACGTCCAAAAACGGAACATTGATCTGATAGGTCATCTCCACGAAAAGCAGGGTTTAAAAAGGAAACTTCGTGTGGAGCTAAAAGAGATTTTAAGTCGTACATTTCCTTGTCACTCCAGAAGGAGTCATCGGATTTTTCATGATCTTTTTTGATGCTACCGGCCAAATAAATCGCAATGTGATGTTCCATAAAATTCTCTATAAAAAGGTGATTGTAATCGCTAAGTTATTTCTTAAATAGCGAAGAAAGGGACCAGTGGTGAGTTTCTGAAGAAAGTTCAGATTTAACATGCTCAAGAAAATTATGAGCAAGTAATCGGCTTATTGCCTTGAGACTTTCTCGGAAAGCAGTAGGGCTGCCATCTCCATGGCATTTCATAACAACCCCATCAACGCCAGCTACAACAGCTCCAGGATATTCGGCATAATGAAGACGTTTACGTAAAGTAGACAGGTTAAGTTGGGGTTCGGAAATGTTCCCCTCAAGTTGACTAAGAATAAAAGAGGCAATTCCTTCAGCGGTTTTAAGGAAGACATTTCCGGTAAAACCATCAGTGACAAGGACATCCACAATGCCATTAAATACGTTCCTTCCTTCAATATTTCCAATGAAGGTAAGGTTAGGTGGTGTTGTCTTGTTGAGTTGCTCTAATAGTTGGTAGGCATTGCGTATTTCAGGTGTTCCCTTGCCAGCTTCAGCGCCTATATTGAGTAGTCCGACAGTTGGGTGCTTAATCCCGCGGCTTTTCTGATAAGCAATGCCCATAGCGGCATACTGAAGTAAGTGTTGTACTTTAAAGGAGGGGTTAGCGCCGACATCAAGAACAGCAATTGGATGGAGTTTTGTTGGCAATAAGGTTAGGAGAGCAGCGCGGTCGATGCCTGGTAATTTAGGTAGCAGGAGATTCGCAGAAGCGATAAGAGCGCCCGTATTGCCTGCAGAAATCAAAGCATCAATAGTTTTGGATTGTAGCGATTTCATCGCCATAAAGAGGGAGGATGTTTTTTTGCGTCTTACTGCAAAAAGAGGATCCTCATCCATAGTAATCACCTCGTTTGTAACGCAAACGGTCACCTGTTCGTGAGCAGGAATTTCATTGAGAATTTCCTGTGTTCCGAAAAACACAATGGCAATTGAAGAGGGAATTTCAGGAAAAATGGCGATAATGGCTTTGGCAATATCGATGGGTTGCGCATCGCAACCCATCAAATCGATACCAATACGAAAGATCTCTTGAGAGGAGAGATTATTCTTCTTTTGCATGGATTACGGCGCGGCCGTCGTAAAATCCACAGTGAGGACATACTCGGTGAGTAATGCATTTTTTGCCACAGTTGTTACAGGCAGAAGCATTACAAGGGGTCTTAGCGTGATGAGCACGGCGTGAATTTTTGCGTGCATTTGAACTACGATTACGTGGTACGGCCATAAAAATCCTTCAGACTACGAAGTTTGGTAGAGGGAGCATAACAAAGAGCTGGTTTTTTGTGAACATTCCTCAGCTAAAGCAGAAGGCTTCTCCCAAGAGCAGCTTTCACCACCACGAGGGACCGACTACTGATAGTTGTACCCAATGTACAACAAGGGCTTTTAGAAGCTGTACTAAAACCTGGGTTCGTCGCTTTTGTGGATTATTTTGGCCGCTTTTCGACTCCAAAATTGGGGGGCTATATACCTTTGTCGATATTGCCCCCCAATCATTTGGATCGAAAATCGACTCAAAA
>JAGXTH010000062.1 GCA_018333475.1 Simkania sp. | reverse complement strand
TATCGACAAAGGTATATAGCCCCCCAATTTTGGAGTCGAAAAGCGGCCAAAATAATCCACAAAAGCGACGAACCCAGGTTTTAGTACAGCTTCTTAGAGCCTTGCCTATTTAAGGCACATAATGGAGGTCATAAGGTAAATTCTCTATTGCGATGAAAGCCTTGTAAAGCCTATTCTAGCGACTCTTTAACTAGATTATTCCTATTGGGGAGATGTAGTAGCTTTTTGCAGGTGTTAACGAAATAAAAGCAGGAAGGAAAGATTACTTTCGTTCTGGGTAAATAAAGTAGTTGAAAAAGCTTCATTCGAGTTCGATCGTTCTCAAACTAAACAAGGCTGGTTCAAAACATGAATGTTACTCGTGCTACACATTATCGTTGGGTTGTCGCTAGCTTGATTTTTTTTATTACCCTGGTAAATTTCATTGATCGTTCAGCTATTTCTTTTGTGATCGACCCCTTAAAAAGAGAATTCCATTTTACAGATACCCAATTTGGAATGATCTTATCGGCTTTTGGTCTCGGATATGTTTTATTAACGGCTTTTGGTGGTTGGTTAGTAGATCATTGGGGGGCTCGTATTGTGTGGCCTCTAGCCGCTATTGGATGGTCTTTATGTGTGGGACTCCTCGGTTTTGCTTCAGGATTTTGGGGATTTATTGGATTGCGTTTTCTCCTTGGAGTTACTGAAGGCCCTCATTTTCCAGCAATGTCCCGTTCTATTAGCGATTGGCTTCCTTCCTCAGAGCGTGCTAGGGCTCTATCTTTAGGGCTTGTAGCAATTCCATTATCCTCTGTTATTGGAGCTCCGATCACTTCTTATCTTGTCGCTGATTTTGGATGGAGAGTGATGTTTATGGCCATCAGTGCAATAGGGATTGTTTGGGCGGGGATTTGGTACGCGTTTTTTAGAGATAGGCCAGAGGATTCTCCCTATGTCAATGAAGCAGAAAGGCAATTTATCGCTGTCACATGTCCTAAGAAGACGAAGACAGAGGCCGCACTCATAGACTGGCGATTTATTCTCACTCATCCAGCTCTTATTGCCAACAACATTGCCTACTTTGCTTTTGGGTATATGTTATTTTTCGCTACTTTGTGGCTGCCTGGGTATTTTTTGTCGCAACATGGACTCAATCTTAAAAGCGTAGGGTGGTACTTGACCATACCTTGGCTAGTTGGCGCTCTTTTCTTGAAAACAGGTGGTATCCTTTCAGATTGGTTGTATAAAAAAACAGGAAGTGGTCGATTATCTCGGTCTCATTTGATCTGGAGTAGTCAGCTATTGGCAGCCATCTGTTTTGTTGCTTTAAGTTATACGCATTCTTTGGGATATTCATTGCTTTTTTTAAGCCTTGGTCTTGGATTTGGTCTTATGCCGCAGCCAGCATTTTTTAGTATCAATATTGATGTAGCAAAAGAGCGCTCAGGCTCTTCTCAAGGGGTGACGTCGAGCTGCCTTTCCTTAGCTGGCATCATTGCTCCTTTGTTGACGGGATGGTTAATTGACGTAACAGGAAACTATCAAGGCGCCTTTTTATTGCTCGCTGCTCTTACAGGGCTTGCTGTGATTGCAGTGATTCTTTTGCATCACCCAGATAGAGAGTGGACTCCTAAAGTAAACTTAAGAAAAAAAGTTCATAGTGCGTAGGCTATTTGGCGTGTGTCGATAAGAAGAATACACTCAGGTGAGAAAAGCCTAGATCATGATTTTGGCATTCACTTGGGTATGTTTCTCCAACCGAGCCTTGAAGAGACCCTTGCATAACTCAATACCTTCGTTAAAAATACTTGTTTTGCAATCTTTCATTTTTTGCTCGCCCTCTATGAGGTGTCTCGCATACGTGGGCTCGCTAAAATGAATCATTTTTTCCAAAGATACTGGGCTATGGAGAGGTCTCTTGAAAGAGGTTCTCTAATCTAAAGCTTCCGGTTTGTTTCCAAGTAAATTTTCAATACATTGAAGACAGTATAGGTGGAGTTCCGGGTTTTTTTCCTGTAATAGAACAAGCAGTGGTTTAGAGATGGCATTAATCTCTGGCTGCCAAAGATCGCGGCAAGTGATCAGTGCGGGATCTAGATATTGTCCTCCTACATCGATAATCATTGGTTGAGAATCGCATACCCCGTAGTTAGAAAAAATTTTTGGACCTAAATCCTTATCTGCAATACCCCGACAAAGTCGATATTCCAAGAGCCGATAAAACGAATCCATGGCTCGTTTAATTTCTGCTGTATTGTTTGGGTCTTTAATTAATTTGTCTAAATAGCTCCCGAAAGTTTCTGCCTTTTTTTGTAAGATAAACACCATGGAGTCCATATCAATTGTGGAGGCTTGGTGGAGTTTATTATAGATAGTCACTTTTTTGTTGATGTTGGAACTTTGGTTGAGATGCACAAAGATCAGTCCGCTTTTCTCTTTAAGATGATCGTAGGCAATTTTAAAACTGGTATACCGATGTTCTTTCTTTCGATGCCGCTTAAAAATGATGCGATCTCGTTTTGCTTGCCAAAAAGGGGGACAATATACGTGGTTAAGAAAATCAAAAGACCAAATCTGGTTTTGCTTGAAAAGTTTTAATATATAGTGCCCATCTTCGCTTGCAAATGCATAGGTATGTCTTCCTTTATCTAGATAGGTGAACTTTTGAGAAAGAATCTTGTCGATGAGTTGCTTGTCCTCTTGTGAGGTATGGATTTCCCATCTCGGGTCTTGACCCATGTGTACTTTGGTTTTTAGAAGGAGAAATCCATCAACAAAATAATAATAAGTGTGTGCGCTTGCATAGCACAGAAAAGAAATGCCAAGAATTGTACGCAATATTTTTAAACGAATATGCATGAGACAAGTATTGGGTGAATATAATTAATGGTCACACAGTGATCTCGCTAAGGGGGCCGAGGTGGTCAGAAAGAGCTTCTCTTTTAAATTGTGTAGGATCGTAACCGGTCTCTACTAAAGAGGTGCTAATGGCTCGAGCCGTTCCTCGTTTGATTCCAGTATGATCGAAATTTAGAGCTGTAGAACTGCGTTTTCCCATTAAATTTGCGCAGAATAGATCCCCAGGCCAGGTTCTTTTTGGGTCTTTATAACGATCTCCTTTTTGAAGTATGTGGTGTAAGGAGAGAGATTTGTATTCCACATCGTCTAGGTTCCAATCTCCAGTAAGAACAGTAGGAAGCTTTTGGTTTTTTCTACATATGTTTTCCATGATAATGCGTATCTGGGCTCTTCTCGATGCCTTTTCCTCAGAGCTTGGATAGTTGCATTCTTCGGAGTGCTGTAGATGAGTGGCATTAATGTTTGCAAAAGACTTCCCTCTATTGAGCAGGTTGAAGGAAAATACTCCTTTAGCGGCATGTTTTGTTCTACCCACGAGAGTGTCTTGAGGAAATAGCTGAAATTCTGGGTTTTTAAGCGCATATTTGCTAGCAACCAATATTCCCGAAGACACACCCATAGCCTGGGGGCCAATATTTATAATCATATTTGGGTAGCGAGTCTTTAATTTTTCACGAATATAGAAGGCGGCATGCGTATCAAAAACTTCATATAGGCAAACGACGTCCGCATTGGTCTCGATGATCTTATTAATAATGCCATCGATTCTAAAAGACCAAGGCATAACGCCCCCATCGCTGATCGTGTAACCACCACTCACACAGCAAACATTCCAGGAAAGAAGAGAGAATTTACGATCGGAGGATAATGGTTTTTCTGGGGTCCCTTCCTTGTAATAGAGAAAGGGTTCTTTTTGTAAACAGGAGGCAAAAGAACGCAAAGCTATGCCAGGAATCGTAGTTAGGACTGCTAAAGAGGCATATCCAACAAGCCCTGTGACAAGGAAGCATTTTCTTACGAGATTGGAGATCTTAGTTGCTGTAGGATGCAAGGCATCAATGACGTATAACCTCAGAAAAAATTCATGACTTTTGCATATAGGGTCGGTGAGGTAGGAGGCAGTTTGAAAAAAAGTCGCGACGATCCACTGGGTTGTCCTGTCAACAGAGCATAGATGCCGGGGTAGAAGATCTAATCTGTGGTTGATTGAGATAGTAGGGGGGAGAGTTTGGATTGCATGCATGTTTATTTGCCCATGTTACACGATGTAGTGTAACACTCGCTCTTTGATCAAAGCAATTAGAGGTTTTCTTGGAATAGGTGTAAAAATTTTACTACCATAAAATAAGCAGGCAAAGGAGGGCTGGCGGCTATTATCTTTCTTATTTGAGAAAATTTTCTATAAATTTCGGCAAGGCGAAAGAGGCTTTGTGGATCGCTGGAGTATAATATTTGAGTTCCCCTTCGATATGGTGTAAACGTTCTTCTAGCTCATCAACAGAAACGCTTTGATATTCTTTGTTGTCGGAGGCCCAACCAAAAGCCATGAATCCTCCTACATAAGTAGGCAGAACACCTAGATAGAACGCTGCGTCTTTAAAGTGGAGTTTTCTGGCTGCCAAGGTGTGGATGAGTTCTTCTTTTTGCATAAAAGGAACTCCGTTTTGGTTAACAAAAATACCTCCAGGATTTAGTGCTTTATGGCAATCTCCATAAAATTCAGAGGTAAACAAAACAGCACTTGGTCCAGTGGGATCGCTAGAATCGCAAATAATCACGTCAAAAGTTTCTGGGGTATTTTTTACAAATGCACAACCATCTTGAACGAGTACTAGAGCTCGAGGATTATCAAAGGCTCCTTGAGAGATATTTGGAAGATGCATCTTGGAAAAGTGAATTACAGATGCATCAATTTCGACAAGAGTGACTTTTTCGACCGTTTTGTGTTTAAGAACTTCTCTGAGTATTCCCCCGTCTCCTCCGCCGATGATAAGGATATTCTTAGCTTGTCCATGAGTAAGAAGAGGGATGTGGGTCATCATCTCGTGATAGACAAATTCGTCTTTCTCAGTAACCTGAATGATCCCATCAAGGGCAAGAACTTTTCCGTATATGGAATTTTTGAAAATAATCAGGTGTTGCTGTTCAGTGGTTTCTTCGTAAATTTTTTCTTCTATGCAGAAGGTTTGTCGCCAATGGTCATAAAGAGTTTCTGTATACCACTCTTTTCCATCCGATGAAGAGGAAGTAGTAGGTATTTGCGAATTTTGGGAGGGCATCAGGGACTCCTAAATATTCCATGGAGTGCCCATGAAGTCAGAGGACATACTAGGCAAAAAGTGGTTTTTCGGCAAGGTGACACTTCGCGTCAAAACGCTCACTTGAGAGGGGTGTGCAGTAGGTTTTCTAAAGTAGAGGAGTCTTTAGTGAAACGGCGTATGCCATCGTCGAGGAGATAGGAAGCGCAAGGATGATTGCAGAGTTCCCAGCGAAAGTCCTTTTCAGACAGGAGAGGTGCGCGCAAATGGGATGAGTGCGGGGAGAGTTTACGAGAAGCAAGAGAATGTAACGTGAGCAGTGCATCTAGCAATTTTGGAGAGATCGTTAGGATATCACAGCCACAGAGTGCAAGGATTTGCTCCGGTGTACGGAAGCTAGCTGCCATGATACGTGTCTGGTATCCATGTTTTTTTAGGGTGTGATAGATAAGAGAGAGAGTCGTGACTCCCATATCTTCTAAAGAGGTAGAGTGTGTTTGATACCAATCCGTGATTCTCCCAACATAGGGAGCAATACAGGTGGCCCCAACATCTGAGGCTTTTAAGGCTTGAGTTAGGCTAAGAACCATCGTAGCGTTGCAACGAATGCCTTGGCGCTCCAGATCTTTAATCGCTTGGATTCCTTCCCACGTTGCAGCAATTTTCAAGAGGACCCTGTCCAGGGGTAGATGGGCTTTTGTACATAAAGTCATGCATTGGTGCGCTTCTTTGATGATGGCTTCAGTGTCAAAAGAGAATTGTGGGTTGAGTTGAATAGACACATGGCCGGGAATGCGTTGTAGAATTTGAGCCCCAAAAAGGACTGCTAGTTCTAGAGGGGTATCCGCCTGCTCAAGGAGATGTTGGTATGTGGAATTTTGAGCCGCTGCTAGAAGAATAGATGGATTCGTCGTCGCATGCGTGGGATTGAAACGCCCATAGTCGAAAAAGAGGGCAGAGTCGACTGCAAGAACTGAGCTTAGTCTTAGATGATCAAGGGCATTCACTAGAGCTTGGCTTTTATAATCTCTTCGAGCTTTACGATATCCTTTGTAAACCCGACGATGCCTTCATTGAGTTTTTCAGTCGCCATGGGGTTGGAGCACATCATCCAGCGGTAAGTCTTCTCATCTAAATGCAGTTTGGGGATGGTCATGAGTTTGGAATCTTTTGGGTCAAGCTTGCGTACCACCGGACCTTGGGCTGTTTGTAGTTCGGCAAGGAACTTAGGTTGCATTGTGAGGAGATCACATCCTGCAAGTTCTAAGATTTCTCCAGAATTCCGGAAACTTGCACCCATGATTTGCGTTTTATAATCATGCTTTTTGTAGTAGTGATAGATCTCAGAGACTGATAGTACACCGGGATCTTCTTGGACCGGATAGTCTTTTCCTGTAGACTTTTTGTACCAGTCGAGAATTCTCCCGACAAAGGGAGAAATCAAGGTGGCTTTAGCCTGTGCAGCTCCAATAGCTTGAGCTAGGCTGAACATCAGGGTCATGTTGCAGTGAATGCCTTCTTTTTCCAAGACCTCTGCAGCACAGATGCCTTCCCAAGTAGAAGCAAGCTTAACCAAGATTCTCTCCTTGGAAATACCTGCTTGTTCGTAAAGAGAAATAAATTGTCTGGCCTTTGCGATGCTTCCTTCGGTATCGAAGGAAAGTCGAGCATCTACTTCTGTTGAAACTCGGCCTGGAATGATCTTAAGGATCTCTAATCCAAAATTCACGAAGAGCTTATCCATAATCGCGCTGAGCACGGGCTCTTTGGTATGGGGTGTAGTTTTACCCCACTGGATTGCGTCATGAAGAAGAGATTGGTATTCGGGTTTGCTTGCAGCAGCAAAGATTAACGAGGGATTTGTTGTGGCATCAGTAGGTGTGTATTTTTTGATTTCGTCGATTTCACCAGTATCCGCAACAACGGTAGTAAATTGTCTAAGTTGTTCTAACTTGTTCATGATTTCTCCAAGGCATAACAGATACAGACAAGCTCTAATAGTTGAGCTTATAACCGTAGTTTAACTGATTATATGATTAGAAAGGAAGATGAAAGGGATTGCGAAGAGAAGTGGGGTGGATAAACCGCTCATAGGACTGAAGAAAACCGTTGGGATCGATGGTTGTTTTATAACCTGGAAGCACAAGAGAAATGACTTCTTGACTATTTAAACACTCCAAAATGAATTCACGATCAGAGGGCTCAACGGTGAATTTTTGTCCTCCAGCATGGCGGATAACTTCCGTTGAAAGGGTTCGTGACTTGCTTTCGATTTTTAATGGGATTTTATTAGGTGAATCTGGACGGCTAGGAATAGGGCGATTATGGATGGCAAGAAACATGTCGAGGGTTTGCTCAGTTTTTAACAATTCCAGATCAATCCCAGCCAAAGGGTTTTCAGTGGGATAGGACAGTTTTGTTGAGCAAAAGTTCTTGCTGTCAGCGTGGACCTTCTGCGTAACCCATTGGTTGTGCTTATTACAGCTGCAGAAGGATAAGATACAACAGCAAACGCTGGCAGCGACCTTTAATACCCCGAATCTTTGGTTGGATGCACCGATCATTGGAATCTTTGACAAGAAACAGCTGGACCTCTTCTTAGAATAGAACTAAGGGTTATTTTAAGAAGAAGTCTAGCTATAGAGGTTGCGAGTTTCTATGCAGATGCGAGTCAGTCATCACTTAGTTATGACCGTGACCGCCGCCAGCTGTACCTAGTAAGGCAAGGGTAACCCCCGCTGCTATTAACATAGCGCTTATAGACCATGCAGCATAGGAGCCTCGGTTAGCTGTGCAGAGAGCTTGTTCACTTCCTTCTCCTCGATTGGAAGCATCAGAACAGAGAGGACGATTACCATCTCCTTCTCCTCGATGTCGAACATGAACGCAGCAGGATTGGTCGTCTCCGTCCTTTTGCGCATTAAGTGCTGGTGTGCCAAACATTGGTAGAGAAGCAACTAGCATAGGTAAAACGAACTTCTTCATTTTGGTCTCCATAAATTCAACTAAATATTTAATTCATGTATAAAACTTAGAATAATTAATGTCCAGAGAGGTTAGGGGGCTCTATGGAGATTTAGTCTGGAAATCCTTTATACACAAAGAGATACTGTGTGGTTTAATGATGGCCGTGATGATGATCACCAGCCAGATAGATCGCAAGAGTAGCTAATCCTACAGCCCCTAAGATAGTCAAGGTAGTCCATAGAGCTGTTCTAGAGGAGCGATTGGCGTGATCAACGCCTTGTTCGCTTGCAGCTCCTGTTGCCGTTTCTGGGGGCGCAAGACCCTGTACTGCCATGGAGGATGAGTTGGAAAATCCATATCCTGGCGTAGTGCATAGTGACAAGGAGGCTATGAGTATGGGGAGAATAAAGGTTTTTTTCATGATTTCCAAGATTTACCTCACGTATAAAACTTGGGAGAATTAATGTCTATGCGGCATGGGGTTTTTTTTAACTAACATGCTAAAGTTAAGGTGTTTAACTATTTGGCGTTATGAGGTGAGCTCCATCAGGATTCCCATAGACAACCAGGTCTTTTGGGGGCTATAATGGCCCGGTTTTGGTTTAGAACAGGCCTCTATGGGATTAGATTTTTCTTCATTACCTCGCCGGTATGGCCATCCTCCTTCTTTGCTTAGTTATACAGCTAGAGATGGGGTTAAGCTAAGCTATCGGTGTTACGATAGTTCGAAGAGAGATAAAGTGGTTATTCTTTTACATGGATCAAGCTCTCATGGGGAGTATTTGCATTCTCTTGCTGAGCGCCTAAAAACAACTGTTGGGCAGGTCTTTGTTCCTAATCTACGCGGTCATTATGCTTCAGGAATTGTTTCAGGAGATTGTTCTTACATCGGACAGCTTGAAGATGATCTTTGCGACCTGATCAAGCGATTTTCTTTGCAGGACAAAAAAATTTACTTTATCGGGCATTCAAGTGGGGGTGGGTTAGCGATTCGTTTTATGGGAGGGATCTATGGCAATCTAGTTCGTGGAGTTGTACTACTTTCTCCAGCCATTCCCACAGCACCTACAATGCGTGGAGGAACTGCTGGGGGGTGGGCTAAGTTGTCTTATTGGAAGATCATCCTGCTTTCTATCTTAAATGCCCTGGGTATTCGCTTCTTGAATCATATGAAGGTCATACAATTCAATCTGCCAAAAGCGTACTGCAATGGAAAAGAAACGTTGTCTTACTCCTTTAATCTCAATAGTTCATATCATCCTCGTTTACCTTACCATAAGGACATTTCAAGTTTAAAAGGAAAATCCCTTGTCATTATTGGTTCTAAAGATGAAGCGAATGATCCTGCTCTCTATCCCGATGTTATGCAAGACCCTGATTCTACATCCATTCGAATCATTGATGGGGTGAAGCATTTAGATGTTGTACAAAACGCAACGGTAGTAGACGTGTCTGCAGATTGGATTAATAAACACATTTAACTCTCCCTGTATTTCAGATTTGTAGCGGCCTTTTCAAGACGTATTGCCCATTTTAGGCGTTTTAAAGTAAAGAAAAGGATATGTGGCTACAGTTTCGAGTTTTAGTTCTTATCACGTTAATCACGATCATCCATTATTTTGATCGCAATGCTATAGCATTTGCTATTCAACCTATCGAACAGACTCTTGGCTTGACCAATCTTGAATTTGGTTGGGTAGCTTCTGCCTTTGGTCTAGGGTATATTGTAACATCATGCGTTGGTAATGCGTTTGTTCGACAATTTAGTCCGATATGGGTTTGGCCAATATCTGCTGTTATATGGTCGACTGTAACAATGGGGATGGGAATGGTAAAGGAGTACCATTCTCTTGTGGTTTTGCGCGTGATTTTAGGCTTTACGGAAGGAATTCACCTGCCTTGTTTACTGAAAATCATTGCAGATTGGTTGCCTGCCAACCTGCATAGACGTTCACTGTCTATGGGATTATTCGGTGTTCCTGTGGCTTCGATCATTGGGTCTCCTTTTATCTCATGGCTGATTGAGATGTTTGGATGGCATAAGATGTTTTTCATTTTAGGGATTCTAGGATGGGTCTGGGCTATTATGTGGATCATGTGTTTTAGGAGACAGGTACAGCCTGTACGCGAACAGATATTTGTAGCTGGAGAAAACACGCTATTATTAGAAGGGGAGCGTCCTTGGAAACAAATCCTATCTTCTCAATCTTTTCAGATCAGTTGTTTTATTTACTTTGTCTTTGGATACATTACGTTTTTTATGTTGATGTGGTTGCCTGGGTATCTCGAGCAAACCTACACGATGGATATTCGGTCTACGGGGTACCTTGTCATGTTTCCTTGGTTTGCAGGTTTAATCGGCCTCTTTTGCGGAGGTGCTCTTTCACATCGCTTATTGCAGATGACGCATGATTTACGTAAATCTCGTAGTTATACGATAGGAATTGGAATTGGATTATCTGGAATAGCTTTTTTAGGAGTTACTTTTATGCCGCCGTTAATCATTAATCTATTGTTGATTTCTATTGGAGCGGCTTGCGCATTTGTGGTCAATATTCCCATTGATGCATTGAATCATGATCTGTTTCGTAATCATGCTGGTACAGCACAAGCGATAATGGGGTTCTTTTTTGCATTTGCAGGGATTGTAGCGCCGGTATCAACAGGATGGTTAGTAGAAATTTCTGGGGATTTTCAGATTGCAATTGGCCTTGTTTCTTCTCTATCCATTGTAGCCGCTATTCTTGCAATATTTATTCAGCATCCCGAGTTAAAGAAGCGTTCTACAATGCATTAGAAGCGGATCAACTGCTTTGATTTGGGTTCGGTAGAACGACAAATCCATCTTCGTAAATTGGCCCCCCTTTACCGATAGATAAGGTGCCGCTAAAAAATTGTTTAAGAATATGAATTCCCTGAGAGGGATATTCAATGCAGAAAAAACAATTACTCACCCATTCAGAACCGGCAATCGTGCCTGTACGGAGATTTGTTCGAAAACGAGAAGACACTTTGTCACGCCAATACTCCGGTTTTCCCAAGAGAAAAACAGGGTTTGGCGGAGAAGAGCCCACTTTACGGCGAACCTCTTCTAAAGTGTATTCAAAGTCAGTGCCGATACCTCCAGGTAGAAAGATGGGAAAATCGAGATGGAACTCGGCTTGTCGTTCAACTAAACGATCAAGACGATAGGTCATTTTGGCATCAATATAAGGGTTTTGCCTCTGCTCATTGACAACACTTTCTTTTTTGCCTTGGAAATCTATAATGTTTGCGCAAGAAAGAATTCCGAGTGTTTTAGCAACACGATTTCCTACTTCCATAGCTCCAGGGCCACCACCGGTGACAAGAGTGATAGGCGTATCAAGATTGAAAAGAGGGTGATCGAATTCTTTACGTAAAGAAAGTATTCCTGTCATGAGTTGCGTAAGATCTTCCTCAAAGTCTCCCTTAATGAGATTAGAGCCATAAATTCCGAAGCTCGTTGCATCGATGAAAGTTTGTACTTGGTTCAAAGGAACAAACATGCCGGAATCTTTTTCTGGTTTGGGGACGTATTGCAAAATTTTATTAAGGCTTCGATCAACCCAATAGACTGGAATAGCGAACTTGGCGAGGTCGTGAAGCATGGAGCGATCTTCATGAGAAAAAAATTGACCATGACTTAACGACGGGGTCTCAAAATACAAGCCCTTAAGGCAACGTTGAATCTGGTCGCCAAGCAACATCCTTTTCATAAGAGGGGAAGGGAAATAACGTGAAAGCAGGATGCCTTGGCTCGTGATTTTTCCTTCTTCAATGGCTTTTAGAAAAGGGTAGGAGGGTTGTTGCTCGATGTAACGTTCTACCATTAAGGCTTGGCGGCTAGGATGGATAAGACCAGGGAATTGGTTGGGTCTTGGATCAGTGCTAATCCAATCATTGGGAGTGAGATGCATCAATTGGTCGCCTTTCACTATAAAAGTAGCACACAAGTGGTGCCTGGGAGCAGGAGCAGTTTCAAAAGCTTTGAAAAGGGTTGCAGGTTCCTCTAGACAAGTCTGTAGTTGATCACGATCAGAAAAGAATACGTACTCTCGGTAAGGTTCTAGAGTGTAGAATTCTAGAGGGATGTCTGAGGGGGAATTTTCTTCCTTGCCAAATAGTTCATAAATATCTCCCGATGCTTGTGTGTCGGGTTGGAGAACGGAAGCGCTTGTGTGGCATACTCCAGTTGGCAATAGATTATCAACGACCTTAGCAAATACTGTTCGGATATGCAGAGGCAATGTACGGACAAGAAGGATATTGCCATTTTGTATATCGCGTGTATTTTCCGGGTGCCATATCTGGTGGAGTTGCAAAAGATTCCTTAAAGCTAGGCTGGGATTTTTCAATCCTTTTGCTAGGGTCGGGAGAAATCCTAAAGTAGTAGCGTCATATTGTAATGTACCATCTAGTAAGGAAAGATAAGCTACTGTACGGCCGTCTACTTTTTCTAGAATCAAATTGTCCCCACCTTGTAGTCCTCCTAAGGAAAGGAGTGGGCGACCTTGGCGATCGGATCTGCCAAACATTCTAGTGAGATATTCTGGATCGCGTACACGTCTGCGGTCATCTGCGGCAAATAACTTGCCGATATAAATGCCAAGTTGAAGCATTTCAAGAAGGATTTTTGCAAGGGGACCTATGGCTTTAAGTTGAACGTGAATTCGTGCTGAAAAACTTTTTGCGTCTAGTTCAATGGATTGTCCAATACCATCTACACCCAGTTGCGCCAGAGTGCTTTTAATATTAAAAGAAAGAAGCTCAGTAGGAATTTGATGACCGACGAATGCTGGTGAAATGTTTTCGATAATGACGAGTGCTTGATAGGTAATATCGTCTATTCGTTTGAGTTCGCAGATAGCTCCATCGGGTGTGACAAGATCGTAATGGTCAGAGAAAAAATGCATAGGCCAATGTTTAACCTCAAAACTTGAGAATATCAGGGAAATGATTTAATATGAGCGATTTTCGCAGTGCGTTGTAATAATGAACCTAGCGACAACTTCCCGCAGTTTTGGTACTCATGATGGTAGCTTTCATGCTGATGAGGTAACAGCTTGCGCGTTGCTTTTACTGTTTGATCAAATCGATCGTGATAAAATTATTCGCACAAGAGATGCCGATAAGTTAGATCGTTGTGAATATGTTTGCGATGTTGGCGGAATCTACAATCCCACTCTTAAACGTTTTGATCATCACCAATCAGATTACCAAGGTTCTCTAAGTGGCGCAGGGATGGTATGGGAGTATTTAAAAGCGCAAGGCATCATCGAAGAACCTACATATCAATATTTCAACCATTCTCTACTCATTGGAGTCGATGCTATAGATAATGGAAGAGATTTTCCCCTACTAGGTCACTGTTCTTTTTCCCAAGTGGTGTCTAATTTTGTTCCTGCGGCTTACGATGTGGGGCCGGAAGTTATGGAAAAAGCTTTTCAGGAAGCATTGGATTTTGTGCTTGGACACTTGAAGCGTCTCTTGGAACGATTTTCCTATATTCGTTCTTGTCGAGAAAAGGTTGTGCAACGGATGGCTCTTGATGGAGCTGCCCTAATTTTTGATGAAGCAATGCCTTGGATGGACAGTTTTTTTGATCTGGGAGGAGAAGAGCACCCAGCTCTTTTTGTGATCATGCCTTCTGGAGAACATTGGAAGTTGCGGGGCATACCTCCAAATAATGAGCAAAAAATGTTAGTGAGGATGCCACTGCCTGAGGAGTGGGCAGGATTGATCAATGATGAGTTAAAACGTATTTCTGGAATTTCCGGTGCAATTTTTTGTCACAAGGGACGATTTATTTCTGTATGGGAAACTAAAAAAGATGCATTAGAGGCACTGGATTACACATTAAATAAAGGAAAAAAGTTTTGAACACTGTTTTTGGGAAAATTATAGCAGGGGAGTTGCCCTCGGAAAAGGTTTTTGAAAATGACAGAGTCATTGCTATCAAGGATATTGCTCCTGTAGCACCTGTACATATCCTGATCATGCCTAAAAAGGAGATCCCAGATCTACAGTCCCTTTCTCAGGAAGACCTCTCTATCATTGGAGAAATTGTAGCTGTTGCACAGGAGCTAGCAAAAAAATACGGGGTCACTAATGGGTATCGACTGCTCACTAATAATGGGAAGGGGGCAGGACAAACAGTATCTCACCTTCACTTCCATCTCATCGGCGGGAGACCGCTACACCATTTAGCATGAGGATAGTGATTCTTTTTGCGATCCTTGCAGCGAGTGCTTTGTTTTGTGATGAAGAAGAGACAGAGCTTGTAACAAGAGTGCGGTATCATCTTACGATCCACGATATAGAAGGAGCTGTTCAGGAAGCCAAAGCCGCACTTGAGAAGTTTCCGGAATCTATCCAATTACGTAAAATCTACTTACGTGCTCTCTGTGAGAAAGGAAAGGAGACAGAGGCGCTTTTCCTATGTCGGCAACTCGTAGGACTATCTCAAGGAGAACAAGAAAATCGACACCTTCTTGAAACGTTGGCCTGGGGAGCTTTACACAAAGCTCAGTATGCTCCTCAACTCTTGGTTAGAATTAACGCTTTACTCGGTTCGACATTTACGAATGATTCGAGGGCTATTCCTGTTTTACTTAGGGAATTGCGAGGATCCAATGCAATTTTGCGCAGTGTCGCATTAAAACTTGCAGCCCATATGGGAGATCAACCTTTACGCAAGGAAATTTTACGCCTTCTTAAAGAGGAGAAGGTGTGGTATGTACGCCTTTCGGCGATCGAGGCGGCGGGTAGTTTGAAAATGACCGAGGCTAGTTCTATTCTTGAAAAGATAGTTTCTAAAGATAGGACGCTGACCGAAGAGAAGGGCTTGGCTATTGTTACGCTGGCTTCATTGTATGATACGATTTCTGATGAGGATTTACAGCGTTTAGTGACAAGTCAAAGGGCAGGTTTACGTCAACTAGCTTGTCAAATTGTGGTGCAGCTTGAGTTGAAGGGGAGTATCGATGCTCTTATGCCTCTGCTTGAAGATCCTTCTCCTGATGTGCGTATAGCTTGTCTTTCAGCTCTTGCTTTTCTTGAAATAGAAAGGAAAGAGCACACTAAAATGCTTCTCAATGATCCCATACCTCAAGTAGCTATTACAGCTGCCTGGCTTCACCTGCGACAAAATGATATGGAGGGAGCAAAGGTCCTAACGAGATATTTGGAAGATGCTTCGAGCCCTTCTAGGAGATTAGCGGCTGCAGCGGTAGCCTCTAGTGGTAAAAAAGCTGTGGAAGTAGCAAAAAAATATAGAGGGCTCTCTAAGGATCCTTTTGTGCGGATGAATTTAGCGATAGGATTGATTAGCTTAAGAGAAGATACAATGCTAAGTTGTGAGGTAATCGCCGAAGAGCTCATGAAAGAGCAAGAGACTCTTTGGATGTGGGATCAAAGCCAACATCCAGTTTTTCGTGTTTTGGCTCCTAGTAGAGTAAAACATATTGAGCAAATCCATAATTATCCAACCGTCGTTGACAGTTTAACAAAGATGGATCTACTGGGGCTTTTGAGCATTCTCAAATACCCTAAGGCGCTAGATGCAGTAAAAGCATTACTTAAAACTGGACAAGCAGAACTCGTAGGTTCAGCTGCTGGAACACTCATTCAGGAAGTCGAAGAAGAAGGGATTGCTGCTTTGAAATCCTTGCTCGATGATCCGGAAGAGGAAGTAAGATTAGAAGCGGCTCTGATTCTCGCATTGTGGGGTAAGGAAGGGAGTGGTATTCATGTGCTCATTCAGGCTTACCAAGGGGCTTCTAGAGAGCGCAAAATTCAGATTCTCGAGGCTCTTGGTCGGAGTGGAGATCCGCGTGCTATACCATTTCTTTTTGAGGTGCTTGGTGAGCCATTTCAGGTATTGCGCATCGTTGCGTCTTCTGCTTTAATCCAGTGTTTATACCATTAGGATCTTGATGAACCAAGATGGGGAATTTCATGGGAATTAATGAGAAGGTGATGGGTGTACAAGGGCGCCTCCAAAAACTCAATATTGATGGTTGGTTGCTCTACGATTTCCAGGGGAACAATTCCTTGGCTCGCCAATTTCTTGAGATTCCCCCAGCAAAACATCTGACTCGTCGGTTTTTTTATTGGATTCCATCTAGAGGGGAACCGGTGCAAGTAGTACATGAAATTGAACCACAAGCACTAGAACATTTGCCAGGGGAGAAAAGGGTTTACTTGCGTTGGCAAACACTAGAGGCGATTTTACAAGAATTGCTCAAATCTTCATGTATTGTAGCTATGGAATATTCTCGTCGATGCGCAGTGCCCTATGTCTCTAAAATTGATGCGGGTACTGTTGAGCTCGTTAAGGAATGCGGTGTTGAAGTGGTGAGTTCAGATGCGATTTTGCAATATTACAACTGCGTGCTCTCCGAGCACCAGGTGCAATCAGTCAAAGATGCTGCTGAGGTGATTGAGGTGGCATTGCAGAGCGCCTGGGGAGCCATTAGAGTTGCCCTTCAATCCGGAGCAGTCATTACCGATTGCGATGTGCAAAAACTCATTCTAAAGGTATTTGAAGAGCACGATTGCTTGACTGATTCCCCACCGCATTGTGCTATTAACGAAGATAGTGCTGATCCTCATTTTTCTCCCGATAGCAGTAAGCCAGTGCCGATTCGTTTTGGAGATTTTATTCTTATTGATCTGTGGTGCAAAAAAAAGGTCTTCGGTGCGGTCTATGCAGATGTTACTAGGGTTGGTGTAGCTGCTACAGAGCCATCGAAGAAAATTCAAGAAGTTTTTTCCATTGTTCGTCAAGCGCAAAAAACTGCCACGGAGTTTATCTGTAGGCGTTTTGCTGAAAATAAAGAGGTCAAGGGTTTTGAGGTAGATGAGGTGTGTCGTAAGGTGATTGCGGATGCTGGTTATGGCAAATTTTTTACACATCGTACAGGCCATAATATTTGTACAGATTTACATGGGCCTGGAACTCATCTTGATAGTCTTGAAACCTATGACGATAGGCCTCTTCTTAAAGGGACATGTTGTTCATGCGAGCCTGGTATTTATCTTCCTAGAGAGTTTGGCGTACGCCTTGAAAACGATGTATATATCGATAAAAATGGTGAAGTGCACATTTTTGGCGGGGAACAAGAGGAAGTTAAAACACTTGTAGAATAGTTGAGCTGATAGCAGCTCCTTGACCATGTGAGAACATCATTAATCTGAGTTTTGGTTTTCACTCTTTTTAATCGGTGGGGGATGAGAGTTTACTGGCTTTTTCAAGCGCAATAGTCAGGGGTGCTATTTTCTAGGAAAAGCTGAGAAAAGATCATGAAAAAATCATTAATTCCCAGAGAATTAAATTTGATTTTATTTGTATAAATTATTGTTTTATTTAAATTTTCGAGAATCGCATGAATGTTATTGAGAGATATGCAGAACATTTAAGTAATTTAACTATGGATTTTGATTTATTTTCCCCGGATTTAGTGGAGATATGTCCTGGTGAAGGTTTGTTAGATATAAAAAAATATAAAGAAAGTTTAAGGAATTGGTTTTGTTTTTTTGAAAAAATTTTGATTAAAAATGTCGTTTGCAAATCTTTGAAATTTGAAAATCTAAAAGGGTTGCAGGGTGTAGTCTGGTTAGAAATTTACCATAAGGTGAATCAGGGAGAAGCGAAGATTGACGTGATACATGTTTTAAAAACCGATGAGAACGAAAAAATTCTTGTTATCAATTCTTTCTGGACATTGTCTCAATATGTGGCATTGGTAAAAGAACACCCAGAGCTTCAAGCAAGACCCTTCAAACCGCTTACCGAGAGAATTGCAGACTTTTGTTAAGGGCAATCTCTGCGAATGTCTTAGATAGTTATACCAAACGCAATAAATAATTTCATATTTGAGCTGCGTGAAAGCTGTCGACAAATTGACGATCATAAACAGCATAGTATTAATGCAATACAATGCCGTTTACGATCGCCGATTTTGGGTGTATAGCCAAACAGTTGGGAGAGGAAATGGCATTTTTCACGCTG
>JAGXTH010000061.1 GCA_018333475.1 Simkania sp. | reverse complement strand
CTGCCCGCTCGCTCAATTGCTTTTTCCAGTCAACAATCTGGTTCTGATGAACTTCGAACTCCTGGCTTAACTGAGCCAGGGTTTTATCGCCGGCCAAGGCCGCTAAAGCAACCTTGGCCTTGAAGGCGGGCGAATGTTTTCTTCTTGGTTTTTTGGACATCTTCTGCTCCGTTTCTATGTCCTTGCGGACTCTCAAAAGTAGCAGGTTTTTCACTTAACAGGCTGTTCAGTTTTTCGGCTCCAGCTCTCCCATCCATGGACGAATAGCTTGACCGCTGCTAGACTCAGGGTCGACGGACTATAGTCGTCATTGAGCTAAAAATTGCTGCTCACCTATTTGCAGAGGTAAAGAAATGCTTCAGGCAGTTGAAAAAGGTAAAACAACGATTTACCGACGCTATATCGGAGAAAGGGATGGTGTTGAGTCCATGGTCCGCGAAGAAGATGAAATCACTTCGACTATTTTAGGGCCGCTAGAGTTTTTTTCACCACATGAGACCTATAAACTTTGGCAGCATATTTTAAATGGAGTTGGTTTTTTTAAGTTTTTGCCAAGTTATCCACCAGAATCAATATCTATTGAGTTTTGGCCCAGACAATATATTGCTAACAGCGTCAAATATATTGAACCAGACGCAATTATCCGCATGATTTGGCCCAATGAAGTGAGGATTTTACTCATAGAACTCAAATGGCACGCCCCATTAAATCCAAAAGATCAGCTGCATAAACAATGGCTTCAATTCTTGGGCGCCGATGAGCGAGAGCATGCATTACATTTATTTATAGCTCCAGATATTTCTTCGGGAATTGAAGCAATAAATTATGAAGGCGCTGGAGGAAATATATGGGGAAACAAACTGATCTTAATGTCTTGGCTACAGTTTCAATCCATTCTATTAAAGCTAACAAATACCTCTTACTCAATAAGCCGATGGGTTATTTTAATTAGCAAATTTCTAGAAAAAATAGGAATTCGCAAATTCACTGGATTTAGACATGTTCTAAACAATATAACCCTTAATAATAGTATGAATGATAATATATTTTGGCATCAATTCTCGTGGAGTAGGCTTATAAATTATCCGTGCCTTCCTGAAAAAACTCCTACTTTAGTTTTTTACAATTCCTAATTGAATGGGTATGTAATTATGCATCATGTAGATGGAAAAACAGTTACTCAGTGCTTTGAGGTAGTTAGTCGAGTTGGCTCCGAAATAGAAGCCTTAAGTCTTATGTTAAAAGATATGTTAAACAATGCGTTAAAAGATAATAATTCTTCACCCTATGTGCTAGCGGGATCGGATGAATATGATGAGCAGTATGATGAATCTGGATGGGTGTGTACAGACATGGCCTGTAGTTTCCCGCTTAAAAGTATTGGCAAAGGAAAAAAGAATATTGAAAGGTATATTGGCTTTCAGATCAGCTTATTAGGTAATCATATTAAATTTCAAGATAGTAATGAACCATTGCTACATGTATTTTGCTGGGGAGATGCTTGCAGCTTTGAAGAGAATAATTACCTTGGATTTCCACTTGTTATTCAAGATGATGAATCATTCAATATAATCAACGACCGGTTATTACTCTGGGATAGCGAAGATTTATCACAATGGAACAAAAGTGCGTGGACTTTTTCTCTTCGTTTGATCGCTCTGAATTCGCCAGATGATTTGATGAATCATATTATTAAGCCAGTATTTGCGCTACTTAATGGCCAAGATGTAATTTTAGCATTACATGATAACTTGCCTGCTCTCTTAAAATATCCTCAAAAAGAGATTTTATTATCGGGTTAATTATAAAAATTCATCAACATCTCCGACAAGCATCTGATAATAAAATCTTTCTGAAAACAAGACTATATTAGAAAAATACATAACTTTGTTTTTAATAAAAAATGAAAAAAATAATAATTTTAATTCTCGCCACTATTTATACCTCAAATGCCCATGCCATAGAAGTAAAAGGAGGCTCTTTCGAATCTGTAGGAAAAACTAACAGCGGCCATACTATTGTTGACGCAAGACTGGAATTTGAAGATGATCATATGAATGTACGGATTTGGGCTTCGTGTTTTGAAGAAACTGCAATTACCGAAAAGGTAGCAGACACATTCAAGCATCAAGAACATAGAAGTGAGTATTTAGAGATTGCAACATCTAAATGGTTGATGGATGAAGCCGTTAAATATGCATGCGGACCGAATGCTAAACCAGCCAATAAAGAACAGCCAAAAGTACATGAAAAAAAATATGAAGAGCCAAGAAGGTATATGACAGTACCTAAAGACACAGAGATGTCAGGCATCAAAACCACTTATAAAGCACTGATTCCTAAAATAATGCAAGACAATATATTGGATACCAGTATTAAACTTGAAATCAGGGGAAAGATTGATGATGGAAAAGGTGAATATAACAATGCAATGCTTGATGTTAATGTAAATTGCACCAATAAATCCATGGCAGTATTTAAAGAAACAACTTTCATGAATAGTAATAAAATAAGCGAAGAAACCCCTGCAGTCGAATTCTTTCAACCTACCAGCCCCATGTTTATAGATGTAGTTGAACAAGCATGTAGCTGGGTGCCTAGTAAATAAAAATATTGGCAAAAAATAGCTATTGAAAACCATAGCACCATACATGTAATTTTTATACGATAAAATCAACAAGAGTTTTGGTGAATATATTAATAAAGACATATTTTGAATGCTGAAACTATTCGAGGCAGAAATCAGCTTATAACAAAGGCATCACGATGAAGCGTATCTCAAAGTAAGAGACGCGACCTACCAAGTGCATATCGTATTGATAGGGGCCTAACATAATGGCGACTGAGCAATCATGCAAAGTCGCCGCTAGCATCAAATTTGTTATTACCCCTTGATACACACCACCTGCTTCAAGGTATGCAACACCTCAACCAGATCCTCCTGGTTGGCCATCACCGTATCAATGTCCTTGTAAGCCGCCGGGATTTCATCGATCACGCCTTTGTCCTTGCGGCAGATGATGCCTTCGGTTTGCTGGGCTAGATCAGCCGTGGTGAACTGTTTCTCGGCAGCGGTTCTGCTCATTTTTCGACCGGCACCGTGAGCGCAGGAATGAAAGCTTTCGGGATTGCCTTTGCCGCGCACGATGTAAGATTTAGCCCCCATGCTGCCGGGAATAATCCCTAAATCACCTTCTCGCGCTCGAATCGCACCTTTGCGGGTGACCCAGACATTAGCGTCATAATGGTGTTCGTGGGCAACATAGTTGTGATGACAATTGACGGCTTCGCTGGTAATTTCAAACGGTGGCAAATGCCGTTGCAACGCGGCAATAATCAAATCCAGCATGGCTTGGCGATTTTCATAAGCATAACGCTGTGCCCAATCGACGGCTGCCGTGTAATCGTTGAAATGGTCGCTGCCTTCTGGGAAATAGGCCAAGTCACGATCAGGCAGATGAATAAACCAGCGTTCCATATCTTTTCGGGCTAAGTCGATGAAATAGTCACCCAAGGCATTGCCGATACCACGACTGCCGGAATGCAGCATGATCCAGACCCGGTTTTCCTCGTCCAGACACAATTCAATAAAGTGATTGCCGCCACCAAGGCTTCCCATTTGGCATATCCAGTTGGAAAATTTGCCAAACGCCTTGAGCAGTTTCGGATGCTTATCCGTCATCGCCATTAGTTGCGGTTCGAATGGCAACGCTCTGTCGGTCATCGCCCGTTCCTGCTTGTGTTGATTTCTACCAACGGGCACGTCACGACTGATCTGATCGAAGATTTTCTTCAACAGCTTTTCGTCAAGATCACTGGCGGTTAGTGATAGGCGGCAAGCAATCATTCCGCAGCCAATGTCCACACCAACCGCTGCGGGAATAATGGCTTTGTGACAGGGAATTACCGAGCCAATCGTGGCACCGATACCGCAATGCACATCGGGCATCGCTGCGACGTGATGATGAACAAACGGCAAGGTGGCGATATTGTTAAGTTGTTGCTGGGCACGTTCTTCGATTTCATCCGTCCAGACTTTAACCGGGACACGTCCTTGATTAAGCACTTGTTTGACAGTCATTGTAATTTCCGTTGTTTGTATTTGATTACGTTTTGGAATTTATTGTTGCTCGCTAGCATTCCAGTGTCTTATCAACAAAGGCAGCAGAATACAATCGAGGTAAAACCTCACCAGCTTTGCCATTCAGATTAAACTTTGCCACGCCGTTGAAACTGGTAATGGTTGGATTGATTTGCACGACACAGGCTCCGGCGCTATCAGCTTTATAAGGCAACTCGGCGGCAGGCCAGACTAGGCCGGAAGTGCCGACAATCAAAAGCAAGTCGCACTGTAAGCAGGCGGCTAGGGCTTGATCCCATACTTCACTAGGCAGCATTTCACCAAACCAGATCACGCCGGGGCGAACAAATCCGCCACAACGATGACAACGCGGCGGCTCAATACGACTTTCTTTAAGCTGGATTGCGCGTATTGCTTCATCCAACTCTGGAAAGACATACGGTTCTTCGCAGGCAAAACAGCGCGGGTGATGCAAGCTACCATGCAAATGCAGCACGTTTTGATTGCCAGCGCGTTCCTGGAGATCATCGACGTTTTGGGTAATCAAGGTTAGTTTCGGCACCCGTTCAGCAAGTTGGGCAATGGTTTGATGGGCTGGGTTCGGTTGCGCCTTCAGCACACGATGACGCCGCCACTCGTACCAACCCCACACCAAAGCAGGATCTGCCAAGAAGCCGTCTTCGCAGGCCAGCTGTTCCGCATCGAAGTTTTCCCACAAACCGGTCAGGGTGTCACGAAAGGTCGGGATACCGGATTCCGCCGATACACCTGCTCCGGTGAGAATGACCAAATGTTGGGCTTGCTGTAGTTTATCGATAAGTTTTTGGGGGATTGTCAACATTGTCTTACTCGTTTTCTGGATACCGTGATATATGCTGAAACTGTTTTCATTGCCTACTTGCTTGTCCTCAGACAAAGCCAATCGGTTGCCGCTTATAGGGCTCTTTCAAAGCGCATTCGGCGGCCAGTGCGTCAATCATCGTTTTTACATCAGCAATCGGACGAAACTTGTGTTGTCTGGCCAGAACGGCGAAATCACCCGGCGTCAAACCATCGAGTTTGCATATCTCGGTTTGCCATTCGTCATGAG
This sequence comes from Simkania sp., assembly GCA_018333475.1. GTDB lineage: Bacteria > Chlamydiota > Chlamydiia > Chlamydiales > Rhabdochlamydiaceae > JAGXTH01. Next base: position 23,935 of record JAGXTH010000061.1, on the reverse strand, counting down.
GCATTGGTAAGCCCAGCGATAGACAATAGTTGAGCAGCAGTTTCCAGGCTTGTGGCGGTTTTAATGCATCGAATTTCACTTTCAGATCGAAGCGCCGCAAAGCCGCGCTATCGAGTCCTTCTAGCCGATTGGTCGAGGCAATGAACACGCCGTTGTAAGCTTCCATCCGCGCCAGCATTTCGTTGACGCCGGTGATTTCCCACGAGTGTTGACTGCGATTACGATCTTGCAGAAAGCTATCGACTTCATCGATCAGTAATACAGCTTTATCTTCCTTGGCTTCCTGAAATACCCGAGCAATGTTTTTCTCGGTGCCGCCTATCCATTTGCTGAACAAGTCGGCACCGCGTTTGATATGCAATGGTTTATCGAGCTGTTCCGCCAGCCAACGCGAATAGGCGCTTTTACCGGTGCCCGGCGGGCCAAACAAACACAATCGGGCGCTGCCGTGGCGTTTGATGCCTTCAGCCAGCCACAACAAATCCGCATCGCAATTGATCAATTCGGGATCGTAGCAGTTCGGCAGGCGTTGTGCATCGTCTTGATGCAATCCGGCATGCCCTTGAGCGATCAAGGTTTTGTTCATCATCTGCTGTAAGGCTGACGACAACTGCTCCGTCGAAAACTGATCCTGCAAACTGCCAATCACTTGTGCGGCACGCGTCACCACTGCGGGAGCCAACTCTTCACAGGACGCCAAATGCTTGATGGCCTGATCCGTCAATACACTGCCACAATTGTCGCGCAGAATACGTTCGCGTTGTGATTTTGGCGGTACCGGCAATTCGATCACCCAGTCAAAGCGACGAATAAAGGCAGGATCGACACTGTGAATACTGTTACCCAGCCAGAACGTCGGAATGGCGTTTTCTTCCAGCACCCGATTCATCCAGGCTTTCCGCGTTTGCGCGGTGCTCTGGCTGCCAAACAAACCACCACCATCGTTAAACACATCTTCGACTTCATCGAATAACAGCAACGCATCGGCGTTTTCGAAGAAAGCTTGCGCCGCTCGTAAAGTCGAAAGCCGTTGTTCGCCTTCCGTGGGATCACCGTCGTCGTCTTCGCTGGCCACTTCATAGAGTGGACACCCCAGATGCTGCGCCAACAACCGAGTTAATTGGGTTTTGCCGGTTCCAGGCACACCGTACACAAACACATTGACTCCATGCCGTTTACCCTGAACAGCCTGCTGCAAATAAGGCAGTAGAAAATCCAGCTGATCTTGGATATGCGGATAATCCGCTAACGTCAAATGCGGTGCCTGACTTGGCACTATCATGTCGCGCAACCAATCGATAGGCGAGCTGGATTCGTTCATCAGTCGAAAGGCGAAACTGCTGGAGAGTAATTCCAGTTTACTGCTGAGTACGTTTTTGTATTCCCTATCGATAGTCAACAATCCCGACTGGGCCAACATCCCACGGGATGACAAGGCTTCTTGGATCGACTGTTGTGAAATATTTAACACCACGGCCAGTGTGTAGGACAATTTCGACAGCGATAAATCCGATCCTAACCAGTCGCAGGCATCGCTGAGATAACGATGCTGATTGAGCATCACCGCAAAGCCCAGCAACTGGCATTCAGCATCGTCGAGGCCGACCAATTGCATCAATTTATGCAGGTTTTCAGCCAAAGGCTCCGGCAAAGTCAGTTTTTCGCCAGCTCGTTCTGCTGCTTGATAACTCTGTTGCAATAACTTACGGGCTGCCGCGGCATTAAAATCATCATCAAGCCCGATACCCGGCAAATCGAATTGCGCGGCGATTTCATCGTTGTCATAGCCCATTTCGTTAATGAATTTGCGATGGCCATGTAAAGGCACTAGCAGGCGAAGTATCCAGAGGCGAGTCAAGGACTCCAGTTCGACTTCGATGGTGCAACTGTTACGAAAGCGTTTTCTGCGCATATCATTCTCCCAATGGCTCTTCAAGTGAGTCATAGTATGCGGGAGTAATGCGACAAAATTAGACGCTTTAAACGGTGGGCGGTGAAAATACTTCGGTGGCAATCCAGACATCAACTAACTTGGGTAAGGGAACAAAGCGACAAATCGAGTCGCGATATGCATTGATTCGTGCCAACAAATATAAGTGCCGTTAGAATGCCGATAGCACTTTGAATCGAGATCACGATGGCCGAGCAAAAGCCCGTTCGTAAAAAACACGCCAACAGTACCAGTCAACCCTGCTTATACACGTTGCATATCGAGCTTAGGCCTAATGAAATTCGACCGCCAGTTTGGCGAAGACTGGAAGTCGATGGTCGCATCAGCTTGGCTAAATTGCATCACTTTATTCAAGCCGCTTTTGGCTGGAGCGACTCGCATCTGCATCAATTCAAGCTTCGGGACAAAATCTATACCACGCCAAGCCCCGATGATGAGTTGGAAGTCAACGACGAGCGCAAGGCCTATCTGAATCGGTTGCTGGCTACCAATGACACCATGCTTTATCGTTTCGATCTGGGCGATAATTGGGAACACCTGATCACAGTCGAGGAATTCAGAGACGATTTAGACAACGATCCTAAAGGTGCTGCATGGGTATTGGACGGTGCTCGTGCTTGTCCTCCTGAAGATGTCGGCGGACCGGAAGGGTATTACGATTTTCTGGAAATTCTATTATCGGAACCTCATTCGGAAGAAGCCAAGCGGTTACGCGAATGGGCGGATGGCGATTTCGACCCTGAGCGATTTGATCGGCGTTTGGCTAACGCCGCAATCATGCGTATCTTGTTTAACCGCTGGGGTGGCAAGTAAGCCCCTATGATATTTGCTGAACTGGAATGCCCTGAACATTATTCAGATATTCACGACGCGTTGGTCGAATACCTTCAGGCAAACTTTGAAAATGTCCAACACGGGCATCAAGGCGATTCTTGGATTTGGATTACCGATGGCAACGAGAAAGTGGCGGTGGATAAACGTAGACTGTAAAACATAGTGCAGATCGTAACGTTGTACATATAAAGCTATTTATTGAATAATTGATATAGGGTACCGCCAACCGCTTCATAGAACCCTCGTGCTGATTCTTTCGTTTGTGTCTGGGCTTGATTTATCGACGAACCGAGCTGTTATTTGACTGAAGCAATCACTTCGTCAGCATTGGGAACTTTGGCTCCACAAACAGTATTAAATTAATGGTCTAGCCATTCAGATCGAATAGCAAAATAATCAGCTTCGTTTAATCCAAAACATTGTTTTGTGTGTAAATTAATTAAATAAATAAATGTGCAATGTTGTTTAAAGTGATCGCCTGTATCGAAATCCATACATTCCTGCGCATATGACTCTGATTCAAACCCAGGGCTCAATACAGAAAGCAACATTTGAATATTAATGGCAGCTAATCGAGAAGCCTGCCCAAGTAGATTTATTATTACCTTCTTTGTACTCTGATCATATGGCTCAAAAGAGTATTCAGGATCTTCTATTATTGGAAAGACGCCATGAGCTACTTGATTTCTGATATTTCTTACAAGAGCCAAACCGTAAGACGTACTCCCATCGTTATTTAGAGCCACATCAAATCGTGCCTTGAAATGACTTTCGTAAAACTTAATTATTTTTAGAAAATTTTCGACCAAGTGCTCATAGTATTTTGGTAGTTTGCAAGCATGGAATTTACTATTCAATATGTATGCTGCTTGCGCTGAATAACTTCTGAGGTACTCCATGTTTTCTGATTGGCCTGACATATCGAATTCTGTCTCGTATGCGTTATTTGAAAATCTGTAGCACTCTTCTAGCGCATTTGACACGTAAATAAATCTTGTTAATGGCGTGGCAATAGATTCATGATGTCTGCCATGTGAGTCAAGCATATCTCCTACCGGTTCACAGTAATAATATGCTTCTTCATATCGAAATGGATTCATTTCTACTTTTTCTAATTGGCTTGCCAGCCTGAGCCATTTACCTATGGATTTTGTGTATACTTTCCCTTGAAGCTGAAGTTTGCCTTTTCTCCTTACGTAAACATCCTGTTGATTGCTCAATAACTCTGAAAACTGAGCAAGTTCGTGCAATTGCAACGTCAGGTCACGAAGCTCTTTGCATTTATCGCACTTGTGCTGGATTTCTTGTCTTTTCATCGCTACCCTCGTTTTGGCCGATTAGCCAGTTACTCGCTCTGGGCACCTTTTGCCTATGCCTGGCCTCTCTAGCAAGGGTTCGGTCTTTACTCGAGACTAAACACTTCTACGCTGAAAGCCTTAGCTAGCTTGGGGGCTGATCCAATTCACCATACAGGAGCCGAATTTTTTTTCGATTGTATAAAGCAAATCTTATTGAAATTATTGCATTTTTTATGGTGACCTCTTTTGCTCTAGGAGTTTAAGACGCATTAGAGAAGTAGTGTGTGGGATAATCCAAGGGATATATGCACCCTACTCAAATGTTCTTATTATCTGACTGTGATCAATATGCAATTTACTGCCCAGGCTAATCAGTTTCAGCCTATTGCGCTCTGGGAATCGATCATCGCTGATGTGAAGGCTGAGTATCTTTCCGAAAAGCAAGCTTACCCATGGATTATTGGATTCTCGGGTGGCAAAGATAGCACGCTCGTTGCACAAGCCGTTTTAGAAGCTATGCTATCCGTGCCTCCGGCAGCGAGAACTCGTGAAGTGCATATCGTATCGAATGATACTCTCGTTGAAAGCCCCCTTGTCATTGCCCATCTAAAAAAGGTGCAGGGAGATATTGAAAAGGCTTGTCAGACCCTTGGTATGCCAGTAGTTGTAGTGACCACAACTCCAGTAATTGAGCAATCATTTTGGTCTTTGCTTATCGGAAAAGGGTACCCAAGTCCAAATCAGACCATGAGATGGTGTACCGACCGCCTTAAAATTCAGCCGACATCACGCTATATCCTTAACAACGTTTCCAAGTTCGGTGCTGCTATTATTGTTCTTGGCGTCAGGAAAGATGAAAGCAACTCCCGCCGTAATTCCATCGAAAAGTTCAAGAATATCGAGAATTCAAATCTCACACCGCACGGTGAATTACCGGGGGCTTTTGTCTACCGTCCGATTGTTGACCTTTCATTGGATGATGTTTGGGAAGTGCTGGCTTCATGTCCGCCGCCATGGGGTGGTACGCATAGAGATTTGATTCAACTATACCGCAATGCCAACGGTGGAGAATGCCCCGTGGTTCTCTCTCAAGAAGAAGCGCCTGGGTGTGGCACGAATTCAAGTCGTTTTGGATGCTGGACATGCACAGTGGTAGAAAAGGACAGAAGCCTCCAAGGGTTTATTGACGTTGGAAACCATCAGTTTAAAAGCCTTGTTGACTTTCGTGACTGGCTAAAAGAAATTCGAAATAAGCAAGAATACCGCCAAGTGGAACGCCGTAACGGAAGGATGCAATTTGATATTACAGGAAAGCATATTCCCGGACCATTTACTATTCAAGCCCGTAAGATGATTCTTGATCGACTTTTGGAAACGGAAAAGGAGTTTGGTGACCAGCTTATAAGCAAAGAGGAAATCGATTTTATTGAATCGACATGGGCAGAAGAATTACTTCAAGTTAAGGGACAACAATAATGTCAGAAGTCTATTTAGGTGATTTACCGTTATGGTCGGATGAAGTTGCTAAACAGTTGCTAGAGGATTTGTGTAATCAACATAATGTTCCCCTAGATGTATTTACCGACCTCGTTGCTATTCAACGTCAGTATCAAGACATGACTAAGGCCAGAGGTATTGGCGATGCCATTAGTGAAGTTTTAAGCCGCATGGATTAAGGAGAACAAAAATCATGTGGATTTCACGATTAGAACTCGTCAATTTCAAGAGCTACCAACACCAAATACTTGAATTTCCAGCACCCAAAGATGGCAAAAATGTAATCCTGATTGGAGGGATGAACGGGTTCGGAAAAACAACCCTGCTCGAAGCACTTTACCTTGGTCTATATGGTAAAGATTCCATCATCCACCTGGCACGTGCTGGGATTAAAGGTGATGTGGGATACCCTGTTTTCCTTGAACGAGCTTTGCATGGTCAAGCTGTTCGCACTAAACGGGACACCATGAGTGTTTCCGTTGAAATTAATATAGATGAGCGCGAAGGTTTCCAGATCACACGCAAGTGGTATTTCTCCAATAGAGGCGATTGGCGTGATGAAGAAGTGCTGATTTACGATATTCGGGATGGAATTAAGATGCAGCCCCGGAGCGCCGATCAAATCGAAGAGATATTAGATCAGTATTTCGTACCTGCCCACCTTGCACCATTCTTCTTTTTCGACGGTGAAGAAGTCAAGCGCCTTGCCGACCACAATCGTGTGGAGCAAATTAAAATGGGCGTGGAAGGGTTGCTTGGAGTCGTATTGTTACGTCGACTTGAAACAAGATTACAGCAATACCAAACAAATAAGAGCCAAGGGGTTCCCAAAGTAGATGAAGATAAGCACCGCCAATTATTTGAGGAACTCACCAAGCACGAAGAACAGTTGGAAGAACTTAATCGTCGCAAATTTGATTCCGGCCAAGAACTGGAAGCCTTAAGAACAGAGCGTGGAGACTTGTTAAACCGCATTATGGCATTGGGTGGTGGCGGAGGAGATATAGCCAATGCGCGTGATATTGTCGCCGAAATGACCCGGGCCGAAGGAGACTTGAAAATCTGCCAAGATTCGTTAGAAGCGGTGCTGGGTTCCAAACTACCCTTTCATCTTATTTCTAATGAAATCCGAGAAGATTATATTGGTCAGTTGAAATCGGAAGAAGAACGTATACGTTGGGACGCGCGGAAAAATAACCTGGAACCCGACCGCGAGAAATTCGTTGAACGTTTTTTTAGCGAAGACGAGCCAAGGTTTGAGCCTGACCTATCTCAGGCTCAATTTGACACCGTTATGCAACGGTTACAGAGAGCATGGGAGAGCTTGTTCTATCCATTGCCTGATGGTTGTGCTGACGAAATTGTGCATGACTATATCCATGGAACAAAACGGCAGCAAATGATTAGTCTGATGGACAGTCTTAACATCGGTGCCCAAGATATTCTTAGCTTGCTTGAACAACGGGACAGCCTGCAGGATAAAATTTACAACTTACGTAACCGTCTGACCAAGATTGAGGGCATCGACCGAGATGGTACTTTGGCAGCCCTGAAGGCCGAGGTGGATGCGCTAAACACCAAAATCGATAAGAAACAACTGGATATGGGAGCGATTGAAAAGCAGACCCTTACGTTACAGGCGGACATCAATAATGAGCGTGCTAATTATCAGCGCGAGCACGAGAAATTCTTACGCGCCAATCCCGTCAAATCAGACGTGGCTCGTGCTGACCGTGTTTGCAAGCTAATTGCCGATCTCATTCCCAAGCTATATACCCTGAAAATTGAACGCTTATCCGAAGCTATGACCTCAGTTTTTCTACAGTTATCACACAAAAGGCAGGTCGCCAAAATTGAGATTAATGAAATGGGCAAATCACGGATGATTAGTTATGAAGGCGATGAAATTGCATTTGATAAATCAGCAGGAGAAGACCAGCTGTTTGCAACTTCATTATTGGCAGGCCTCGCCGAGGTATCAGGCATCCGCGCACCTCTTGTTGTAGATACGCCACTAGCCCGATTGGACAGCAATCACCGGAAGAACATACTAAATTACTGGATTTCGGACAAAACCCGCCAGGTTTTCTTGCTAAGCCAAGATAAAGAGATTGATGCGGAAACTTATAGTCATTTGAAGGAAAGCATTGCTCAAACCTATCTGCTGCAACATCAGCAAATTGGCAACGGAGTAGGAATGACAATTGCTGCCAAGAATGCGTATTTTGGAGGTCAGTAAATGAGTGACATAAGTTTAGAAAGCGTCCTGATTTCGAACTTTCAAACCAGTGGTGATGCCGATAAGGTAACCGAGATGCTTAAAAGCAAGCTTGGTCTATCCGTTCGTTACCGTGTAGCCCGTCTTGCCATTGGCCGTTCATTGGGGGAACCTACCTTCCCAACTCAGAACGTTGATTCCCAAGGCAGAAGCATCAAAGGCGATTTGATGTTTGGCATTGATGAATATCCACTTTGGGTAGGTTTGCTTATCACCAGCATCAAGCAGCATGTGCCGAAACCAGAGCTATCTATTGCCACCTTACAAAATGCTGTACGCCGCCATTGGCATAGAGGTATTTATCTGCTGTTGGACGACTGGAAAGAATCTGGTGAAGATCCTCGTAAGTTTTGGGAAATTCAAGTATACCGACGTGCCATGTTGCCCGACACTGTTACAAAAAAGGGGAAATTTGGTGAAAAACAACGGGATGAAGATTTTGGATTCACTGGAGTTGCCAAACCTGTATATGTAAATTTGGGCAAGGAAGTGGATGCTCCTCACGAAAGCTACCGACATCTAGTGAACGGGGTAGGAGGCTCGCCCCATATGGCAATTATGGGGCAATCAGGTTCGGGCAAGACACGCATAATGAAAGAGATGCTGAAACAGATGCATGAGCAAACCGGCGCACCTGTCATTTTGTTAGATTTGGGTAAAGGAGACCTTGCCAACGATACCGCTCTGATTGATGCCCTTGAGGCGAAAATTCTGCGCGTGCCCGAAGATGGTATCCCACTGGATATGTTTTACGGTTCCAATCAGAATGAGGAAATTGCAACCGATACCGTAATGGGTTTCCGTGATTCATTCTCGAGTGTGGTTCAGAGCAAGTTGGGAGCTAAGCAGCTGGATAATCTTCGGGAAGCGTTGAAGCCGCTATTCGCAAGCAATGAAAAAATAACATTAGAAAACGTCAGATCAAGTCTGTCCCAGTATTACGACATTAATGATCTGAAAGTAGATAGTGTGATGTCTACCATCAATGACCTGACACAATACAAAATCTTTAAGCCCGACTACTCACCACAACAGTTTTTCTCGCGTAGCTGGATTATTACCTTTGCACACGCCCATGAAACTATCAAAAATTTGGCCGTATTTCTGCTAATGGACGCTTTGAACATTTACATGAAACGCTCAGAAGAGGCTCCGCAAGATAGCGAAGGCAACCGGGCGATCCGTTTGGTTCTAGCGATAGATGAGGCACGTCATCTACTGTCCTCTAAGCACGATGCATTGAGTGACAATATCCGGCTACATCGATCAAAAGGTTTAGTAGTCACTTTAGCATCTCAGAGTCCAGATGATTACGATGGTAAGAGTGATGATTACTTAGAAAATATTGGCCTGCCTATCTGCTTTAACACTAATGCTGTAGCTACAAAAGTTCTTCAAAATATGTTCAAGGGTAAGGTGCAATTTTCATCATTACAGCGTGGTGTTTGCTTTACTCTTAAAGACCATCGGGCGATTAGAATTAAGGCGTTTGAATGATACTGCCATAGACATCAATTTTTTAGAAGGCCATCAGACGATTTTTCTTGTACTTGGACTTTTAAGATGACATTTATTTTTTATGCCCATCTTTTAATTACTGGCAAGGTTTGATACTGAATAAATTGCTACTGCCGTCTTTTCTTTTGTTTAGAAGAAAAATTTTATTGGTAAACTGCCATACCAAAATACCTTCATGCTAAAATTGAGGGGAATAAGTTATATTTTGTTGTGTAATTTTATAAGGCATCTATTTTTTGAAAGTCGGCTGCAAACAAACCTTCTGTCAAAAACTAAAAAACTCTAAATAATTAATCATTTAGATATTAAAAAATAAATAATACCTTTATGGAAAAAGACATGACAACTCAACACGACGAAAATAGAGTTGATGCTAGTCCAACAAAAGAATTTTTCATTAGCATGCTAACTAGAGATATTGCTACTGATCGTGCAATATTGGATTTGATAGACAATAGTATAGATGCATACCAGTCTAGCTCCAGAACAGATAGTGTTATTTCAATAACAATTAATGGTGATGAGTTTTCAATTTTTGATAATGCTGGTGGGTTAGATTTAGATACTGCAAAAGAATATGCTTTTAGATTTGGGAGGTCTGCAAGTAGCCCCCCAACGCCGAATTCTGTTGGCCAATTCGGCGTTGGAATGAAAAGGACTTTATTTAAAATAGCGGAAAGCTTTTATGTTGAATCAAGAAAAAACGATATAAGCTACCGCATTGATGTTGATATTCAAGAATGGGTTTCAAAAGAGTCGTGGGATTTTTTCTTCGATTTGCTTGATAAAGATTCATTACGTGAGGGCGTAACCAATATTGCCGTAAAAAAGCTTCGCCCAGAAGCAAGTGAATTGTTTTCGGAGAAAACCTTTAGCATTGGTTTGGGAAATGAAATAGCAGCGGCATATTTTAAACAACTTGCTAATGGATTAACTATTGAATTAAACGGAACATCAATTAGAAGTGAAGATATTTTTGTAAAAGTTTCTGATGATCTAAGTTGTATTAAAAAATCCATAGATATTGATGGGGTTCATGTATCAATTATATGTGGTGTAGATGATCGAGAACTGGAGGATGGTGGGTGGTATGTGATATGCAACGGACGGTTGGTCGCAGAAGCGGACCAATCTATAGCTACTGGCTGGGGTTATAGTGGAACACCCAAATATCATGCGGATTTTGCTTTCTTTCGAGGGATTGTTGAGTTTTCTTGTCCAGACTCTTCAAAACTACCCTGGACCACGACTAAAACAGGGGTAGATCAAGATAATAAAATATACAAAGCTGCATTACATCACATGAGTACATCTATGAAGCCTGTAATTGCTTTTCTGCGAGAGAGAGCTCAAGAAGTAACTCATATCAAGGATGGATTCATTAGTGATACACCATTAATGCGGGCAATTGAGAATGCAAAAGCCTATCGAATATATGATGCGCCTGCGAAGGATGAGTTTATTCGTCCAGAAAGAATATTACCTGTAGATGATAATAATAAAATGGCGAATGTTCAATATGCTGTCCCAGTTGAGAAAATTGAATTAGTAAAAAAATCGCTCGGAGTAACCACTAATCGTGAGGTTGGTGAAAAAACTTTTAAATATTATTTCAAGTATGAGTGCGGCGATGAGTAATTCGGGGCGAAAAATAAACTACGCAGTAAGGCCTGCAAAAAATGTAGAAAGAAAGATGATGCGTGATCTTTTTATAAGATTAAGGTCATTTTCCCGCTTGGAAGATTATCGGTATATTGGATTTGGATCGAAGTATTTTGCAGACTTCATCCTCTTTCATAAGATTTTAAATATCACAGAGATGATTAGTATTGAATCGGATATAAATAATAAAGACAGGTATGAATTCAACAAGCCATATTCCGCTATAAAAATGGAATGGGGTAAATCAACTGACGCTCTTCGAAAACTTGTAAAACAAGATGAAAAATCTATTTACTGGATGGATTATGATGGTGCATTTGAAAGGTATATGCTAGAAGATGTAGCAATAATAAGCCAAACCATTGGGTCTGGCGGCGTTCTTGCTTTAAGCTTTAACTGTGATAAATTGAAAATTGATGGGGAAAATTTAGAAAATAGTCTTCATGATCAGCTGGTAAAGATGGTTGGAAAAGAATATGTCCCTAATAAAATTGACACTAGAGGATGGACATCTAGTACAAGGATAGCAATTTTCTTAAAGAATTGTATTTTTGATAAAATAGAAAATATTTTAAAAAAAAGAAATTATAGTCTACCCGAAGGTGACCATATATTAGCTTCACAAAAGTTGTTTTTCACTTATGCTGATGGAGCACCTATGGCAACTCTTGCTTATGTATTTTCGTCAAAAATAGACCAAAATTGTATCGAAGCTTGTCATTTTTCTGATCTGTATTTTGTTAGAGAAGGTGATGATCCTTTCAATATATCCACGCCAAATTTGACAATCAAGGAAATCAGACACCTGATGGAAATTAAACCTTCTATCGAAGAAGTAAATGATAAAATTTTTGCTGAGAATGATGTGAAGGCACTGTGGGATAACTATAGATATTTTCCAAGTTTTTCAGAAATAGAGTCATATTAATAAATTACTTTTCGATTTTTCGGTGCTAGTCGTCCAGTACCGGTTATCACTAAATCAATATACTGGCCTTTCTGTTCTGCCCCGAAGCTTACATGAATTGGCCTGTGTTCTCCGTAAAAATATAGCCTATCAAACGGAGTATTTTCTGCAATCCAATTGGCTACTTCGCGCATATCTTCATCATCAACAATAAAGTCAACAGCAGCCCCAAGCCTAGAGCAAATGTAATTTTTTTTTGAATTCACTTCATATGCAGCGTGTTGATCCAGTTTTGGCGCAACACGTTTTTTAATGTGCTTGCCTAGTTCATGAGAACAAAAACCATAGGTGAGCCTTATCATACCAAAATAGTCAATAACAGGGTCGAGGATGTTAATCGCTAAATCATATAGAGCACTATAGCTATCGGGCTGTATCGGACGGTTAGATATTCCAGTAATTTGTTGTGTTTCACCGCATTCAATCAGTTGTCGATATGTTAGGTAAGCACCACAGAATTCATCTAAATTAGGGATTTTTCGACTTCGTATGAGAGATAATCTATCAATTTCGAAACGAGCGCGGGATAAAGTTTGCCGAAACTCTTCGGGGTTTGGGCCGTAACCGCTCAAGTCAAATAGATTTAATGCTTGTAACTGCTCATCAAAATTTAGCTGCTCGGCGATGTGCGGGAATTCCTCGTTGATATAGCGGGATTTTAAATACAGGTTAGTAGGTTCAAAAGAGTCGCCGTACTCGTATAGATCGAACGTTTGTTCTCGCAGATTGATTTTGACCCGCTCCAGCAATCGCGGGATGGCTTGATTCTCAAAGTCGTCGTAGCGCATCAGGCTTAATTTGCCGGATTGAATATGAATTTTGATTAAATCCGTTTGTTCGATATCGCCATACAAAATCGTGGCGCAGCCAATGTATATCCGCAGCAAAGCCGGCAGTTCCTGAACCATGCTGGTGTGCAGATGGAGAGCCTCGCCTTCATCCAGAAATCCTAGGCCTTGCTCTGTTGCCTGATGACAGGCTTCGGCAATAAGCTCGGCATTGCTGATTTTGAATAAAATCGATCTGGCTGTCTCGATGGCACTTTGATAATCGCCGAAAAAGGCCTTGATGTCTTTTTGAAGCCCCGCTTCTAAATGTTTGTACTGCTTGCGTTTGGAAAAGGCCTGTAACGCGAAATAAGTAATTAAGTCTTCGACTTTGCTTTGCCGGGCTTGCTCGAATAGTGCTGCTTCGTTGTTATCTAGCGTAAAGCGTATGGCTTTGCTGATGCTGCCAAAGGCTTCGGTGAGTTCGATCATCGAATCGATTTCCGATTTGTCGGGTAGTCGGCCAAGTTCCAGAATTTTCTGCCACAGCGGATCGATAAGATGTTTGTAAGCCAGACATTTCTTATCGTTACGAGACAGTTTAGGCTCTGCGGGTGAAACGGGTCTATGCGATAAGCGTAAAACATTACGTTGACTACTTTGGCGTCCGAGCAGAAATCGTTGTTCCGCATCTTGATTTTTAAAAACAAAAAAGATGCCGGGAGCGACAGGGATGGCGTATGTTTCTAAGGTATCTGTTAGAAATACTTTGAGCTCGCTTTGAGTAAAATACTTCTGGAAAGTGTTACGTTGAGTAACTACTCCATCGTTGAAAGCCTGGCCTTTTAGTGCGTTTTGATTGAATAACATAGCGGAAACCACCAGCACTTGGGTTGCCAGGTTATAGGCGCCTATCAATGCTTCCAGTCTTTCTTGGTAATTTTCGATGACATTGATCACAAAGCCCAAATTGACAATGTCGGCTGCTTGCTTAGGATGATTCGGCGCGTAATGTGGGTCCCAGCCGGCTACCGGAATGGCATTTGCAGAAAGATTACGAATGTCGTCACCTTTACCGCAACCGTAATCGAATACGGTTAACGTGCCGTCTAAAAAACCGTGACGGGCCAGGCATTGCATCGGCGCGGATAAATTACTGCGGGAAAGCGCCGTGAGATGCCTGGAAATCCTTGTGCTTTCAAGGAATTCAAAGTTTGGGCTATCGGTGGATTCATCGTTGCCAATCGGCACAAATTGGTAATCGATGATTTGAAAGCCCTTTTCGCGGACTAACGCTTCCCAGGCTTGCTTGAAACCAATCCTGATTGTATCGTCGAATAGACCCAGTTGTTCGGCAGTCTCAGTTAATTGAGTAAATTGCTTCGGCGCATCGCCGCTCAGTAATAACTCCTTGCGATGTAAGATGGGCGGATTTAACGAGGTTTGATAACTGCGCTTTTCGACTCTTTGAGTTGTCAAATCTATCCGAAAACTCGTCTCTAAGGCTGGGAATGGCTCTTCAAAGAAATTGGGATACCACAGCAAAGACAGCATGCCTGATTTGCTGTCATACTTGATAATGTTGTAATCAAGGCCCGGTTTTAAATGGGCTAAAACCTCGGCGGCTTTGATAGTCTGCTGTACTTTGGAATCTTGGGAGCTTGTCAGGCTGCAATGCCAATAGACACTGTTTAGAACTTTTTTGCCGAGCATGGAGTTACACGCCATTTTCAACGCGGCTAATGAATCGATTGGTTCTGGTGCTCAACGGTCGCGTCATAAAGCGCATCAAACAATTGCACAGCGGTGAAGATCATGGTTTTCGCTAAGCGAACGGCGGCAACCGAATCACAGGGTTGTTGATCGATGGCTGCATGTAAAAAGTTTACTAATTTTTTCTGATGTTCTTCTTCCGTGTCATAGGTGGAATCATTTGGTTTTGCTTGTCCGATGGGTTCATTAAGTGCTTGATCATACTGTCTGGCTTTTTCTTCAAACCATTGATTGCCAACAATCCGTTGATCAGCGACCTTACCAAACGCATGCTCATACACAGCGATAACATCAAAGCATAGATCCATAAACAGGTGAGCCATCGATTGATCCAGGTCGGCGATTACCGAGGGAAATACACTGAAGATTGTTTGGGCAAACGCCGCTTGGTTGACTTGAAATCGTTCTAAGATGGCTTTGCCCGCCTGTTCGTCGTGACTTCTGGCATAGTGAATAGCTTCATAGAGTTGCTTGTCAGTGAGTTCGTGCATGGCTTATTGCAGTCAAAATTGATAATCCAAACATCACTTTGCGGAAAATGCAAGTAACGGCTGCCATCGTGGTCGTCAGAAACAGTTCACAGTTTCTGTGGATAAGTTTGTGGCCAGAACGTGGCAAACAGATATATCTCTTTACGGGACAACGAGTTGACTTAGATTGACTAAATTTTAGTCAATCTTGGGTTGGTAGTACCCATTTTCCGAAAGCAATCGACTCGCACATCGGAGAGCCCGGAAATTTGCGAGAAGTAGACTGTACGGGACTATGAAAATCTTCCAGAACGATTTCGGCAAACTTGGTTGTTAAGCGTCGTACAAGCTGAAAACCCGCAATCAGTAAGATCACAGCTTCGGTAATTGCACAAAACCTTGCTCATCTATTGGAAAGAAGGGGTTGTAACAAACCTCCCACAGAAAGCCATCAGGATCAGCAAAGTAGCCCCTGAATCCACCCCATGGCGCTTTTTCTGCGGGACGTAGCAATCTACCGCCCACTGTCACAGCTTCTAACAATGTTGCTTCAACGTCGGCTTCCGAAGTCACGTTATGGGCTAAGGCAAATCCAGGGAACCTCGAGCCCTCTGGCGACACATTCGCATCATCAGCCAACGATTCACGACTAAACAAGGCAAAGGCGATGCTGCCGACTTGGAAGAAGGCCACTTCTGCCTGACTGCCCGATGATTCAGTCCAGCCTAATGCCTTGTAGAAACGACGACTCCTGTCGAGATCGGTTACCCCTAATGTGACGAAACTTACAATTTTGTTTGGCAATAACCTTCTTTGTTATGTACTCGAGTCAGATTTAGTTGATTAGCTTTTTGCCATGCGCGTTTAAATCCATCTTTTGTAAATAAATTTTTTTTAGTGTTTAGGCAAATTGTCTCTATAGCTTGTTTCCCACCAA
This sequence comes from Simkania sp., assembly GCA_018333475.1. Classification (GTDB taxonomy): domain Bacteria; phylum Chlamydiota; class Chlamydiia; order Chlamydiales; family Rhabdochlamydiaceae; genus JAGXTH01. The sequence goes on along the minus strand of JAGXTH010000061.1, from coordinate 7,983 downwards.
GAGGTATGTTTAGAGGATCGAAACCAATCTTCACAATTAGTTCTGAAATATGTTGAACTTGCATATTACGCCTTCCTTTAGAACAATCGTCTTCTTGAGTTATATTTTCTGAATCTGGTTCATTACACAAAATCTCATCATTAGTCCACCATGCTGTTAACAAGCAGTTTTCGACTGGCCATAATTCGTTGGTTTTTAAGAAACGCTCAAACTCAGACTTATGGATGGTACAGTCGCCGGGAGAGCAAGCAAAATAATCGGCCTTGATGTCTGATTTTGGAATTTGATCTTTGTTGGATTGCTCTTGTATCTTTTTTGTTGGCTTAGAAAATACATTGATTTCCATGTAAAACTTAGGATCATTGTATTTGACAAAACAACCGCCGCGAGCTAGAGAATAAGGATTGGTATCCGTATACACCCAACCTTTAATATCACCTTCATAAAGAAGGTCATTAGCTTCACAAGCCGTAATCAGTTGATTCATTAGTGATGTTTGAATGCACCTCAGCACATTCGTCGTGTATTTTTTTTCACATTCCCCTGAAAAATACATGGATACGATCTCTTTAATGCTCAGGCGTTCAGGTAGGAATCCGAGCATCGCCAGGTCTGTAACAGGCAAGTGTTGAAGTTCAGTTTGACTTAACATCTGGCATCCCCGAAAGCCTTTTGGCAGATGCTGCTCAAGAAAATGAGAAGATTTAATCTGAAAGGACTAATACAGATTCTAAATGCTTTTTTGGGAATTAGAATGCAAGTGTATGCAAGCTTCAGATCTTGAAATAAGTTAAATGTAAAATTTTGCATAGCAAAACACTCCAAAAAATAGTGCTGCTACGCTTAAAAACGTCAGGCCTAGCTAGCACTGTTAGTAAATAATTACTTTTAATGTGCTTCGCTCCGCCTTTGTTCCTTGGGACACGCTTTTCTTAGGACTTTATGTCCAGCGCCTAACTCTGGCCCGAAGCGACCAGGTAAAGAAATTTTACTCTAAGAGGATTTTGGATGCAATTCTTGTCTTACAACTCAAGGAGTTGTGCCAAAAATCTTCGCATTCATGCTTGCAACAACATTGCTCACATGCCCGTCAGAAAGGTGGGCGTAACGTTTGACCATGTCCAATGTTTTGTGCCCCAATACAGCAGCTATATCAGTCATAGTTGCACCATTCATAGCTAAATAAGATGCTGTGCAATGTCGTAAATCGTGCCATCGAAAATTGGTAACTTCAGCCTTTTGAATAGCATTAGCCCATGCTTTCTTTAGCTCAATCGGCTTGTGTGGATGGGTTGGTGACGGAAAGACCAGCATCGTATCTAACCTTCTGACCATCCTCATTTTTTGTAACTCAGCCAATGCAAGCCCTGCTAAGGGAACCCGGCGACGTTCGCCATTTTTAGTTTCGTGAAGAATTATATGAGAATCTCTAAGGTTAACTACACCCCAAGCTTTTTCTATGGGTGGCGATGAGGGGGCTTTCCAGTATAAATTCATAGTTTCAGATTGACGCATGCCAGTTGATATTGCCAGAATAAAAGCTGGATAAAGCAATTTGTTTGGGGAGGCTTTGCATGCGGCAGTTAGTTTTGCAAGTTCGTCCTCATCTAGGAAGCGTACAATCCCTCTCGGTAATTCTGGTAGCTCTACAAGGCCATCTCTGAGTGGTGATTGCTCCAACCAATGCCATTCATTTGTGCAAAGCTTTAAAGTATCTATAGCTACAACAAAATGTTTTTTAATAGTAGCTGCAGCTAAAGGCCGGCCTTTACTGCCTCCAGTACTGGCCAATGCGTTGCGACATTCAGCAAATATTGCTGGTGATAAATCAGCCAAGAGATAATGACCGATCCTCGTGCGCCACCAAGCGAGGATCGGTCGCCTGTTACCTTGTTCGGTAATTCCAAACCTGCATGGCAATACTTCGGAACTATACCGGTCAATGGCGTCTGCAAATGTATGTTTTTTGGCCTCGGTAGTCTTGAAATGCTTGCCGTTCCTGATTGCTGATTCGGTATCCTGAATCCATCTTTTTGCATCCGTCAAGCGTTTAAAGGTTGCTGTTTGCGGCGGCGCCCCTTTTAATCGGATTTCGGCAGTGTAACGTGGTGTTCCGTCTTTCGCTGTGCGATTTTTGATTGTTGCCATATAACCCTTGGAGACAATAGCAGTATTGCATAAACCTCTTCAATAAGTTACAGGTTAGGGTTTGAGAGAACTCCTGACATCCTCAAGCCTGCTTTTTATCGAGATATTCATTATACTTTTTTGTCGCAATATTGTCGCACTTAATAGTAAAAACCCTCAATAAAACACAATAAACCACAGCAGGTAAAATCCATTAACCTATTGAATTATCTTGTTATAGTTAGTTGTAATTAGCTATGGGCCTTTGAGTTACTCGCACTCGTAACGCGAAGGTCGTAGGTTCGATTCCTATTGCCGGCACCATTTAAATCAAAAGGTTATGAAAAATCCAAGTGATATTATTTTTCCAGTGATCCACTGATGATCCACTGAAAAATAAGACGCCCCGATAAAATGCAATAAAAAAGCCGGTTACCTTTCAAGGAATCCGGCTTTTTTATTGCTGAAGCGCTTTTCAACGAACTTTGTAAGCTAATGTTACTTAGACTAATGAATTGACCTGCTCCAAAGTAAGGCTAAGTAAATATTGCATCTGAGACAGGTAGAATGGCAAGTCTTACGAAGCCTTTGGGTCTGGAAAATGCTCCTTAAGGTTTTGGATCACCTTGGATTCATAATCTACATAACTGTCTAGATGCTGCGGATCAACATGGCCAGAATCTTTGATTTTGTATTCAATTGCTTTGCCACCGGAATCCTTTCTCGGTCTGTTGATAGAGAAAAAACGAGAGTATCTTCTTGGTGAAACCCCTTCAAACATTTCAAAAGAAACCTTTTTGTCTTCACGACCACTGCTTTCTTCTGACTGATGAATTGCATCCCCATGAAGCAAAATAGCTAAACTTTTTTCATATGGTTCAACATATACAACCCTCTTAATTCCTGAAGCAACAATATGTCTTGCGCAGATATGGCAAGGATATGTAGTGCAATACAGTGTTTTGTTTATAGTGTCTAAATTTGTTCTAGCTAATGCGATAATTGCATCCATTTCCGCATGTATTGCTCTTGAATACTCAATCAACGATTTGGCTTTTGTGTCTTGAATTATTTCTTCTGCAATATTTATAGGATTAGCAATATTGTGGTTTCGTAAGATCGTACCAATTTGGTCTTTAAGAATGCTTTTATGTTTGTCATTATAGCATTCTTGACCGTGATTAAAGCATCTACCATCTTTAGTTGAGCTTTCATCATATAAGCCACCGCCAAACTTAGGGACATCATTACAACCAGTAGCAACAACCAACCCAGAATCATCGGTAATTGAAGCTCCAACTTGTCTTGATAAGCATGCTGATTTCAATGATGCAGAATAGGCGGCATAAATACCTACCTCGTCCTTGGTGGGTGTTATAGGGTGTGTGCCGTGAATTAATGCGATGAATCTTTGAACAGAATTGGTAAGCTGTCTTGTGTCGCCAATATTGCGAATAAAATAATCAGATTTATGAAATGATGCCTCGACATGCTGGCCATGTTTTTGGCTTGCCTTTCTATCTCTTTCAATGAGCTCACTAATATTTGGCTCTTGGATTTGCTCTTCTTTAAGGTTGTTCTTTCGCTCATTTTCGGTTCGGAGAAGACCGATAAGATAGAAATTGTTCCTGTAAACCTCTCTAAAGAGCTCTATTTCACTTGGATGTTTGACTTGGTCGACTATGTATGCAACTTTTTCAAACACTTTTAATGGCTGATCGATTGGATGAGACTCCCCGAATTCAGCCATCCTGACGGTTGATATAGCTTCAATGGCTAATTGAGCAATAATATCGCTAGAGTATTCTTGGCGTAACTGATCGCCCAAATCCTGTAGTTTTTTGTAGCGATCAAAGTTACTTAAATTTTTAGTTTCTTCGCCAGTGCGCCCAATAATCAATGAGCTCAGCTTAATATGCTCGACGTGATAGCCGTGATTTTCTAATTCGGTCTGGAGTTTGTCGTTTAGCTCTTTAATGCCAGACCCAACGGCCCCACATAAAGCTATTACAAGCTCCTGAGATCGTCTATTTCTAATTTCTTTGTTAACTTCAAAACTCTGTTTTGAATGAGGCGTGGGCAGTTTTAGTGTTTTCGCTGTGGCCGACATTGATATTGTTAAGAGTGATTTCGACTACCAACCTAATTTAGAAGAGGCTTGATATACTTTTTTCTTAGCTTCAATTAGTTTTTTATTTTTATTTGCCGATGAAAAACAAATAACAGAAGAAGAGGAGGTGATGGCTTGTTTTTCGGATGCCTCAGGTAGATCGGCACAGGTTTTTTTTGTTTCGAATTTATATGCTGACATTGCGACTTACCTCCACGTTAGTTGTTTTTAATTTTTTGATAAGCAAAACCCGATAATTATAGCAAATTTTTAAAATCGTTCAAAACAGACTAGCTGATAGCTATAAGGTATTCTTTAGCTTTCCAATTGGCATGTCAATACGAGAAGATGAATAAGACTCACAAGTTCCAGGTTCATAGGCAAATTGTTAGACACTAACACTGCGTGCAAAGCTTATAGAGACTTGTTCTGCAAATTAAGTATACATTATTTTACACTTTCAACCATGCCCGCAAACCCGCTTTACACCGTGTAAATAAAAGTCGATTTGACATTTGTTTTACAAGTGTTAATCTGTGTTTAAGATATTTATTTACACACAAGGCGGGCATTATGAAAGGTCAAAACGTTGGATACATCCGGGTAAGCTCAACATCACAAAACACTGAACGCCAGTTGACCGATATAGAACTTGATCGAGTCTTTACTGACAAGGCCAGCGGCAAAGATGCAAACCGGCCTGAGCTGGTCAATTGCTTGGAGCATTTACGGGAGGGTGATTTTTTACACGTCCATTCAATTGATAGGCTGGCGCGTAATCTTAAAGACCTGCAAACCATCATTGAAACACTGACAAAAAAAGGCGTAACCGTGCGCTTCTACAAAGAGCATTTGACCTTTGAAGCTGGCAATAACTCCCCCATGCAAACGCTTATGCTGCAAATGCTAGGCGCGTTCGCTGAATTTGAACGTACCTTGATTAAAGAACGCCAGCGGGAAGGCATCGAGGTAGCCAAGGCACAAGGTAAAAAACTGGGCGCACCTGCAAAGCTCAGCGCGGAACAAACCGCAGAAATCAAAACCCTGATCGAACAAGGCGCGGACAAAAGCAAAATTGCCAAACAATACGGCATCAGCAGGCCAACACTTTACAAACTGATTGCGGCCTAGATTGTTGACACCGGTTGAAAATTGACCATGTAAGAGGCCGAATTCCGGACGAAAATTGACCAGGGTTATTAACCTGTCCTGTCTAAAAATTAGACAGGAGCTTAGAAGGTGATGACCGTGATCTTATTTTCAAAAATTCGGCGGATGTATTTCCGCGACAAGTTATCCATCAACGAGATCGCCAGGCGAACCAGCCTGTCTCGCAACACCGTCAAAAGGTGGTTGCGAATGCCCAGCGAGACCAATCCGAAATATAAACGCTGCCCCCAGCCGACCAAGCTATCCTCGTTTGAAGATCAGCTCAAACGCGCGCTGATCGCCGATGGCTATCGTCCCAAACGGGAACGGCGGACAGCCTTGAAGCTGTTGGAAGAGTTGCAGAAAGCCGGCTATGAAGGCGGCTATACGCAACTCACCGATTACATCCGTGCCTGGCGCCAAGAGGCGAGTAGCCATGCCGGCAAACACGCCTTTGTGCCGTTGAAATTCCGTTGGGGCGAAGCCTTTCAATTCGACTGGAGCGAAGAGTCGCTGGTGGTCGGCGGCGTTTATCGACGCTTGTCTGTAGCGCATACCAAGCTGTGTGCCAGCCGAGCGTTTTTGCTGGCCGCCTATCCCAGCCAAAGTCATGAGATGCTGTTCGACGCCCATCGTCGTGCGTTTCAGGCATTCGGTGGTGTGCCGCTGCGCGGGATATACGACAACATGAAGACGGCGGTCGACAAGGTACAGAAAGGCAAGGAACGTATCGTCAACACCCGGTTTGCAGCGATGACGGCGTATTATCTGTTCGATCCGGACTTCTGCAACGTGGCGTCCGGCTGGGAGAAAGGCATAGTCGAAAAGAACGTACAGGACAGCCGGCGTCGCATTTGGCTGGATGCCTGCCAACAATGCTTTGCCAGTTTTTCCGAGTTGAATGAGTGGTTAGAAGCCCGTTGCCGGAAGCTCTGGAGCGAATTGCCTTGGACCGAAGGGCAAGGCATGACGGTACAAGAGGCTTTGGAACTGGAACAACCGGAGTTGATGCCCCTGCCTGGCGTGTTCGACGGTTACATTGAGTTTATAGCCCGTGTATCCAGCACCTGCTTGGTGACGGTGAAGCGCAATCGCTATTCGGTACCTTGCCGTTGGGCTAATCGGCGGATCAGCGTGCGCCTGTATTCGGACCGGCTCGATTTGTATGGGGATGACGCCTGGATTGCCAGCCATGCACGGCTGTGGGATCGCGATCAGGTCAGCTATGACTGGCAACACTATCTGCCGTTATTGGCGCGCAAACCCGGCGCGCTACGCAATGGTGCACCCTTTACTGAAATGCCGAGCGCGCTGCTGTCTCTGAAACGCGCGTTAAACAAACAGACCGGTGGTGATCGAGCGATGGCCGATCTGTTGGCCTGCGTGCCCCGGCAAGGCCTGGACGCGGTGTTGGCGGCGGTGGAGTCTTTGCTGGCCGCCGGGGTGGTCAGCATCGAGCAGGTCAAACATCTGGTGTCCACGCTAGCCGGGGGCGGTCAACCACCCGCCGAACCGCAGACAGTGGTCACTCCCGATGCCTTACACATCAAGGATGCGCCCATCGCCGACACTGCCCGTTACGAGCAATTACGCGAAGCATTCGATTTGGCTTTGGTGGATCAGGAGAGCGGCGATGCGTGATCTGGAAGCCGAATTGAAATCACTCAAACTCTTCGGCATGGCCACGGGTTACGCCGAAGTCGCCAGCCAAGGTGGCGCCCGTTTGCAGTCCTCGGAATGGCTGCTGCGGCAGTTGCTGCAAGCAGAAGTCGAAGATAGGCATATTCGCTCTATCCGCTATCAGCTTCAAAGTGCGCGTTTTCCGGTGCATCGCAACTTGGCCGGCTTCGACTTTGAGCAGGCCAAGGTGGATCGCGCCTTGGTCGAACAACTGGCATGTGGCGCCTTTATCGATGCCGCCCATAACGTGGTGCTGGTGGGCGGCACCGGTACCGGCAAAACCCATCTAGCCACCGCTTTCGGTGTCAAAGCCATTACCGACCACGGCAAGCGTGTCCGTTTTTATTCCACGATCGATCTGGTCACGCAACTGGAGCGAGAAAAGGCGGCCGGCAACCAAGGCAAATTGGCCTATCGCTTGATGCAGGTCGACTTGGTCATTCTGGATGAACTGGGCTACCTGCCGTTTTCCAAGGACGGCGGTGCCTTGCTGTTTCATTTGCTATCGAAACTGTACGAGCGGACCAGTGTAGTCATCACCACCAATTTGACCTTTGCCGAATGGTCCAGCGTATTCAGCGACGCCAAAATGACCACCGCGTTACTGGATAGACTGACACACCATTGCTACATCGTCGAAACCGGCAATGAGTCCTATCGTTTCCGGCAAAGCTCAGAAGAAGCCAAGGCGCGCATACAAGCCCGTGAGAAGGCTAAACGTAGCGGAAAAACAGCCGAAGACATTTTGCACGAGGAGAATCCGTTCTAAAAATCCAGCTGGGAAACGGATGGCAAAGCTACCGATTGCTATCCGTTTCCTTTACACTTATCCACAGCCGGTGACTCCAAAAACCGGCTCCGCCCCCTAGTCAAATTTCAACCGGTACGGTTGGTCAATTTTCGCCCGGCGCCAACAG
>JAGXTH010000060.1 GCA_018333475.1 Simkania sp. | reverse complement strand
CTCGGTAATCAAAGCAGAGATAAGTTCATCATTTTTGTCGAGTTTAATAGCAATGAGACCACTGCGACGAACGTCCTTGAACGACTCACCGGACATTTTCTTGGCGGTGCCATCACGAGTAACCAGCATGAGTGAAATTGGATTTTTCTTTATTTCTTTTGGAAGTGCCAAAATAGATGTAACCTTCTCGTCGTTTGCCAATGACAAAAAGTTCATGATGGACTTGCCTTTGGTAGCACGCCTACCTTCTGGAATATCATACATTTTGATACTGTAAGCCTTGCCTAGGTTGGTGAAGAAGAGTACATCACTGTGAGTTGAGCTACTAGTTAGCTCCGTTACGAAGTCTTCTTCTTTGGTCTCCAGGTCAACTACACCCACCCCACCGCGTTTCTGGGAACGATATTCGGACGGGTCAGTACGCTTTACATATCCACCAGCGGTAAATACCAACATGGTTTCCTTGTCCGGAATAACATCTTCGTCAGAAAGTTCTTTGATTCCGCCTTTGATGATTTTAGTTCTACGTTCGTCTATGTATTTGTCTCTGATTTCAACAAGCTCGTCTGATATAACTTTCAGCATTTTCTTTGGACTAGACAGCAATTCTTTGATTTCTTTGATGAATGCTTGTTTTTCTTTCAATTCTTCTTCGATCAATTTTCGTTCAAGGCCAGCAAGTTTCTGAAGTTTCATTTCCAGAATCGCAGTAGCTTGGAGATCAGAGAATTTAAATTCCTTCATCAAAGCCAGCTTGGCAGTAGCGCCGTCTTTGGATGCACGAATGGTTTTGATAACTTTGTCTATGAAATCCAGTGCCTTTTTGAGACCAAGTAGGATATGTTCTCTTTCTTCTGCTTTGCGCAGATCGAATTGACTGCGACGCTTAACAACTTCCTGTCTGTGATGCACGAACTCAGTCAGAATACTTTTGAGCGAAAGTGTCTGTGGTACACCATCTACCAAGGCCACGATATTGAAATTGAAATTTGATTCGAGTTGAGTGTTTTTATAAATGTAGTTTAATACTTTTTGCGGATGAGCTCCGGATTTTAGGTCGATAACGACTCGGATATCCCTGGTCGATTCATCACGCAGGCCTTTGATGCCGTCTAGTTTCTTTTCTTGCACCAACTCGGCGATAGCAATCACCAAGTTCTGCTTGTTCACACGATAAGGAATAGAAGTGATTATGATTTGGGAACCACCAGCTTTACCCTCTACGATCTCAGCTTCACCTCGACAGACCACACCTCCACGGCCAGATGAATATGCGTGTAGCATATCTTTATAACCGTAAGCCACGCCCCCGGTTGGAAAGTCCGGACCTTTTACAAATTGCATCAAGTCTTCGGTGGTAGCGTCAGGATTATCTATCAAATGAGTTGTAGCATCAATAACTTCAGACAGGTTGTGTGGCGGTATGTTAGTGGCCATACCAACAGCAATACCCAAGGTTCCGTTCAAAAGGAGCGCTGGCACAGATGCTGGCATCACTGTTGGCTCTTTGCGAGTCTGGTCATAGTTCGGACGCCATTCTACGGTATCCTTCTCGAGGTCGCGCAACATTTCACTGGAAATCTTGGCCATTTTAGCTTCGGTATAACGCATAGCAGCGGCATTGTCCCCGTCTATTGAACCAAAGTTTCCTTGGCCCAAAACGAACGGATAACGGTATGAAAATTCCTGTGCCATACCCACCATGGAGTCATAAACAGCTACGTCACCATGGGGATGATACTTACCTAGCACGTCACCGACTACTGTAGCTGACTTTCGAAATCGAGAAGCGTAGGTCAGTCCCATCTCATGCATTGAATACAAAATTCTGCGGTGAACAGGTTTGAGTCCGTCTCGAACATCAGGTAAGGCACGTGAAGTTATAACCGACATCGCATATGCGAGGTAGGATTCCTTCATCTCGGCGATAATGTCTATTGGTCGGATACTATCTTTTTTTATTTCTACTACTTCTTTTTTATCTTTCGCCATTTTCTAGTGTTGATTTTAATTCTGTTACATTTCCGGTATTACCAAAATCTGTCGCTGTGGTTGATTCTTTAAATGCGCTATAGCTACCAGCTACCTGACTGCCGAATTCAACAAAAGGTTTCGCGCTCTGCTGTAGTTCGATCTTTGTTTCTGGACTTTGAAAATCGTACCTCAAGGTAAGAGTCCACAAACCGAACACTACAAAACTAAACGCGATCATGCTCAAGTGGAGTATCGTGCGTCTTTCTTTTATTGGCAAATCTCTTAATTTATTAACTGTTTTTCTCATATATAAAAAAATTAAACTGCTTGTAATACAACGACCTGACCTTCTTTACCCTCTAAATCTTTTCGTTTCAATGTTAGCTTGTCTGCTGTGTCTGGATTTTCTTGCCCGATTTCTTTCAAGAAAATTTTAAGCGTGGCAGCGTCATAATCCATCGGAATGATGAGTTTTGGTTCTAGCGATGAAGCCAATCTAGCAGCAGCTTTGGCATCAATTACATTATCGCCTAAAATTGGAATAAATAAAATATCTGGCTCGCCGATTGATTCACCTGCTTCTTTGGATATGGTGCTATTTGAAAGAGCACCCAGGAAACAAATGTTGATCCCGTCTACAGCAAAAGAATAAATCGTGTTCAGGTATTTTTTTGGTTTTTGTGGACCGTCTGACAAAATTCCCTTAACAAAAATGTCTTTGACTTCGTAGTCCCCTGGTCCTCGGATAACAAAAGGTTCCCGCTCGCCATAAGCTAACTGCTCTACTCCATTGTAATCCGGATGATTCGTGGTCAAAAGTGCAATATCGGCACCAAAACGTGCGGTGATACCAGACTTGGATTCACGACTAACTGGATTAATGGCCAAAACCATCTCCCCTTGCCCTATTTTAAAAAATTGTTTGCCGTAATACGTAATAATCATTACTTGCATAATAACATATTTTTTGTTAGTCTCATAGTATTAAAAGCAGGATTTAGGGTAACCCTTTTAGCTTGTTTCCACACTTTAGTGGAAAGGCGAAAAGAACCTAAAACCCATAGTCCGCTTAACGCGGATTTTTTTATGCAAAAAGAACCCATAGCAGTAGTAGAGGAAAATTTAGTTTTAAAGTCAATAACTGACCGAAGCCAGAGCAAGCCCGAAGTAGGGTCACTGGTCGAAGGAGCAGTTATTTTAGTTAAGAAATCTTCAGTTTATGTCGATTTAGCACCTTTTGGTACTGGTATAATCTACGGCCGAGAATTCATCAACGCCAAGGATATTATCAAGAAGATAAACCTAGGTGACAGCATCAAGGCTAAAGTCGTCGAAGTTGAAAACGAAGACGGTTACATCGAATTGTCTCTAAAGGAGGCAAAACAAGCCCTAGCCTGGAGTGAAGCTGAGAAAGCTATCAAGAACAAGACCGCCCTCGAACTAGAAGTAAAAGAAGCAAACAAAGGTGGCCTTATCCTAGAATGGCAAGGTATCCAAGGCTTCTTGCCAGCATCCCAATTGAAAGCTGACCACTACCCTCGCGTACTAGATTCAGACAAAGACAAGATACTGAAAGAACTCAAGAAACTAGTGGGTGAGAAGATTTCAGTCATGATAATCTCTAGTTTGCCAAAGGAAGGCAAACTCATCTTCTCTGAAAAGGACAACAACCCAGAAGAAAAGAAAGAAATTCTAAGCAAATACGAGATCGGCGATGACCTAGAATGCGAAATAGCTGGTATTGTAGACTTCGGAGTGTTCCTAAAGCTTGAAGACAACCTAGAAGGCTTGGTACACATTTCTGAACTAGACTGGGGATTGGTAGAAGACCCTAGAGCCATGTTTAAGGTGGGCGAGAAGGTGAAGGCTAAAGTCATCGAAATAAAAGACGGCAAAGTATCACTTTCTATCAAGGCACTCAAGGAAAACCCTTGGAAAGAATTTGAAGGTAAACTAAAGAAAGGCGACATCATCAAAGGCGTAGTTATCAAGTACAACAAACACGGCGCATTGGTTTCGATCAAAGAAGGAGTAGCTGGACTAGTACACAACTCAACCTTTGGCACCGAAGTCAAACTACGTGAAGCATTAGAGCTTGGCAAGACTTACAACTTCCAAATTACCCTATTTGAACCAAAGGATCACAAAATGACCTTGGTTTTCTTGGATCAAAAGTAATTCGTACAGTTTTATTTAGAGTTAACAAAAAATTCCCTGAATCCAGGGAATTTTTTGTTTATAATGCTTGTGTTTTATGCTTCAATGTTACTAGTTTGTGTTTCTGGATTTTCTCCTAAGTCAGCCGGGCCTATAGCATCCATGATTTTCATGACCTGTTCAGGATATTTCAATACAATATGGGCTGGATTATATATCCGTAATATTTCATAGGTACTTTTACCTGCGTAGTATCCTTTTGTTTTTGGATTTTTACCACCCAGATTTTTAGCAATTACCTCAATAGATTGCTCATAAGATTCAAAATTAATCTTGCAGGAACCCCAACCAAAAGCACTAAATTTAACTTTCTTGCAGGCATTGATACCACCACTTGATTCACGCTGAGCAATTGCGGGCAACAAACGCCAGTCGAGTTCATGTTTCTCGGCTTCTTCTACCATCTTTCGAGCAATATCCATACCAGCAAGAGGCGCCTTCCTTGAAGTAAAGTAGGCATTTATAGCCTCCGCGCGCAATTCATTGGTATTAGTTTTTGGTTCTACTGCTTGGTTAAGAGCGAGTAGTCCAGCCACTTCAGTATTCGTTTTTTGAAATAATGCGATCTGTGGGCCAAATGTCATCTGTGCTTGATTGTCTGGTGGTATTCCACCGAGAGGCAAGGTTACAGAAATTAATGGCAAAACAATAAAAGATTCCACAAATCGTATTAAGTTTTTCTTTTCCATATTGGGACAGTTGTGCTCTGCCAAACCAGTAACAGAATTCTTTCCGCATACCTGCAAGCAGGCCTTGAACGAAAAAACCCTTGTATACAAGCCTGTGGCTTATACCTTTGGGTTGTGTCAATATACTAGCATACTTGATACCTTTCGTCAATAGTTATGCCATATTTTTTGAGTATGTCAAATGCAAAATACGTTGTTAAATAAGGATATTCTAGGATTCAATGTTTGACAAACAACGTAAATATATGTCTGATATCATGTGGGGAAAACATTCTAAGCTACTTAGTACGCCTCCCCCACCCCTACGGTGACCAGAACCCTCGTTTTACTAGGCCAAATTTGACAAAAACCTTAAAATATAGTATCTTTTCACTAATTTAAACCCCGATTTCCTCAAGAAATCGGTTCACTTCTTTCCAATTTAAACTTTAAGTCATGCAAACACCAGATCTTTGCCACGACGGTCTTTGTCGTGATGGTTCTTTCATTCTTTTATTTCAAGGTAAACTATCCAGCTTTCAAAAAATGAGGCTCCTTTTAGGAAAACGCACAGAGGATGGAATCTGGGAACTCATCGGTGGAGGTTTTGATTTAAGAGATCTTGATGCAAAAACTGCCGTAATCAGAGAAGCGGACGAAGAAGCTGGGATAAAACTTGTTGCGAAACAAATCACTTATTTCGCACACATGACTCAGAAACTTCCGAAGTTTGAGAACGAAAAGGGCCATGTTTTCTACTTTGCCCAAAAAGTAAACAAGTCTTTCTTGTCTCAAACCCTGCTGCCCTCAGAAGAGCATAGCGAACTTGCTTGGCATTTTATCGGAGATATTTTGTTAAAGGGTGATACCCACTACAAAACTTCTACCCTAAGAATGACCTTGCATCTTTTAAACTATCTCGAGGACAAACAGTTTCGCTTCGGTGTTTTGAAGGAAAAAGTTTCTTTTAAGGGTTATGAATTTTAAATTCAAACACCCAACCCAAACCTAGCACCCGCATTGGACTCGATTCAATGTGGGTGCTATTATTTTATAGATGAAATTAGTAATATTAGCCGCGGGGAAAAGCACGCGTTTTTTGCCCCTCACAGAACACACCCCAAAACCCCTTATATTTATCGAGGGTAAGCCTTTGGTTGAATACACCCTGGACCTGTGTGTGGACCACGTGGAGGAGATTATTTTTGTAATAAATGAATCATTGGGGTATAAAGTACAGGAATATTTTGGAAACTCTTACAAGAACGTACCTATATCGTACGCAACCCAGAAAAACGATTCGCCAAAAGGCACTCTGAGCGCAGTCTTGTGTGCTTTACCCTTCTTGAACCAAGAAATGTTTGCTGTCTGCAACTGTGACGATTTATATAAAAAAGAAGATGTGGATGCTGCTTTTTTGAGCAAAGAATGTGGTATGGGTCTAACTAGTTCCAAAATGCCTTTTCAGTATTATGGCGTTGACGTAAAAGACGGCTTCATTCAAGGATTTCGCAGGCACACAGAAACAAACGAACTTGTTGAAGATAAATTTGTGAACGGTTTTTATATTTTGTCTCGAGAGATTTTTTCTTTTACACCCGTTGGACTATCTGACGGAGAGCTTGGCCTACCTCAGACACTTTTTGCTAACTTAGAAAAACTCCCTTTAAAAGAGTTCGCTTTCATGGAATGGGTAGCAGTAAATAGCCCAGAAAACATACCTAATGCCGTGGATTTTATAAAGAGGAATTATACAAACTCGTTAGATTCTTAAATTCAATACTGAATTCTGATTTTAAACTATACAAAACTTCTGTTAAATATTCCTCGGCAGTGGCTATGTTTTTTTTAAAAAAAGCATTGTTTTGTTCGAGCCCCAAGGATCCATAGACACCCAAAGTATGGACAAGCCTGATGAACGCTGCAATCAAAAAAAACTTCATGAGATATTCTTTACTGGTTTTGTCGTCATATTTTTCCCTATAAAACTCAATCAGTTCGTCTTTATATTCATGGGCATGTGAGGATTCGGGGGAATAAATAAGTGAAGCCAGATCATAATAGCGTGGACCTTCCCTCCCGCCCTGAAAATCGATAACAACGATATCTTCGTTTGTATTTAATAACAGATTTCTGGTCTGAAAATCTCTATGCATAAAAACATAGTCTTCGACGGACATTTCTTTGATAAGTTTCTCCAGGAGATCGATATCTTCTTGGAAGAAATCCTCATTTAAATCTATTGCTTTGTTCAAAAGATACTTGTACTGGAAAGCACTGAATTCTCGTTTGACTTCGCTTGTGTCGAATTTAACATAAGGATGACACACCGAGAAATCGAACTGTTTGTATGTCTTTAGTTGAATATCAACCAACACTTGGACGCTCTTTTTTAAGAGGCCTAGTTTGTTTGTTGCAATTTCCAAACTAGAAAACACATCGGTGTCACCACAATATTCTTGGAGATAGTAAAACCCCGAATCATCCATTTGGTAAAATTTTGGAACCCTAATCCCCTTTTGATCAAAAAACGTTTGGATATTTAAGAAAGCTTTGTTTTCAGCAAGAGATGGTCCGTATACACCAATAGCTTGAACGTCTTCTTTTTCAAGAATAAAATACTCGCGAGTGGAGGCATGAGTGGGTAGAGACGTAATAGATCGTGCTTCCACTCTAAAATAATCGAAAAATAACTTTCTCAGAATATCTTCGGGGGTAGTCATAGCTTCAAGCAGACTTGTCTTAATTTATTTTAACTCACCAACGCCTTCCTATGTTGTGGAGCGTTAATCATACCGCACTTTTTCCACTTGTAGACTTCGGTGGTAACTGGATTTATGGCTCCACACGGACATGGGTCATTGCGGCCGACGTCATTCTTTTCATCAGTGGTTGATTTGAATTCTGGAACTTCTTCTTGGTTGGTTACTAGAGTTTGCTTTACGGTGGGTGCTTCATCGACTACTTTGATGGTGTCGGTATTGATGTTCGCTATCATGGACACCACTTGTTCTTTGAAAACTTCTTCCATTTCTTTGAACATCTTTAGTCCTTCCTTTTTGTATTCAACCAACGGTTCCCGCTGACCATAAGCTCGCAAATTCACCGATGAACGCAGGTAGTCCATAGCTTCTAGGTGTTCCATCCACAGGATATCGTTGGTATACAGAATCACCCGGCGAACTGTTTCAAAAAACGCCTCGTCACCAAGTTTTTGTCTCTTTTCATTTACGATCTTCTCCGCCTCATCATTCCCTAGGGTTATGCTTTCGAGCAGTTTTTCTATTTCTTGAGTTTCTGAGTTGAGCATTTTGCGACGCCGAGAGTACACAATGTTGCGCTGATGATTCATAACATCATCGTATTCTAGAGTATGCTTACGTGAATCAAAGTGAAATCCTTCTATCTTTTTCTGGGCCCCTTCTAAGGTCGAACTGATAAAACGGTTCTCGATAGGTTGGTCCTCGGGTATGCCAAATCTTCCCATCATGGTTTTGATTCTTTCCGCACCGAAAATGCGCATGAGGTCGTCTTCGAGTGAGACGAAAAACTGGGTCTCTCCTGGGTCACCCTGTCTACCGGAGCGCCCCCGTAGCTGGTTGTCTATACGACGGGCTTCATGGCGTTCAGTTCCAAGTACGAATAATCCACCAACACTTTTTACAAATTCATATTCCTCTGGTGTTTGTGGGTTGCCTCCTAGTTTGATGTCGATACCGCGACCGGCCATGTTGGTAGCTATGGTTACTGAACCACGCTTACCAGCTTGAGCAATGATTTCACCTTCCTTTTCGTGATTCTTGGCATTTAGTATCGTATGTTGTACGCCTTCTTGTTTTAGGTACACAGAAAGTAATTCATTTTTCTCGATCGATATGGTACCTATGAGTACCGGCTGACCTTTTTGATTGATTTCCTTTATCTTTTTGGCAATAGCTTGAAGCTTACCCTTTTCGGTTTGGTAAATTAAATCATTCAAGTCCTTGCGAGCTATCGGACGATGGGTAGGTACTACTACAACCTCCAAGCCATAAACTTTGGTGAATTCTTCGGCTGAGGTTTCTGCGGTACCGGTCATACCGGCGAGTTTTTTATAAAATCGGAAATAGTTTTGATAAGTGATAGATCCAGCTGAACGAGTTTCTTTCTCTATTTTTACTCCTTCTTTGGCTTCAATCGCCTGGTGAATACCTTCGCTCCAGCGTCGTCCGGGTTGCATACGTCCAGTGAACGGGTCAACGATGATGACTTCTCCTTCTTTGACTACATAGTCTCGGTCACGCTCATATATGGCCTGCGCTTTTACTGCGGTTTCTAGGTGGTGCACATATTTGATACCCTTTTCGGTGTAGATGTTTTCTATTCCGAGCAAATTCTCGGCTTTGCTTATACCATCATCAGTCAATGAAACAGCTTTGAGCTTTTCGTCTACTTTATAATCCTCTTCTTTCTTTAGTTGTTTAGCTATTTGGTCGAACTTTACATAAAAATCTTCAGATTCGTTTCCTGGGGAAGAAATAATCAATGGAGTTCGCGCCTCGTCAATCAAAATAGAGTCGACTTCATCGACAATAGCAAAATTATGCTCCCGTTGAACCAAGTCCTCCAGCCTGCTGGCTAGGTTGTCACGCAAGTAATCGAAACCAAATTCGTGGTTGGTACCGTAGGTAATGTCAGCGTGATATGCCTCACGACGACTGCATGGTTTCAAAAAATCATAAATGATCTTAAACTCACCGACAGTGTCCCGCTCTTTGTCTTCTTCGACGTGTGTAGGGTCATAGAAATAAGAAACATTCTGAGAGTTGATAACTCCCACGGAAAGCCCGAGTAGGTTGTATACCTGACCCATGAGCACTGCGTCACGACGAGCGAGATAATCGTTCACCGTAACCAAATGCACACCAAGTCCTGTAAGAGCGTTTAGGTAAAGTGGAAGTGTCGCGACGTTGGTTTTACCTTCACCAGTTTTCATCTCTGAGATTTTGCCACTATGGAGTGCTATACCACCCAGCATCTGCACATCGTAAAGTCGTATGCCCAGCGTTCTCTTACTTGCTTCCCTAACCAAGGCAAAAGCCTCTGGCAATATACTGTCCAGGCTTTCACCCTTTTCTAACCTGGCTTTAAATTCCTGTGTTTTGATAGGAAAATCAGTCAAACTGAGCTTCTCCATATCTACCTCAAAAGCATTGATTTTATCAACTAAAGCTTTATTTTTACTAAGGAAACTAGCGCTTGCGCTACCGAAAATGTTATTTAAAAACGACATAGGTTATATTTTAGCACAAATTTAAGCCTTCGCGAAGGGCTAGATAAAAAAACAAAAAACCCGTACTGAGATAAACTTAGTACGGATCCTTTGTTAAGTGAGAAACAAAACGCCTCGCCCATAGGCCTCGCTCGTGAGCTACGGCCAAGGGAGACTATGCTCGCTTCTTTGCAGAAACCTTTTTCTTTGGTGCTGCCTTCTTAGCTGCTTTCTTTTTTGCTGCCATAATATTGTCACTTGTTCTAACTTGCGTTTCGAACTTGTGAAAATTAATTTTAATTTATTCGCAATAAACGACCAAAAATAATTTTATTTAAACAAAAATATTTTCTAAAAAATTATTGCGAAGAACTACATTAATTATCTCGCATCTATAATTTAAAAACAATATTTTTTTCGCAAAACTGTGGATAACTTTGAAAAAGTTTTTTTAATTTTTTTAAAAAATATTTTTAGAAAAACTTTTTGAAATAAAAAAACTTCGACGAGAGTCGAAGTTTTTTTATTTCTTTGCATTTGTGGCAAGCGATGGCTAACCTCCAACATATGTGCCTATGTGAGTGCGATCGCTCGCCGCAGATACAAAGACGTTTGATATTATAACACAAGGAATAGGTTTAAACTACAAAACCCCGTCGAATATATGGCTTATGATATGACTCGTTCTAGTGCCTACGGATTTACAAGCATCGTCAAAATGGGAATTATCTCTGTAATCTGGCTTTAAACTGAAATCAACTAGATGAATACCAGTTCTCGGATTTATAACGAAATCCGCTTTCAGGTAATGTCCTCCGATACTTTGTTGAATTTTTTGAGCAGTGTCTAACAAATCTTCCTTTTCTTCTTTGGTTAAACCCTGTGGCGATGAAGTAGGAAAATGATACAAATCTTCCCCACGAAAACCGGGAACCGAGTGAGTACTAACAGCCTTGCCTAACACCAACTCCTCAACCAGAATACTGTCACCGTGTAATACCATTTCTGTTATTGCAGTAATCAAATCTGGAAAAGTTTTGGCAACACGCATTCCGACATTTCGATCTGTGTTGTATGCCCGCACCACCCAAGGTGGTGAAAACTTTTTCCAAACCTCCCTAGCTTTCGTTAAAATGTATTCCTCTTGGTTACCATCAAAATCCGCCTGGTATACCGGGAAGACGACTTTGCGCAAAGTTTGTATATTATTTTGATTAGCAAAGTTTGAAAAAGCTTCTTTGTTGTTTGTGAGAAGTGAGGCAAAAGCCGATTGACCAACTTGTGGAAGATTTAAATCATTTAGAAGTTGGTTGTACTTGGCGGGAATTGTATTCCAGACCACATCTACCTTCTGTGGTAGCAGTGTTGGTAAAACAGGCAACCCTGACACATGCCATACTTCATTTTCGTCGACATAGATATCCACCGGCTTCCATTTGGGGTACAAGTTTTCTATAACGTAGGTTATGAAATTACCTCCTTCTTCTAGGGACCTAGCGTGAAAACCCCCTCCACCACCACGAAGCACCCCGATTCGCCTTTGTTTATTTAAAAACTGATTCATGCTTAGATTATATCATTAATGCTTTCCTTCAACGAAAGATTTGGGTAACATTTTCCTGATTCCATCTGCATAAAGTGTATACGCTCGCACAAAAGAGTCATCTACATGAGCATACAAAACGCCTTCACCTGGCTTAGTTTCAATGAACTGACTAGCAAAGGTTAT
>JAGXTH010000059.1 GCA_018333475.1 Simkania sp. | reverse complement strand
TTAGCTTTAAGCGTTATGTTGGCAATTGCTGTAGGACGTCTTCGCCAAAATAGATCCGAGTTAATGCGCAGCCTTGTTAAGGCGGCGTGAGGAATAGGCAAGCAAGAGAGGCGATATAGAAAATTAAAACTAAACCCTAGCGCGAGTAATAGACGTCAAAAAAAATATACGACTTCTAATTGTGCCGCATTATCTATGCTGGACGGTGGTTAGTTATGAACAATTCCCATTCTCGCTACAGCGGGAATGGCTCAGACAACAAGCTCTTTACTTTATCTAAATAAAATTTTACACTCCTGCTCAAAATAGGTCGGTTGTAAAAAACCGTATCCAGCCACCCTCACTAAGAGACCTCTGCATAACTCAGTACCTTTGGAAAAGATGATTCGTTTTAGCGAGATTTCAGATTTGAGCGAGCCCACATATGCGAGACATCTCATAGGGGGCAAGCAAAAAACGAAAGATCGCAAAACGAGCATTTTTAACGAAGGTACTGAGTTATGCAGGGGTCTCACTAAGGAAAGCATTTTATGTTTATAGACTCTCCTTCTGCATTGCATCAAACGCACTTGGAACACTCTTCCATTTCAAAATCGAATAAACCATTTATAGCCACTTTCCAAGGATGGTCACAGTTCTTCTACCCTTTTGATTTTTTCTCAGCGCCAAGCGAACTTGAACACATCGAACAAAACGTAAAAAACTGGCTTGAACAAAACGATACAAACGATTACCTCCAAGATATATTTCCCTTTGAGACAATGTTTTCAGCAATCGATGAGGGGCAGTTTCCCAATGCAAACACCCTTAGAGCTTGGGTACTAAAAACGATGTCTGGGTTACAAGACCCCAATATCTATGCCCAAGATTCTGAGCTCACACAGAGCGCCTTGAACGATTTAATCGTCAATATTTTCGGTCTCGATCCCTCCTTTGTAGCCAGTTCCATATCAACTCCTATCCCCCCATCTAAAAGCGGTTACCTACCTATTGTGATCAATAACCCAAACCCCAACGTCAAAAGTGATGATGATGTGTACATTCGCATCCAAGGGATCGATCCGGTTACGGGCACATTCTGCTATCTTGCATTCGATGCCAATGGCGTGGCTACATACCAAGATGCTACCTCATCCACCGACCCAGCTCAATATTGCTGCGCACTTTCTTCATTGCCTCCATACGGTAATGGGCGGTTGGTCTATGCCTTGGCTCTGATTTCAGGAAATATTCTCATTTCCATCGATAAAAAATTACAATGGCAAATGCCCGACCCGAACAATGCCTCTGATCCTGATAATACTACCCTTTGGAGCATGGTGGAAATGACAGCTACAAAAGATGCTGGTATATGGGCAGACTATTCCAATGTAGATAGCGTTAGCCTGCCTCTAAAATTACAGCTACACACGAGCAATGGATCTAATCAAATTCGAGGATACAACGGAAGCCGTCGGGAGTTCATTGAAAACGTATCTACGTTTCTCAAACAATATGACACGACTCCCAATCAGATATGGAGCACGCTGGCCCAAACCGATCCGTCTGGAAATATTCTACGGTTTATGTCAGCAAAGCATATGATGCCTCCAGCCGGGACCACCTTCCCCGCAGACTATTTTACCAATTATCTGAGCACAATATTTTTGCCTTATTTTGAACAACAGCCCTTATTGCTCGAAGCATCGCAGGCAGATGTATCTAAGGGCATTGAAACCTATTCAGGAACCCTTACAAAAGATCAAGCAACAGGAACCTTGACTTTTGTATTCAAAGGCCAAACAGACGGGAATATCGTTACTCTTCCAGTAACCACTACCTCTCGCCCTTGGTTAACTGGAGCTATAGGAGATTGGCAACCTACGCCCCCCCAACAAAGTACGCAAGCCTATGCAGATCTCATTCGAGATCTATCAGGAATCGTGAATGCTGGGATTCTACCTCAAGCAACGCAAGGGCAATTGATCAACAAATCGTGGATGATCAACCATTTTGGGGACTATTACCAAGCTCCAGTCTACAACATCTACGATCGAGCCTTGCATGAAGCTGGCGCTAATTCCTATTGTTATGACTACGATGACTTTTTAGGTCAGGACGGCACAGAAGTGGGTCCTTTTGATGATGGAACACACCTTATGATTACACTACCGAATTTATCTACAAACTAGGTTTTCGATCCTTGGGCATTGTACAACACACGTTTTACGATCCCCAAAATCGACTGAAGTTTAGTTTCGAAAGAGCTCTAATACCAAACCGCAATGATTACCCTATGTAAGTTAATCATTGCGGATTGGTATAACTTGCGCTCTAAAGACTTCTGTATAACCTGGGCCTTTTGA
Organism: Simkania sp.; assembly: GCA_018333475.1. GTDB lineage: Bacteria > Chlamydiota > Chlamydiia > Chlamydiales > Rhabdochlamydiaceae > JAGXTH01. The sequence continues at coordinate 8,892 of JAGXTH010000059.1, read as the reverse complement.
GAAAAATGAATATTTTTAACAAAGGGAATCAGTTATGCAGAGGTCTTTTCTACAAGATCGGAGAACCCATTCCAAGATTACGATGATAAGCACCTTTGATGTGGTGCATTTGCATATTTCTGGCTGATTTAAGGATTAAAACCCCTTTCTCAATATGATCTGGCATGTAGCGCTCGTAGACAAAATCAGAGCTTTTTTTTGTTTTAATGCCATTACGATTCAGGGGTAAATCTGAAATAAGAAGAAGTGCTCCCAAAGTAAATTTACGTTTATAACTTGCTGCAAAAAGAGTCGCACATTCCATTTCTATCGCCTGTGCTTTAGTTGCCTTAAGCAACGATTTGAATTCTTCATTGAATTCCCAAAACCGAGTGTTAGTCGTATACGTAATCCCAATGTGATAGATCGCTTTCTGTAACTCCAGCACTTCTGTTGTCGCCTTTTGCATAAGAAAATTAGCTAATGCTGGAACTTGGGTTGGAAAATAAAAATCTGAAGTCCCCTCGCCTCGAATGCTAGCTACAGGGACAAGATATTCTCCTACTTGGTATCTTCGTCTGAGCCCACCGCACATTCCTAAAAGTAATGCTGCCTTAATCGGAAGAAAAGAGCATAAATCCACGACAAGAGCTGCTGCTGGAGACCCTATTTTAAAATCGAGAATACTTGTTTCCTCTTTAGGACAGTGTGCCACCTTGAACATACTCCCTTCTATAATAGGCACACCACGTGTGGCAGCAAAATATTCCACATATCTGGGAAAGTTCGTCAAAAGCAAATTAGACTGAAACTCACTGGCTTTACTACCCGAGTACCTCTCTAGTGTTTCCTTGGCAAACTCTTCTTCCTTAAGCTCTGGCATCATATAAGCACCTTCTCTTACAAACCGATTCTAGCAGTTATTGCAAAAAAATGACGTAAATAAAAACATGATTTTTTTCAAACCCTACTGTAAAAAAGCATCCTCTAGTAAAGGACAATTTCTAAATTAACGTTTCTTTGATTTTGGGGTTCCTTTGGATCGAAAAGCTCTCTAAAAGAACCCGAAAATCAGTGGAAAATAAATCTGTTAACAGCTTCTAAGAAGTTCGATCTCGAGTTGTGTTTTATTCCTTTGATCTCCAAAATAGGTCCTTTTTGAGCTAAAACCAGGTTATTTATGGCACAGATCGGCACAAACGAATTCAAAGCCGGCTACAAAGTCGAAATTGAAGGCGAACCCTATACAATGGTCAATATCGAATTTGTTAAACCAGGAAAAGGACAGCCTTTTACTCGTACGAAGCTCAAACATCTCAAAACTGGCAGGGTCATCGAACGCACTTTTAAATCTGGAGAACGCGTCGATATAGCCGATGTAGAAGAAACCAAAATGCGCCTACTCTATACAGAGCCTGATGGGGCTGCTGTATTTATGGATGATGCATCTTTTGAACAACTCACTATTTCTAAGGCTCTGATAGGTGATAATAGCAAATGGCTCATGGAAGAAGCCGTCTATAGTATCACCCTCTACAAGGGAGAACCTATTGAGGTGGCCCCCCCTACTTTTATGGAAATGAAAGTTGTAGAAACAGCTCCTGGCGTACGTGGTGACACAGCCTCTGGTAGAGTTCTTAAACCAGCCCTCACTGAAAGTGGTGCCAAAATCCAGATCCCCATTTTTGTCGAAGAAGGCGAAACCATTAAAGTAGACACGCGTACTGGTGAATACGTTTCCAGGGTTCAATAACCGACTTGCTATTTTAAAAGACCGCTCAGTTTGCCTTGCTAAAGCACGCTCATTCTTTACCGAGCGTGGCGTGCTAGAGGTCGATACCCCTATTTTAAGTCACACGGCCCCTATCGATGTACACATCGATATCCTGCGCGTCCTTTTACCCCATGATCAATTAGGCTATCTCCATTCCTCTCCAGAATATGCTATGAAGAGGCTACTTATAGAAGGGCTTGGTGATATCTACCAATTAGGACATGTGTTTCGCGAAGGAGAATTTGGTGCGCTCCATAATCCAGAGTTCACCATGGCCGAATGGTATCGTATTGGAGTTGCCTATAATACATTTATTGAAGAAACATTAGAATTTGTACGGTGTTTCTTAGGTAAGCTACCAAGCGAAGCTCTTAGTTATCGTGAAGCACTTCTGCGCTATGCCGATATCGACTATCTCCTGGCCTCTAAAGACGATCTTCTCGCTCGCATTAAACACTATCACATTGACCTCCACGGCGATCCCCGATCATGGAAGCGAGGTGCTTTACTTGATCTTCTGCTTAGCTTTGTTGTTGAACCTCATCTTGGCCAAGAAAAACTCACCATATTGTGCGACTACCCGGCTTCTGCAGCAGCATTAGCATGCACGCGGTACAAAGGCGATGAACACGTAGCTGAACGTTTTGAGGTTTATTATCAAGGTATAGAACTTGCTAACGGCTACCATGAGCTCGCTGACCCTGCGGAACTGCGCCGCCGATTTGAAGAAGCAAACACTATTCGCCAATCCTCTGGCAAGGTCCCTCTTCCCATAGATGAGCACTTCCTTTCCGCCCTCGAGAGGGGACTTCCAGATAGTTGTGGTGTTGCTGTCGGATTTGATCGGCTTATGCTCCTTCGCCATCGAGCTAAAAACCTACATGAAATTCTCCCATTCACCTGGGACTTTGTTTAAACATCTGTTATAAATAATTTCAGTTTATTTGTATTAACATTTGTTTTATAATAAATCAAAAAATAAATAGGTAATAACATGTCTATTTTAGACAAGGCTATTTCTAATATACTATTTCTTGGAGGAAATACACCTTTAACTATAGAAAATAGTGAATCTAGATCTACGATCCCCTCCACTACATCCCTGATCAGAGATAGCACTCAAGAATACCTAGACCCATTAAAAAAAATTATCGATCAAGATGTAAAAATCATCGCATCTTCTGAAATTGAACAGTTATGCGATGAGACGCAAAAAATTCGGGAACTATTCTTTAATATTCTGCCTAACTATGCATATAACAGAGCAGAAATCGTACGAGAATGCCCTCTAGAACGTATTTTAGATCGAGACGTCTACTCTTCCCATTCCGCCGAAGATATCATCGATCCTGTAAGTGAAAAACGGATCCATGAAACGCTTTTAGAAGCAGACTTCTCTCTCCGATTGGGGATTCAACCAGATGAACTTAAAGGAAGATTCAAAAAAACTTATTACATTTTAGACAGAGACACTCAACCGCTGGGTATATTTAAGCCCCAAGTAAAAAAATGGTGGAGATTTGCAGATCGCTATGGAGCTGCCGAAGAAAGAGAAGCTCACTTAGCCGAAATTGGAGCTTCTCGTATAGATCAACTCCTGGGAACTCGACTCGTTCCCTACACAACAACCCTTACCTTAAAAAACCCGGAGCCTTCTACCGAGCCTACTGGTAGTTTTCAATTTTTCGTACATAGTGCCCCTCCACTTTATGACTATTTACAAGGTGATAATTTATGGGCAGATCCGAAAGTTATGACCCACTCACTAAATACGCCGGCCAATCACGCCTTGCAGTTGCGTAATTTTGAGGACCTAACATTTCTAGATATGCTCACAGGAAATAATGACGGCCATTTTAAAAATATTTTATGCAAACCTACTCAAGACGGTGGACTACAATTAGTAGCTATAGACAATGGCAATGCCTTCCCCTGGTGTACTGATCAGGATCTCCCCTTTTACAAAAGAACTCCTCTCCACACATATAAGTGGAGAGCTCTACCCCATGCTCAACGTCCCTATTCCTCCGAAGCCCTACACCGGATAAAGACCATCGATCTTCAATCCGTTATCGCCGCTATGAGACAGGTCCTAGTAGATACAAAAACACCTTCTTCCTTAGGGCACATGGAGGATAAAATATACACCTTGCAAGACCGTTATGAAACCATTTTACAAGAGGCCCAAGAGGGTGTCCCCATTGCTGATATTGCTCAAAGTATTATCGATGGAAAGCCTGATGACGACCAGGATGATTTCTTTTTCTTTATCTGATCCAAAAAGAGGGAAATCCTCCTCAACCCTTCAGAACATTTGATTGGGAAAAATCAAAAACTCCTCTAAGCTACTCTTCTAGACATAGAAGAGACCTCTGCATAACCCAGTATCTTTGAAAAAAATGATTCGTTTTAGCGAGATTTCGGATTTGAGCGAGCCCACATATGCGAGACATCTCATAGGGAGCGAGCAAAAAACGAAAGATCGCAAAATGAGCATTTTTAACGAAGGTATTAGGTTATGCAGGGGTCTCTAGAAAACACAAATAAAAGAGTGAGCATATTATGACACTTATCGAAAAAATCAATCTTGGAATCAAAGAAGCGATTCGAGCCCAGGACCAGATTAGACTCAACACTCTTCGCATGCTTAAATCAAAAATATTAGCCGTTGATGCTCGAGCTAACCTTCCTGACTCCGAAGTTTTAAAACTATTTAAAACGTACTTTGGTACCCTTCAAGAAGCTAAGGAACAATCTGCTAGTCGCCCCGAAATCGTGGAAAAATTAGAAAAAGAACTAGAGATTGTTCAGGAATTTTTACCTAAATCGCTCTCTTCAGAAGAAACTAAAAAAATCGTAGTGCAAGCAATCGCCGACTCTGGAGCCAAAACAAAAAAAGATTTAGGTTTGGTGATGAAGAGCATTATGAAATTGAACAATACGGTCGATGGAAAATTAGCCAAGGGTTTAGCAGAGCAACTGCTAGCTGACTAGCTCAAAAAAGAAGAGGTGGTCTTGATGAGCACGAAAGATAGTAACGGAAACCTTCTCCATGAAGGAGACTCTGTACAAGTTATTAAAGATCTAAAAGTCAAAGGATCTACCATAACCCTTAAAAGAGGCACGAAATTTAAGAATATCCATTTGACAGACGATAGTGAAGAGGTGGAATGCCGCGATGGTAAAACCACGATTGTTCTAAAAACTTGTTATTTGAAAAAATCGTAAGGCCACCTTATTGGTTCTGAAATAGAGTCCTAGCCTTTTTATCGCTGAGCAACTACTGGCCGACTAAATTAAAGGTGCTCCTATTACAGAGCGACGATTCTCGTAGTCAGACAGGTTCATTCAGAACTTTTGATTGTTATCAAAAGGAGGCAAAAGGGATCACAAATCTACTAAAATTGAGAAAAGCGATGCTCTCAGAGAGGGAAAAGCTAGTTGTCGACTGGTATAATCAAAACGCTGAGGATTGGGCTAAACAAAGAAAAAAAACATCTGAACCCTCTTTTTGGGCTCAAGAATACACGTATTTTGAGCAACTGGGAAACCCTCCACGAAAACTCTTAGAAATTGGGTCAGGTTCTGGAAGAGAAGCACTTGAATGGAGCCGGATGGGGTATGAATATAGTGGAATTGATACATCAACGACTCTTATCCAGATTGCCAGAAAAACAGAACCCCTGGGTCGTTATTTTCTCTCTTCAGTTTATGAAATGCCATTCTCATCGAATACTTTTGATGCTTTTTCTTCATGGGCTATGCTTCCTCATATTCCTAAGGAGCGCATCGGCGTCGCATTGGATGCAATTCAAAGAGTTTTGAAACCCCAAGGACTGGGTTTTATTGCTATGCGTGAGGGCGTGGAAGAAAGACAGGAACCGGAAACTGGCCGTTGGTTTTCTTATTATTCTCAAAATGAACTTGAGGACACGTTGACGAGACATGGTTTTGAAATCTTGTCAAAGGGGACCAAGCCAAGTCGAGTAGACCTCACATGGCTCACATTCTTTGTAAGATCCCAGAAATAAAAGAAGCTAGGAGAATTTCCTGGCCCTTGTGTGTTAGAAGCAAGTCAGACAAATTCAGGGCTTTTGGGCAGATAAGATCTCCTCAGAAACCAAGAATTCTACCGGCCAGCCCTCACTAGATTGTCTTCTCATCTTTTGCAGAGCCTCTTCGAGCTCTGGGCGAATTGATGTTAGTCGAATGATTTTACCGTTCTGTTTTACCCAGGGATTGATCCCACGGCATTTAAATTGTACGTAGCTATGAGCTTGGGCTGGATCCACAATACGACAATATTGACCAGGAAAGTTTACCATCTGCATCCTATTTTGGATAAAAGGATCCTGTGCATTCAATAGTCGATTCCAAATAGCCTCATCGATCCCGGTGTGAAATTCATGCCACGAGATGATTCCAATCTCAATCCCTTGTAAAATAGCGTCCGCTAACCACCTTGATGTCACGCAGTTAGTGGCACTTCCCCAACAGTTTTCGGTCATGAAAAGTGAAAAAGAAGTGAGCTTAGCAGCTAGGTCTAGATCTGTTATGATCCATTTTCCGTCTTCAAAAGATAGATCTAAGAACAGTGTTTTGGTTTCTTCCCGTGTAATGAATTTTTGGAAATAGGCCCCTTGAATGTTATAATCAATCCGATCAGCGCAAAGATTAGGAAGAGGTTGTTCTAACATGGAAAATTCTTTTCTTTTCGGAGACACTTGTTCCACCGTATAGCCATAGCGATTCAAAATCTCCCCGATTCCAGAACTAACTAGATAGGAATTGTGAATAGTGGATTGATAGTCCTCTTCTTGGTGTTCCTTTGCAAAGACCCAATCCCCTACATGAGAAAATACTGTGTGCGAAACATCATGCAGTAGTCCTGAAATTTGTTCTTCAAGGGAAGCTTCCCTAGATCTAAGGATAGCAAAGACCCCTAAAGAATGGTCAAAGCGGGTGTATTCTTCTGGATGTGTTTTAGTGTAATAGGAAACGCCATACTGATGAATGTCTTTCAATCGTTGAAAAGGAGGAGAATGAATTAACTCAATCAGAACCGGCTCTTCTATTTCTAGAGGTCCATAAAAAGTATGGACCGTTTCAGAGAATAGCTCTCCGATATAAAAAATGAGAAGGAATATCAGAGCATGGAAAGAAGTCATGTATCACTCTAGGACAAAAAACGCTAAGGGATTGGATCAAAATTTTCAAGATGAGAACGTTCAAAAATACCCGATATAAATCGGTATTGCTATGTGCTGATTACGCAATTCTTATGCATTACAAGAATGTTTTACCATGTCCTGCCACAAGGATTCCAGATGGAGATGCTAAATCTCCAAAAAACTAGTTGTTAAAATTTCTATCCTTGTACACCATCGTATTTGGCTGTTTTTAAGACACTTACAACATCATGTGTTAAACTTTTAACGCTACGGATGTTAAAGATCGAAGGAAAGGAATGTGAAATAACAAGGGCCGAATTTAAACACTATGACTTGACTTTGGTAGAGCCTACTTTTGACTCTCCCCTAACGGACCTTATTATTGATTTGAACCATCTTCGAAAAAAACGTTTGGATGGGACGACTCCTTCCCAGGTTTTTTTCAACCTCAAGAGCATTTTCCATATGCTAGAGAGTATCGGCTCGGCGCGCATCGAAGGAAATAACACTTCGCTTCTTGAGTATATAGAGACCAAGCTGGAAGAGAAGGTTGATGTGCCTATGGGAGTTAAAGAGATCCAAAATATCGAAAGCGCCATGGATTTCATTGAAAACAACGTAAAAAAGCATCCGATCAATCAAGCTTTTGTCAGCGAAATTCATAGGATGGTTGCCGATGGATTACCTACTTCGCCAAAGGGAGAAGGAGGCAAAACTCCAGGTCAATATAGGAAGTCAAATTTACAAATCACAAAATCCAAGCATCTACCACCAGAGTGGGTACTCGTTGATGAGTATATGAACGAATTATTTGACTTCATCAATCAGGACAGCGGCGCAAAATTCGATCTGTTAAAAACAGCGATTGCTCACCATCGATTCGTATGGATACATCCATTTAGCAATGGCAACGGACGGACAGTACGTTTATTTACTTACGCAATGTTGATTAAGCTCGGCTTCAACGTCAACGTAGGGAGAATCATCAACCCTACGGCCGTTTTCTGTAATCACCGAAACAATTACTACAAGTACCTCGAGCAGGCTGATACTGGAGAAAAATCGGGCATTCTGGCTTGGTGTGAATACGTGCTCCGTGGTCTAAAAGAGGAGATCGAAAAAATCGACAAACTTCTCGGCTATGACTCTCTGGCCAAGGAAATTTTGATGCCCACAATCAACCACTCTCTCGAAAGAAAATATATCACCGATGTCGAAGCAAAAATATTGAGAATGGCTATCGAGAAAAAAATGATCCAATCAAGTGACTTGAAAGAGATCTTTCAAGGAAAGCACGGCGCAGAACTGTCCCGACAAATCAAGAGACTTGTAGATAAGAAAATGCTTCAACGCATCGGCTTCAAAGACTACGTTATCAGTTTCGGCGACAACTACTTGCTTCGGGGCATCATGAAGGTGCTGGGAGATAAGGGATTTCTGCCTCACCTTGATGGAAAATAAAATCACTGCTCTTGATCTCATTTTTACTGAAGATGCCCAAATTGATTATTCAAAAGCAGGCGGGCCAAGAAGATGTTCTTGAAGTGGCCTTTTGGGGACTTTGGTACAACGATAAGTTCATTCGCACATCTAAAGGTTGGCGAATTAAAGAGAAGATCACTGAACCTTGTTACAACTGGAAGATTCAAAGAAGTGGTCTTTAAGCTTGTCTCTAAGACAAGAATGCTTTACTTATTTACTCTCAACTCTTTTGAAAAACTTCGAATTTGAACTGAGAAAATTCAAACCCAAGACACTTACAGCTCTTAATTAAAAATCGGTAAACCACTGGTTTCACCAGTGGACTCAGGAAGGCTCGGCCGTAGGTTTCTGTAAAGAAATAAAAAAGAACGACGTCGTATGTTTCTCCTCCAAGTGGCTTAGCGAGTCAACTTGAAGGAAGTCATATATGACAGAAACAGTCACGACGTCGTCGTACGACAGTCTAGCGCATTCGAAGTGGGATTG
>JAGXTH010000058.1 GCA_018333475.1 Simkania sp. | reverse complement strand
AATACAATGCCGTTTACGATCGCCGATTTTCGGCGCTTTGACGCGGCTCAAATGTGAAGTTATTTGTTGCGTTTGGTATTAATAGGCAGTCTGCATCCTAGTTGCCCTAAGAAGCTGTTTAAAATTCTTAGGAGATTTGAACACCAGATGGTGTAAACTGGAAATAGCTGTATTCGATTAAATCAAGAATTTCCCTTATACAAATTCTTCTTCTAAAACGACTGCACTATATGCGGGCAAAGCCACTCTAAAGCCTTTGGGTTTCTTATCTCGACCTTCAAGTATTGTAGCAACCTGTCTGTCATCATAACGGCCGCTACCACCAAATTTCGCGCTATCAGTATTGAATACAACATGCATTGCTTTAAGCTTTTCCATATGACTAGGATTACGGAAATCCATAGTGTAGTGATTAAAAAACATGTTGGAAAAATTAAAAATAATCGCAAGCTGACGCCCAGTATCATCTCTACGATGATAACCAAGTATTAAGCGTTTAGGATGGATATTAATCCACTCAAAACGACTTAAGGCTATACCCTTGCTCCAAAGAGGCCTATTCTCCATATAGAACACGTTAAGAGACCTGGAAAGTTCCCACACACCCCGATGCCCCTCATCTTCTAAAAGATCCCATTGGATTTCTTCTTTAACATCCCATTCTTTTGTTTGAGCGAGCTCATTACCCATAAAAGTCAGAATGCCTTCGCCTGGGAAAAACGTTTGAAAGGCATGGTGCATACGCACTTGTGCTAATTTTTCTATTTTTGATCCCGCTGCCTTTTCATACAGAGAGCCCTTCAAATGTACTACCTCATCATGCGAAATGGCTGAAATGTTTTTCATCTGCCAATGGTGATCAAATATCCCAATAAGGCTTCCAAAGCTCTTTATTTTTTGATCTAAGTCCGCTTTTAAAAACTTCATACTAACCGACATCCAGCCCATGTTCCAACGTCTGGAAAACCCAAGGCCACCTATCTCTACAGGATCCGTATCCACTTTAGTTTGTGGAAGCCAATGCGAATTCTCTGCTACCGTTATAACTCCTGGAAATTGTGTTTGGACCATGTTATTAAGGGAGTGTATCAATTCAATACCACCCAAATTCCAGTGCTGACCTTCTTTGTTTAGTTTCCACGCATTAGAACTGTACTTTCTATGTGTTACAAGCTCACTAACTGCATCAACGCGGAGCCCATCTACGTGCTTACTTAAAAGAAAATGAGCGCTGGAAAGAAGGAAGTTACGAATGTCTTCTCGTTCTAAATCAAACACTCGAGTGCCCCAAGCTGGGGTCTCTCCATGATACAGGTCGCTATTTTCAAAGAACTTACCTCCACCAAATTCTCGTAAGCCCCAGTCGTCCGAAGCAAAGTGATAAGAGACAAAGTCAACAATCACCCCAATCCCCTTTTCATGCAAAGCATTAACAAGGTATTGAAAATCTTCAATACTACCATGCCTTGATGTAGGAGCAAAGAAACCCGAAATCTGATAACCCCATGACTCATCAGAAGGGTGTTCAAACAGCCCTAAGAGCTCCACATGCGTATAGTTCATAGAAATAGCATACTCTGCAAGTTCCTCTGCTATTTGCCTATAGTTCATAAAGGCTCCGTGATTTGACTCACGGCGCCATGATCCCAAATGCACTTCATAGATATTCAATGGACGTTCTGACTCAGCTTGTTTTACTCGTTCTAGCATCCAAGGCTCATCTGACCATTGAAAGACATTTGGATCCCTAACCACAGAGGCGTGAAGTGGCCTCAATTGCGAACCAAAAGCAAAGGGATCTGCTTTGCGAATAGCTTTTCCTGAGTCATCGACACTTTCATATTCATACACAGTCCCTTCTCCGGCCCCCTCAACAAAGACGCTCCAAGCTCCGTTACCAAGAGCTTCCATTGGAACAATGCATTCCTTATCTTTGTCTTGAATCACCACATTCATTGCTCTTGCTATGGGAGCCATCGTCTGAAAACGCACACCGATTACTTTACCATGTGTACCACGGGTAATATGGGCTCCATAGGTCGTATAAAGGGTAGCTTGGACTCCTTCTCCAAAGTAGTGGTCATCTACGATAGGAGGCGCCTCATCATTACCAACTAAATCTATGCTGCGGATGCCACGTTTTTGTTTTGCATGCGTAATAGCTTTAGAAAACACTTTTTCGTATTGCTCAATGGGAGATAACCCTTTGGGTGCTGAGGTCCAGCTAGAAAAGCGGGCGCTTTTCATAATGCGCTGCATCACGGTTAATTTATCATCGTCTATAAGGTGATGCCAATGATCGATTGCCTTTAACGTTGTTGTATAAGCCAGGTCGTCTTGTTCCACTGAATTCCAACAAGCTAACCTCTCAAAAGTAAATCCATTAAATTCCGGGTCATCAGGATTAGAATTAATTGTATCAGCAAGCCCACCGGTTGCAGTGGCTACGACTAATGTTCCAAAAAGCCAAGCTTCAAATTGCACCAATCCACACGGTTCAAAATTTGAAGGAGCAATGCAGTAAATAGCTGCAGCGCGTAATAAAGGTCCAAGACCTGGAATTCCCTTCTCTTTGTCTCCAAGCTGCATTTTGATACTAAATCCATCCGCTTTTCCACGAGTGATCCAAGCATTCCCTAGGTGTTTAGCTTCTTCTTCTAGAGCATCGAGAATTTCTGTAGCGCGGCTATCCTCTCCTACTCCCATCGTTACGAAAGCAGCTCCTCTCTCATGAGAGGCTCTCATCATAGCACTAAACCTTTCTAATCCTTTTTGTGATGAGTCATATCTGCCAACATAGAGAACTAAATCATGGTCTCTTAAGTTTAGCTGAAACTCTTCGACAGCTTCTGGGTAATAGACTTCTAGAGCCTTTTGTAATTGCTCTTTGATCAGAGATTTCTTAAGAAGGATATCTTGATCATCAATGCTATAATTAAGAGGCACAGATATTTGTGTTACAGGATCCACCCAGTCTCTAAGTACTGAATTGTCTGCAGGATTCCAAAGATCTGGATTACTTCCATTAAGAATTCCGGTCAATTTGCCATCATAGGCCAAGCGTCGCATGGACGAATCGATGCCAGCACCCAGAGGAGCTTGTTGCATCTCCACAGCAAAACCTGGAGAGACAGTTACAACCTGATCTGCCACTGCCATGGCGTCCAACATCACGTTTCTACCAGACCTTGAATCTCCAAACATACGGAGAATTTCAACGTCCTCTGGGCCGTAATCTCCCTGATAGTTGTTATTGTGAATCACAAATACAGTAGCTGGTGTTCGACCACAGCCCCACTCTCCAGAGTGGTCTGCTGCGATTTTCCATAACAATCCACCACCATGCCAATCCTGGGGAGCTATAATGTCCGTATCTCCTTTGTGCATATCTGCATAGGCTGCTGCTGCATTAGCAAAATACGCCATCCGTTGTTTCAACCCAAACCACGGTACATTTTCTTTTGCTAGAGCTCCATCCACGTAGATCTGCTTAGAATCGGGGACAGAATAGTGATCAACTTGACCTTCATTTTCTCTAGTATCCTCAAGATACCTAAAAGAGAGCCTCTCTTGATCAAATCCTAGTACTTGGTCTGTTTTTGTTTGTCCAAAACAACGATGAGAAACCTCTTCTATTTTTTTCAATCTATCGGTAACACTTCTGGGGAGTTTATCGAATTTCGGTAGAAGGAGAGTCACATGATGACCTCTAGCAGCCAGTCCTTTTGCCATTCCATAAATAGCTTCTCCCAGCCCTCCAAATTTCAGTCCAAAGACAGCACATTCATATGCAACAATCAATACAGACAACTTCTTGGCAGATTCTTCTATGGGGTGACCGCTGATTCGCACTAAATCTTTGGGAACAGGTCTAGATGGCGTAGGGTTGGAACTAGCTCCAAAACGAGGATCGTAATTACGAGTTAGTCGCCACTCCATTGTGGTTAAGCTAAAATCTTGCTTCACCAATTGCAACATGCCAATGAGGTCATCTAAGAGGCACTGACGAGATCCTGGCACACGAGCCTGGAGTAATCGGAAACATATCGCTCTAAAGAGTTGCTCTTCCGTAGCATCATGCATGCGCCTTATAACAGACTCTACGAGAGAATTCAGCTTTTCCCGAATGGGTTCAAAGAGAATTTCTCCATCAAACACTGTACTCAACTCTCTCAATAACAACTTTATCTGCTGATCGGAAGGATTTCCTAGTAAAAGTTGCTCCTTAAGAGCATTCAAAATTTCTACCCCTCTTTGAATCTCAAAGCGAACTCCGATCTGTCGTAAAACATCGATACCCGCTCGATTAGACAAAAATGTCAAAATTTCTGGTTGTTCAGCAATTCTTTTTTCCCCATAGCCATTGTCACTAGGTTGATTTAATCCTGTTGCAACGACCACTCCTAGAAATTTCTTAAGCTGAGGGTTTAATTTGTTAAATTGCTCTACCCTTTCCACCGTCGTCGCCTGAGAATCATGCATTACTCGAATAAACGAGTGAAAAGCTGCGCGATGCTCTGGCTCATCAATGCGTTTCTCTTTAAGCTCTACAAGAGCCTTTGCAGCAACAACGCGGAACACGAGAAGATCTTTCCCGATTTCGTCAATCACTCGCTGCAATCCAATGGCTGCACATTCTTCAATAGTTTTATTGAAACTAGGAGATTGGTCACTTTGGTCACGTAGCACGCCCATGGGTTCTTCGTCAAAGATGTAGAATTTTCCATCAAGAAACGTCATGTTGCCAAAATGGGCATCACTATACCCTGTCTTGACAATCAGACGGCAAAGATGCTCTGCGTACATCTTTTGCTTTTCATAAGGCATCTCTTCGAAAGTCCAGATGAGTTCCTCGCGCTTCATAATAGGGAGTTTTTGCTGGATAACAATATACCTTAGTTCTGGGTCCTCTGGATATAACTCGCTATCAACGATGTATACCTCTGGAACATCGATTAATAATCCCTCTTCTTGTGCAGCTTCTTTAAGAATTCTAGACATCTTTAGGCGGTTTAAATGATCAAAACGGTTGTTGCCGGTGTCTCCAGCAGCGTTACGAATATGACTGATTTGTGAGGTATTACCTTTTAACACCCATCCTGGAATATCTGGGTGTTCTATGATTTTATAGTTAAGAACAGTAAATCTTGTGTTTCTAAAGAAATCTGCCGCAGCCTTATCTAAACGAGAATCTTTAACATATTGTTGCCCTTCAAAATACTCTTTTATGAGCACTGCCCAAGGGTTACTCAGATATTGGATCACATCTACATCGATGACCCTTCTTACCTGTCGAGCAAGCCCATCTTGGAAATATAACGGTGCCTCCTTTTGAATATCTGTAACTTGAGAAAAAATACGCTCTTTGGGTACTGGTTTTATTTCTATTGTGCGTTTTATCCCATCTAAAGGTAGCCCCATCTGGTGTATTAACTGCTCACAAGCCAGCAACCCTCTACACCCATAAAGGGGATGTTTTGTATGAGATGATGTGGACAGTTTAAGAAGCCGATCTTCTCCCAGCAAAACACTCTTGCTGACAGGGACATTGAACTCCTGTGCTTTTTTATCTGCTTTGAGCACTTCATCAATGACGTGATCAATGACACGTTGCGCTCCGGAGTCATCACCTATCTTATCGAGCAAGCAAAGGAGAGATGTGATAATCGCATCTCTTCCAAATTCTGGTTTATCGATTTGACCTTGGGCTTTCCAAACCCAGAACATTGCTCTATATTGCCACTCTCTTTTCAGCTGAGAAAATAACCTTATCCATTCTTTCTGATCACCTACCCGTTTTTCTAATTTCTCAGAAAGTGTTAACAATAGGTCAAGCTGAGATCTTTGCTTCTGAGAGTCTATATCGACTCTAACCAAAGGAGGTTCTGCATCAGCATCTCCTTGCTCAAAATAATGGATGTAACTTGAAGAAAGCGCTTGGTCAACCTCTTGCAGAGTCACCTCTTCCACAAGAGAATCATTAGTCTTCACCCAGATCCCAGCTTGATTCACGTAGGCTATATAATGATTGTCTATATGAACAACAAAAGCCCTTAGAACAAGGCGTCGATCTAGTGCATGTGGAAGCGATGATTCTGGCAATTGGAGTACACGTGGTACCTGTACAGCTGTCGAATCTTTGCTAGTTGTCTTAGAATTTGCATCGTAATGAAAGCGTCGAATAGTCAGGACAAGATGCGAAGGTTTTTCAAGGAATCTTGTTTGCGAACAGACTGGTAAGTGCTCATAAACTACACCTGGATCATCACCGAGAAACCAACACGCCTCATCATTAGCTGTATCGGTAAGATAGAATGCCCTAGCTAGCATCTGATCAAAATCTGTTACTTCTATAGAAACTCTTCCTAACGGATCTCTAGGATCCACGACCCTTTGAATATCCAGAAAAACTTGTGGACTAGCGGGGGTTCTTTTCACTAGGCATGCATTCGCATTTAGCTTGGAGTATGACCCAGTAGCCTCAATAGATATGGGCCGGGTTCTACCTGTTGCTCTATATTGTTTAATCTCTATGCAACGTGGGAAAAACTGCTCGCCTGTTTCTACCGAGACCCGAGCGAGCATCAAATTCAGTGCTTCAGAAGCATCCTGTTGTACAGGTTCTGCAGAGATTTGCCCACCGATATGTAGACGGTGCAACATTAAACGAAAACGGTGTGTATCAGGATCACCTTGTGCCAAACCAAAGTACTGGTTGCCAAGCATTCTAAGGTCTTTATATTCTGGCACACTAAGGATCGCATGGCATAGAGGAGCCGCCCGAAAAAGCACCTGCAAAATCGAATTTGCCCAGCAATTGTTTCCTCTATTAGCCAAACCAATAACTTTATGCCCTGATGACGCTAGCAACCACCTGCTGACTCTTTGCCTGGACGGCTGAACTTCAACATCTCCTCTAGTATCAAACTCTTCTAGCATACTGAAGTTGCATGGTAGTGCTATCATAGAGGGTTTGACTAAAGTCTTCCTCGCAGTATTTGCTATTGTTAGCGCAACTTGGCAAGTGCGCAAAGGGTCTATGGAAGATGCTGGGAGCAAAGAATGCGGTGAATTTACCGGTAATTCCTCAATTACAGAAGAAACAATCTCTGCTGTTCCTTGAGAAGGTTCTATTTTCATGATTTTTTTAACGCTTAAATAAAATATAAAATAATTGTACTAAATAAAATATAAAATAATTGTACTAAATAAAATATAAAATAATTGTACTAAAAAATTGAATTACAAGCAAATAAAATATAAAAGTTTTATTTTATCTAAAATTGTATTATGCTTCTCTTAAGATTTTAATAATAAACAGATTGAATACTTAATATCCTATTGCAAGAATCTAGACCCTAGCTCTGCGAGCAACCCTCTAACCAAAACAACCGCTAGATTAAAATAAATTGAATAAAAAGCCCTATGAAACATGATAATATCTCATTGGAAATCAATTACATAAGTATTATGTTATAAATCAAAGCTGTACGTATGACAAAAAACAATTTTAATCAAAAATCCCGTTGAGAAATAGTTCACATCACATTACTAATCAATTATTTATGTGCTATGAGATGCGTTAACTAGTTAAATAAAATAATTTTTCGTCTTCTAAAGTATATACTAGAGACTCCTGCATAACTCAGTACCTTTGGAAAAAATGATTCGTTTTAGCGAGATTTCGGATTTGAGCGAGCC
>JAGXTH010000057.1 GCA_018333475.1 Simkania sp. | reverse complement strand
ATCGCCGATTTTCGGCGCTTTGACGCGGCTCAAATGTGAAGTTATTTGTTGCGTTTGGTATAAGATGAATCTTTTGGAGTCCCTGAATCCAGTATCAGTCACCACACCTATTGCTGGGTGAATTTGTGTTTTGGACTCTTTAAATAATCTGAAATCGTGTCGCTTGCCGTTGGCAAATGCTGTGCAGATGATTTGCTGGCTCTTCTTGTCCACAACAACTTGGCTCTTCAGCGTGTGCTTTTTCTTCTTCCCTGAATAAAAATGAAAATAAGTGCGATATTCTCTCAAGTACCCTAAAGTCATTAACAGCTTGTCCTCTATACTTAATCCACCACGCCTTCCTGCTTTTCTATATCTGCTGTTTTGGACCGCTACAGTACTTTTAATCCTTCGAGCCCTTGAACAAATATTTCTATCGCTAGAGCTGCTAAAATCAAACCTCCGATGCGGGTCACAATATTGAGACCAGAACTGCCAAGTTTTCGTTCCATTGGTAGGGCAAAACAGAGAAGAATTGCAGCTACGATCCCTACACCAATGCCGCAAAAGGAAAGGATGATGTGATCGGCAAAGGAGGCATAGGTATTGGATGCAACAATCACACCGCTAAGAGCTCCGGGACCAGCCATGATAGGGATGGCAAGCGGCACAACAGACACTGAAGGAGCTTTTGTCTTGGTTTCTTCTTCGCTATGTCTCATAGGGCTGATTTGGGCGTTTAACATGGAGAGAGCAAGCAAAAATACAATGATTCCGCCAGCGCATTGGAATGCTTCGATTCGTATCCCTAGAAAAGCGAGAAAGGGGGCACCTATCCAAGTGGTCAAAGGCAAGATAATGGCAACAGCAATTCCTGAGGTAATTCCAATGGTCCGTCTTTCCTTTTTGTCCCGTCCTTGAGTCAGACTTAAAAATACGGGGATAGCTGTTAAGGGACTACAGAGCATGAATAAAGTGACGAAGTAATTGACAATCAAGGGAGCTTTCATTTTTTTCGCGCAATCCTGTTTTGATAAATGATTCCTTCTTTAAGAATAAGATCATAGTTGTCTTCGTGCAAAAGGGAGATGTCTTCAAAAGGATTGCCTTTTAAAACCAAAAGATCCGCAATGGCGTCTTTAGCGATAATCCCCAGCCTGCCCTGCATTTGCAGAATCTCTGCATTGACTAGGGTCGCTGAAGTTAAAGTCTCTTTGGAAGTTTCTATGGCGCTTCGGATTGAAAATTCGTGTAATTGCATCTTGTGTGCTTCTGTCCCTAAAAGATCTGTGCCAAATCCAATTTTTACACCAGCGCTTCGTGCAATTTTAATTGCTTCCAATCCCTGTTCCCGAACAGCCTCCAATTTTTGCAAGCTCTCCTTAGGGAATCCTAATTTTTGACCGATTTCAGATAAAGCTTTGTAAATGACCAACGTGGGCACTAAATAAGCATTGGATAAGGCCATCAATTGAGCTGTGTTTTCATCGATTAAATTTCCATGTTCAATTGTCCGAACACCGCAGTGTATGCAACGTTGGATCGCTTTAGGAGAGTAAGCGTGAGCCATGACATAGCTCCCATGATCAGTCGCTTCTTCTACAACCGCTAGGATTTCCTCAGCAGAGTATTGTAAATCGGTGATTTTATCAGTTGGAGAGGCTACTCCGCCTGAAGCCATAATCTTAATCTGAGTGGCCCCCTTTCGTAATTCGTCGCGAACAGCGGCTCTAACACCAGTAACTCCATCAGCTAATCGAGAAAGATAGCTACCAGGACAACAGCAGCCACAGGGTTCAAAAGACGCTGTTTTAGTACGGAAATCGCCATGCCCCCCGGTTGGGCTCAACGCTTTTCCTGAAAAAAAGAGACGAGATCCTTTGATTAATCCCTTATTCACTGCATCAGCGATGCCCCAATCTGCTCCTCCAGCATCGCGCACCGTGGTAAAGCCCCTTAGAAGCATTGCTTCCAAGTATAGACCTGCTTGAATGGCTATCTCTGATGCCGGATATTGAGAATCGGCTAAATTCATATCAATTGCGGTTACATGGACATGTGCATCAATAAGTCCTGGGATGACTGTACGACCATCAAGATCAATTTCTTCTACATTAGGTTTAAAAGAAAGCGTCTTACTAATTTCTCGAATTTTCCCTTGAGCAATGTAAATAGAACCAGAATATGGCTTGGGTTGTGTTGCATCGATGATTTCGCAATTTTTCAAAATCAGATCCATGTACCCTCATTCGATGCGCCCGATTTGTGATGGCTAAAACTGGTTTCTTTACTCATTCTAGCCTCTGTACTGGACAAAAAAATAAGTTGATGACAACGGCTCGCTGAAGGCAGATCATATCTCGTTGTATTTCAAGCATCTAGGTATAACGAAACACATCAGCGAGTTGCAAGCAATTCTATCCATTTTTTTCGATTGGCACAAGTGCCGTCTTGATTGTCTAGAGCAAATCATTCAGGCTCTGTTCGTCGTCAGAACCATCAATCTGACCCAAGTTGCTTCAGCCTTCAAGTCAGAGATCAAGGAGGAGTCATCGTATCGTAGAGTCTGCCGATTCTTCGCCGGTTTTACCTTCGATATGAGTACGATTGTCCTTCTGGGTTTCCGCCTGTTTCCACTCGACGATAAGTACACTCTAATCCTGGATCGCACGAACTGGAAGTAGGAAAAAACTCCCATCAATATCTTAATGCTCTCGATCGCTTACAGAGGTATCGGCATTCCACTATTCTGGATTGTACTGAATCTTGAAGGCAACTCATGCGCGGCGGACAGAATCGACCTCCTAAAGCAGGTAGTAGAACGCCTCGGAATCAGCCGAATCAAGGTGCTTCTTGCAGATCGCGAGTCAGTGAGCCGGAAAGAATTAAACTAAAAAGATTATTTTTTATTGGATGTAAAAACTTTTTTTTACTATTGCATAGGAAAGGCTGATGAAACTCTGAGTAAAAAGCAAAAATACTCCCTTGAGTTCTTAGTCTCAACCTTTACCCTTGCATTATCCATGTGGCTACGTCGAATATCGATCTTTGGAGTCTCGCTTCTCATAGCTCACGGCTGTGCTACGATCCCACAACAAGATCTAGCTGAAAGAATGACATCAAGCGGTTGTGACAAAGTATCCTCTTTGGCCATAGAAAGTGGTTTTTTTGAGGTGGGTGAATGGCCTCAAGATACTTGGTGGGAAAGTTTTGATGACTCCGCTCTCAATCAACTCATCGCAAAAGGTCTAGAAAACAGCCCTACACTCCAGAGAGCTGAAGCTAGGCTAAAATTGGCTGCCCAGGTGGCGCTTCAAAGAAAAGCTCGCCTCTATCCAGAAATCGATCTGGACGCCGATACAAATTGGCAACACTTGAGCAGACATGGACTGTATCGAGAATTTGGCGGCCCTTACCCTCCTGTGATCAATCAGGTCGATTTAGGTTTCAGTTTCAGTTACGAATTTGATTTCTGGGGGAAAAACCGCGATCTTTTCCAAGCTGCATTAGGCAAGGCAGCTGCTACGTTAGCAGAAAAAAAACAGGCCGAGCTCATCCTAACAACTTCGATTGCTTATACCTATTTCCAAGTACAGTTCTTACTTCGTAAGCTCGATATTTTAGAGCAGCTTGAGGACAACCAGCAAAAGATCCTCGATATTACCTCGCGAAGGGAAACACATGCACTAGCCACAGCCTTCGATCGACTTAGTGCTTCTTCCATGACATGCAATGTCAAGGAAGAGATGCTCTCTACGGAACAACTGCTACGTATTGAATTACATAAGCTCAAGGCACTAACCGCTCTGGGACAAGATGCAATCATTGAACTCTCTTGGAAGCCCCTTAAAGACACTCTTGTAGCGCTTCCAACCAACCTTTCTTTAGATCTTCTTTCTAGAAGGCCAGATTTGACTGCACAAACTCTAAGAGTGGATGCAGCTGCTAAAGAAATCGGCGCGGCAAAAACCGATTTCTATCCTAACATTAATCTCATGGGTATCTTAGGGTTAGAAAGCATTCCAGGCAGCACTCTTTTCCGCAGAGATAGCTTTAATGCCAATATTGAGCCAGCACTTCATCTGCCTATCTTTACTGCAGGTAGACTCAAAGCCCAACTGTTTGAAAAAGTAGAAGCCTTTGATGAGGCGGTCTACGCTTATAATGAGCTTCTCTTACAGGCAGCCCAAGAAGTCACCGATAGCTTAACGAGCATCGCTCTATTAAAAAAACAGATCACAACACACCAATCCATCCTTGATGATGCTAGCCAAAAAGTTCAACTCACAGCTGAAAGAGTCCAATATGCATTAGACAACCAGCTCTCTTTATTAAAAGCTCAAAATGTCTCCCTAGAAGAGGAACTTGCACTCACACAACTAAATTATAGTCGACAACTCGTGGTTATCCAACTCATTCGAGCTCTAGGAGGTGGTTATCACTATGAGTAGCCCTGAAAATGTTCCCCTCAATAAAAAAAGAAACTTCCTTACTTTAGTAGCAGTTGCTTTTTTTTTAGCATGTGGGTTTGCCTACTTGATCTATTGGATTGGCTGGGGACGTTTCGAAGAGAGCACTGATGACGCCTATGTGAACGGCAATATGATTATGCTTACTCCTATGGTAGATGGCATTGTGACCTCTATTTGGGCTGATAATGCACAACTTGTCGAGCCTGGACAACCCATCGTTGAGCTCGACCGTCATGATTATGAAATTGCTTTTGAACGAGCCAAAGGACATTTAGCTCAGACGGTACGCGAAGTGACCCAACTCTTTCTTAAAGTAGATGAACTCGAAGCCTCAGTGGAAGCTCGCAAAGCAGACTTACTACGAGCTAGCCTAGATTTTGAACATCGCCAAGCTCTCGTAGACGATGGGAGTGTTTCTAAAGAAGACTATGAACATAGCGAAACCACGTTGTATGCAGCCTATTCCCTACTCAATGAAACGCAAAAGAAGCTAGAAGCTGCCTATGCAGAAATTCAAGGAACGACCATCTCCTCCCATCCTTTAGTGCACCAGGCTCAAGAGAGCTTGAAGTTTGCTTTTCTTGAGTTACATCGTTGCAGTGTACTATCCCCAATACGGGGCATCGTCACACAACGCAAAGTACAGCTAGGTGAGCGCGTGCAAGCAAGCGATCCTCTCCTCTCTATCGTTCCTCTTGAAGAAATCTGGGTCGATGCAAATTTTAGAGAAGTGCAACTGAAAAACCTAAGAATTGGCCAACCAACACTATTGACCTCTGATATGTATGGATCAGGAGTACAATTCCGAGGAACTGTTGTTGGCTTAAATCCAGGCACCGGTAGCGTATTTTCCATTCTACCCCCACAAAATGCCACAGGAAATTGGATCAAAATCATTCAGCGTATTCCAGTAAAAATCTCTATCGACCCTGAAGACCTTAAACAACATCCCCTAGTCCTTGGATTGTCCATGGATGTTACTGTTGATATGCACAATACGACAGGTGCTCAGCTTCCTGGACTACTCATGGAAAGACCCATCTACCAAACCACGATCTATGATCAAGAACTCCAAGGAGTCGATATATTGATCGAACAGATCATCAAGAAAAATAGTTTCGATGACTCCGATTAAACTATCAAAAGTAGAAAAAATCGTTCTCTTTATCAGTCTGTCCTTAGCTACCTTCATGATGGTTCTCGATTACTCCATAGCTAATGTTTCTATCCCCTATATCGCCGGTGATTTAAGTGTCAGCGTCGACGAAGGCACCTATGTAATCACATCATTTGCCGTAGGTAATGCCATTGGTTTGGCTATGACGGGGTGGTTAACCAAACGTATTGGCCTTGTCCGTCTACTTACAGTCTCACTTGCGCTATTTACCTTGTTTTCTTGGATTTGTGGCGCTTCAGTCAGTCTACAAATGCTCGTGATCAGCCGTTTCATTCAAGGCTTTGTTTCTGGACCCATGATCCCTTTAAGTCAAAGCATGATTCTCAATACAGGAACCCCAGAAAGCCGCAGCCGTGACCTGTCGATTTGGTCTACTATTATCATTACGGCGCCCGTCTTAGGACCTATTCTAGGTGGGTATATTTCTGAATGGCATACTTGGTCCGGAATTTTTTATATCAATATCCCCGTCGGCATCTTCTGCACAATGGCTATCTGGATGATCATGCACAACAATGAAAGCGTGCGAGAAAAAGCCCCAGCAGACATTCCTGGGTTTGTGCTACTTACTATTGGAGTCTCTGCTTTACAAATTCTATTGGATAAAGGGGAACAGTGGGATTGGCTAAATTCCAACACCATCAGAATTTTGATGATCACTACAGTGATTTCTTTTACTTTACTGGTCATTCGCGAGTTATTTCATAACAAACCATTTCTTGAATTACGTCTTTTCTCCATTCCATTATTCAGTCTTTCCATTGTTTGTTTATCCATCTCTTACGCCATTTATTTCGGCTCCATAGTACTAGTGCCCCTTTGGCTGCAAGAATATATGAACTATGATGCTGTATGGGCAGGACTATCTGTTTCAACCATTGGGATTGCCCCTTTTTTGCTTTCTATGATCACCCCAAGAATTGTCAAAACTATTGGCAACTTATCTACTCTTATGGTGAGTTTTATGATCTTCACAGGAGCCTGTTTCTATAACGCTTATTTCACATCACAAGTAGATGTCTCGCATATCGCTTTTGCCAGATTTTTATTCGGCTTTGGCATGATCATCTATATCAACCCCTTGATCTCTATGAGTGTTGAGAAAATTCCTGCAGAAAAACTCCCTAGCGCTACTGGCATCTTTCATTTTTTCCGAGCCATGGTAGGCGGGGTTGGCACTTCTGTGTTCACTACGCTTTGGGAGCGCAGAACTATCTTTCACCATGAACGATTAGGGGAAACGCTCACCCCTTTTAATCCTTTGGTTCCACCGCCGCTAGATGAGCAAGGATTGGCTCTATTGAATACTGCTTTAGACCAGCAAGCATCCTTGTTAGCTCTCAATGATGCATTTTTCCTCATGGCTTGGTTATTTATTGGGTTAGTGCTTCTTTTGGCCTTCTGGCGTTTTCGCGAAAAAAAACCAACCTCTACAAACATTCATGATCTGCCCATTGCAGCTGAGTGAACTGAACCTATGACCTACTCCACATTGCAGCAATTTGACATTCCAGTCGCTCTATGCTAATTTTCTGTTTCTGTATGTTTGTTTTTAGAGGAGCATGACAGTGAAGAGGCTTTTTGATGTAACTTTTGCATTGTTCGCTCTCCTTTTTGGATCGCCTCTGTTTCTTCTTTGCGCTTTAATTGTTAAAATTTCTTCCCCTGGGCCTGCTTTTCACGCTTGTACTCGTATAGGAAAGAACAAGACGCCCTTTCAGTGTTGGAAATTCCGCACGATGGTTGTTAATGCTGAAGAACAGTTGCAGGTATTACTCACTAGTAACAATGCTCTCATGCAAGAATGGAATACTTTTTACAAACTCAAAGAAGACCCCCGCATTACCCCGACAGGGAAATGGTTGCGTAAAACTTCCCTTGATGAGTTGCCTCAGTTTTGGAATGTTCTCAAGGGTGATATGAGTATTGTAGGCCCCCGTCCCCTATCTCAAACTGAAATAGAGGAGTACGTTAAAGACAAAGCTCCCAAGATTCTTTCCTTGCGTCCTGGACTCACAAGCATCTGGACAGTTTCTGGACGCAGTAAAATTTCTTATCCTGAAAGACTCTTGCTAGAAGAACAGTACGTTGACAAACGTTCTTTTCTTCTAGATCTCATTCTCATCGGAAAAACATTAATCACGATGTTGTTTCCTAAAGGGGCTTACTGAATGAGTAAAACCATTTTAGTGACCGGAGGCGCTGGCTATATTGGTAGCCACATATGTAAAGCTTTAAGCAAAAAGGGATACCGGCCAGTTGTTTACGACGATCTATCTCATGGTAATTTATGGTCCGTTCGATGGGGCCCCTTTGTAAAAGGCAGCATCCACGATCATGCAAGCCTTACCACCACCATCGAACACTATGAACCCTTTGCCGTCATTCACCTTGCTGGATCTATCCACGCTAGGGAAGCGATCATTAAACCCAGCCAATTTTATTATAATAATACAGAAGGCTCGAGGATCTTGCTTCAAGCTCTGATCGATAACGGGATTGGTTTTTGTGTTTTTTCAAGTACAGCAGCTGTTTATGGTAACCCAAAGTATCTTCCTATCGACGAAGACCATCCAAAAGCGCCGCTTAATGCTTATGGAAAAAGCAAATGGGCTGTTGAAACTATGCTAGAAGATTTTGAACACGCGTATGGCCTGCAGTTTGCCTCCCTTCGGTATTTCAATGCCTGTGGCGCTGATCCTGAAGGAGACCTTGGAGAGTCTCATCCACAGGAAACCCACCTGATTCCTTTGGCCATCGCTGCTGCAATGGAAAAGCGAGGTCCCCTCTCCCTATTCGGCAATCATCATCCCACTCCAGATGGGACAGCCATCCGTGATTATGTTCATGTAACAGACCTTGCCGAAGCACATATCTTGGCATTGGAACATCTTCTGGAGGAAAAAGGTAAGCTTTGTCTTAACTTAGGCACAGGTCAAGGTTATTCCGTACTTGAAGTTTTACGAAGTATCCAAGAAATCAGCGGCAGAGATGTTCCTTATCAAATACAACCTAGCTTCACTCATGATAGTTCCATACTTGTAGCCAATGCTACTAAAGCTCTTACTTTACTAGGTTGGACACCCCGTTATTCGGATTTAAGCACTATCATCAAAACTGCTTGGCAATGGTATCTCTCTCAAGAGGAAGCCGTCGTGTGATGTTGAGCCTCTTCTTTGTTCTATCTGTGATTGCAACTGTTGTATCAATTCCCCTGTTTCCCCTGCAATTTTTCTTTCCCTTCATGGCTCTTGTTGCTTTAAGACTATCCCATGTTAAAGCTCTTTGGATCAGCGCTCTTTGTGGTATTGTGCTAGATCTTCTAAGTTCAGGGTCTACATTTGGATTCCATGCCTGTATCTTCGCGATGACTATGACGTTCCTCTATCCCTACAGACGTTACTTCTTTGAGGATAAGTGTTTTCCTTTCCTATTTTACTCTACGCTATTTTCCTTACTGAACTCTCTTTGTCTTGCTATGAGCGCAAGCTTTACAGCCCATCATCTACAATGGGACTTTTATTTTATTACTACTGACCTACTCTTGCTGCCCATTTGTGATGCACTCTCCGGCTATCTTCTTTTTGTTTTACCAAAGCTTACTCTTCGCTTTTTCAAACGCTTTCTGCTACAGTGGCGATTGAGGGCCTCATGAATACTTCTACTCTTTGCATTGCTGCTATCCAAGCTGCTCTTGAAGCAGGAGAACTCCTCCGTCGAGGATTCGGAACAGATTTTTCTATCGAGTCTAAGCCAGAGGGTCGGCAAAATCTCGTTACTGAGTATGACAAGGCCGCGGAAGAATTAATCCTAAAAAAATTAAAGCTCGCAGCGCCATCGAGCAATTTTCTGGCAGAAGAAAGCGGGGCTAGTCCAGGTCCTAAAGATTCGGTATTATGGATTATCGATCCCCTGGATGGTACAGTCAATTTTGCCCACCAACTCCCTTTTTTTTCTGTCAGCATTGCAGCTGTTGTCGATGGTGTTGTCGTCGCTGGTGTTGTATACCAGCCTATGCTTAAAGAGCTTTTTGTAGCTGAAAAAGGTAAAGGTTCTACCTGTAATGGAAAACGTCTGCAAGTCACAACAAACACTTCCTACGATAGGGCATTATTCTCTACAGGATTTCCCTATAACGCTGAAGACAACCCTCTTGGCTGTATCGATGCCCTTTCAAGAGCTCTCAATTCAGGGTTCCACATAAGACGTGTTGGATCGGCTGCACTAGATCTCTCTTACGTTGCTGCTGGCAGGTTTGATGCCTATTGGGAAGTCTCTTTACAACCTTGGGATATGGCTGCAGGACTTCTTATTGTGCAAGAAGCAGGAGGTAAGGTGACAAATTACTTCGACCAATCCATCGATGTCTCTGAAAAAAGCTCTTTGCTTGCGACTAATGGTTATTTTCACCCTAAGATACTTGAGATCATTTGCTCTAAATGAAACTTCTCGATGGACGTTCTACCTCTCATATCCTTTTGCAGCAGCTTCACCAAGAGATTAAGACAAAAGCTACCCGCCCTCCAGGCCTTGCTTTTATCTGCGTTGGCAATGACCCAGCATCTCGTAGTTACGTTCAAGCTAAAAAAAAGCGATGCCATGAAGTAGGCATTAGTTCTTTTGACTATGAATTCGATTCTTCGGTAACACAACATACACTATTAGAGTTATTACAAAAGCTCAATGTAGATCCTCAAGTCGATGGTATCCTAGTACAACTCCCCTTACCCCCCCATATCGATAGAGAATCGATTCTCTCTTCTATCGATCCACTAAAAGATGTCGATGGTTTCCATCCAGTCAACATGGGTAAACTGCTCCTCGGAGAGCAAAGCGGACTGATTCCATGTACCCCTTCTGGTATCGTAGAGCTCTTATTTAGGCATGATTTGACCTTTGATGCAAAAGAAGTAGTGATTGTTGGGCGCAGCAATATTGTCGGTAAACCTCTTGCAGCTCTCCTCATGCAAAACCGTCCAGGGCTAAATGCAACTGTCACTGTTGCTCATAGCCGCACTCCCCATCTCAAACATGTCTGCCAAAAAGCTGATATCCTCGTTGCCGCCATTGGTCACGCACATTTTATTACAAAAGACATGGTCAAAGAACATGCAATCGTCATTGATGTTGGAATCAATCGTCTTAAAGAAGGCGCCATCGTTGGCGATGTGCATTTTGCTTCTGTAGCCCCTCATTGTTCTTATATCACCCCTGTTCCAGGTGGCATAGGACCTATGACCATAGCTATGTTGCTCAAAAACACCTGGTTGAGCTATCTAAGAAAAATCAAGCCCGTTCATTGACAATCTGGGGCCCAAATTGAGTGGATTCCTTGCCAAAAAATGCGAAACTTCCGTTCCAACAACGATTTTTGTAACCGTCTTATCATTGGGGCCGTAGTAAGCGATCGTTCCTGTGCGAAAATCTGCTCCGACCCTTTTAACTTTAGTTTCTATAGACACCTCTTCTCACTTATGATTCTATGATTTTTTCTACCAGCTTATAGACAGTTGTGCTCCATATTTGTGGAAGGTCACTGGATCGATTGGTATCTCGTTGCTTTGCTCTGGAAATTGCCTTGGCGATGAGCTCCAAGGGGTTTTTTTGCCAATGTAAAGTTGACTCTATACCTTCCCAATAAAAACCGACCCCGAAATTATTGACTTCGGAGTTCTTCGGGGTTACAAAGACCAATGGCGAACCGCTAAAATCCAAAACACCTCAACAAATCCCTCAAGGTCGCAATAGATCAAAATTCTTGAAATCACCTACAATCTAAGGTTCTATCACAACCAAATGCATCTGCGTGTGTCTTTTGTATGACGAAAAAACGATCTACTCCAGCAGCTAAATCTCCTTCTACGATCTCAATTCCTCGAGGTTTTACCGAAGTTTTTTTAGAATTAAAACAAAAAATCCAAAACGCAAGACTCAGCGCAGCGATTACAGTAAACCAGCGACTGATCAAACTTTACTGGGAAATGGGTAAAATAATTTTTGAAATACAACAGACCCAAAAATGGGGCTCTAGAGATATTGAATCCTTAGGAAACGAGCTGCAAAAGGAATTTCCAGGAATTAGTGGGTTTTCACGATCTAACCTGTTCAAAATGAGAGCGTTTTACCTATCTTATGAAAAAGTCTCACAGACCGTGAAACAATTTGAAGAGCTTCCCATCTCCCAGATCCCATGGGGGCACAATGTCATTTTGGTCACAAAAATTAAAGATACGAAAGAACGTCTAAGTCTTCTTCCTCTTCCTCCTGCCTCTCCGGAGCTGAATCCAACAGAGCAAGTATGGCAAGTACTGCGAGATGAACATTTAGCGAACAGATATTACGAAGACTACGATGATATTATCGATGCTTGCTGTGAGGCTTGGAATGTATTTGTTGATACTCCAAATAGGGTGAAAAATCTTTGCTCAAGATCCTTGGCTAATTTATGAATTTATTTTTCGCGAATGGTATGACTCGATTCAAAAATTTTCTGTCATGACGCTATTGAATAATCCAAGGGTGAGGAAAAGAGGTCGTAATGGATCAAGAAGAGGAAGCCGAAGAAAATCCTTCAAACGAACAGATGAATGCGCTTTTTGACCTCTTGGAAAGGTTGCCTCCTCCCTCATTAAAAAAACCGGCTACCTAGAGACCCTTTTCACAGTTGCTTCTATGCCGTTATTTTACTGATTTGCACTTTTTATGAACTGCTTTCATCGCCTTAACTCTGCTCCATTGCGGAACGCCCCCTTTTATTGTGGAGTAGGCTAGCGCTATCTTTTCATTTAGCTTATGCAAACTTCTCTGCTTTGTCCCTCTCTACCCATTCCTTCGTTTTTTTATGGATCAAAGCCTGTTCTTCAAGACGTTGTTGTTTAGCTAGACGGCCGATAGCCTCTGTTTGTTCTTGTTGTTGAAGGTTCTCATTGTCACAAATCTCCTGGATTTGATCG
>JAGXTH010000056.1 GCA_018333475.1 Simkania sp. | reverse complement strand
CTGAGTACGAGATTGCGAGTGATACCAATGAGAATATCAGCAGTTTCTGGTGTTGTAAGAAGTTTGCGTTCCTTAACGACAAAGAGGTTACTCGTGGCAGCTTCAAGGAATTCTTTTCGATGGTTCAGATAGAGAATTTCTTCAGCATGAATAGATTTTCCTTGCTGTAGAGCAACAATTGCTGGGGCATAGTGCAACGTTTTTGCCCAAGGAAAAGAACGTTGTAACGATGTTGTAGCAACGCTAATTCCATCAATATAGCTTATTTCTGGAAATGTTTTTAAGGGATAGACAAGCACCATTAAACTAGAGGGGCCAGAGGGTAGAAATTGATCTGGACTGATACCTCCAGTAGCAATAATTTTTATTGCTGATTCTAGATAATTATTTTTCTGAAGTAAGGTGGAGATGATCTCTGCGATTTGATGAAGAGGTAGAGATAGTGTAAAGCCCAATGTCATTGCACTGTATGCTAACCTTTCTAGGTGATCTTGTAAGTGGAAGGGCTTACCTCCATAAGTGCGCAAATAATCAAACACTCCATAGCCGCGTAAAATCCCTAAATCTGTAATGGCAATTGTAGCGGATTCATCAGAGACGTAATCTCCATTGATGTAATACATAGTGGCTATCCTCAAGAGGGTTTATGCGTAATGTAACAGATATAGATTTTGAGTACATCGTCTGGATGTTAGGAACACAGAGAACATGCTTAGGGACTGTGAAATAATAAAGTAAACCATTTCACCGCGCCAAATCAACCGAAAATCGACGATCAAAAATGGAGTAGTATTCATAGTGATACAACCCCATTTTTGATCGTCGATTTTAGGCGATTTCGCGCAGGTCAAATGGTTTACTTTATTATTTCACAGTCCCTTATGCAATTGTGCAAGATTTTTCAAAAAAATCTTGCACAATATTCCACATACACCCTATGGACATAGAATGTTGAATACTTTCAACCGTGAGGATAATGAGTATGGCCTTGAAAGACACAGCCACCAATTTAATGAAGCTTCTGGAGACTTGTATGAGAGATCTCCATAAAGCTAGTGGTGGAAATAAAGCCGCTGCGCAAAGAGTGCGTACCGGAACAATTAGGTTAGAGAAAACAGCTAAAGTTTACCGCAAAGAATCGATCGCAGCGGAAAAGAAAGGGGGCTCTAAAAAGTCTAGTAAGGCTAAAGCGGCTCCTAAGAAAACAGTTAAAGCCAAAGCGAAAAAAGGCAAGAAGAGATAATTATTTTTCTAACTCATCTTGGGAACCTGGTTTAAAAGGACAACTCTTTTAAACCAGGTTCTTGCTTTTCTTGCGGGAAGATTCTTCATTCAAGTACACTTTCTGCTATGTCAAAAAATACAGAATCCATAGCTGTGATTGTTGAACGATTCGATGCTAAGGGTCAGCCGGTAGCTCATGTTGAGAAAACATTAGGTCAGCCACCTATCCGGGCTAAATTGCCTTATGGAATACCTGGAGATAAGTTTTTTGTGACGCTAGGCAAGACGCGTCGAGGTCAAGCTAAAGCGAGCATATTGAGTTTAGACACTGCTTCTATACATCGAGTCATGCCCCTGTGTGTTCACGCTGAAACCTGTGGCGGGTGCCCCTGGCAGACAGCCTCTTACGCTGCACAGTTGGCATTTAAACAGCAGCAGATTGCAACGCTTTTTGTAGGACACCTCAATAGAGGAGCACATCTCGGAACGATCATCCCTTGTGAAAATCATTGGGGGTATCGGAATAAGATGGAGTTTAGTTTTTCCCAAGACAATGCTGGGGAGCGATATTTAGGTCTCATGATGCGTTCTGGACGAGGGCGTGTATTTCATCTCAAAGAGTGTCATATTGGGAGTAGATGGATGGTGGAGGCCTTGCATTTGACAAGGTCTTGGTGGCAGGCGACGTCACTCGCAGCATATCATCCTCATCGGGATACTGGTACATTGCGCACTCTTACAGTACGCGAAGGCAAACGCACAGGGGCGAAGATGGCTATTCTTACAGTCTCCGGGCGACCCGAATTTGCTATATCTAAAAAAGAACTGGTAGACTGGACAGAAACGATGAAGAACGGATTTCCCGGCATCAGTTGTTTTTTACGGATCCAGCAAGCGTGTAAGGGAATGCCTACGCAGTTTTATGAGTGCCATCTAACAGGTCCTGAGGAACTGGAAGAAAAGATGCATATCGACCTCAATGGGCGCAGTATAGAGTTGGCTCTAAGGATCAGTCCAAGTTCATTTTTTCAGACCAATACCTACCAAGCGGAACGAGTCTATTCCGAGGCTATGAGCATGTTGGATCTAGCTCACGATGAGCATATCATAGATCTGTATGCGGGCACAGCCACCATCGGGATGGTATTGGCTCATTTTGTGAAACAGGTGACTTCGATAGAACTCAACCCCTATGCAGTTCTCGATGCTGAAGCGAATATAGCTGCCAATGGCATCACTAACTTGACATTGATGCAGGGAGATGCTGGGGAGGTTCTTACGCAGTTTTGTGCACAACCTGAGGGGAATCGTCCAGAAGTGGTCGTTGTCGATCCTCCTCGCAATGGTCTAGGTCCAAAGGCGTTAAAGCCTATTACAGAATTAAAACCATCAAAAATTCTTTACATCTCCTGCAATCCTAAGACTCAGGCTGTAGATGTAGATGAACTGGTCAAACAAGGCTATATTCTTAAGCGTCTACAGCCAATAGACCAATTTCCCCACACGCAGCATGTGGAGAATATTGCACTTTTATCAAGGAGTTAGGACAGAGTCTTTTTAAGTTTTTTTTCGGGCTTGCGTTTCATGATATTTTAGGGCATGGTAGGGGTCTTATCCTTTTTCAAGAACAGGTGAAAAATTATGAAAAAATATTTATTCCTTCCTGCAGCTTTGTTCTCTAGTGCGTCGCTGTTTGCTGACGGTGGTGCCGCAGTCCAAGGTGGTGGCAACATGCTGCAAACTGGGATGATGCTTGTCGTAGCTCTACTTTTCTTTTACTTTATCCTATGGCGTCCTGAGCAGAAACGTCGTAAGCAAATGGAAAAACAACGCAGCAGTCTAAAAAAGGGTGATCGTGTCACTGCAATGGGGATTGTAGGGACAGTATCTCGCATTAATGAGAATTCTGTTGTGTTGAAGATGGTAGAAGGCGCCAAAATCGAGGTTCTTAAGAACGCTATTACAGAAGTACAACCTTGCAGCGATGAAGATGCTAAGAAGGTTGAGGCAGCCTCAGAACAAGGTTAAAAAAACCGATCCTATCTACTCTTATTCGGGTTGTGCGACAGAAGCTACCCATTTGCGATGGAAGAGCATTTTGTCGTCAATCCGATGTAGTCTTGCCAAAACCAGTCCCCTAGTAGGATTGGTTGTGTCAGCTTCTAGACTTTCTCTTCCCATTGCTATATAGCGTCTAAGGGCCTCTACTACTGGTCGTTGCTTACCAGTGATCATTTCGATCCGAGTTTCATCGACAATATCGACGCTTTGAAGTGCAGGGAGATGCTGTACAGCGATCTGCTGGAGGGCTCTCTCGCTCTTGTTTTCTTTGGTATACACTCCGTGAATAAGAGCGACTTGTTTTAAATACCTTCGAGCGATGATTGCAGCGGCTGTAGTTGAAGCGTAAAATTGCTCAGCAAATGTTTGATGCTGTTGCAACTTTTGAACGAAGTGTTCGTGGGTATCGACATCCCCAAGCACGATAGGGGTTCTAGAAGCTGGAGTTCTTTCTCGTCGTCTTCTTAGGGCTTGGTAGCTGTCATTGGCTGTAGTGAGGTCTGTAGGGCTACGATCTGCACGGTCGTTGAATTGATAGAAAATGATTTGGTCGATTTCATGCGTTGTGTGAGAAAGACTGAAAGCACCAAAGTCTCCACCTTGTTGGTTTGTCATGTCGTATAGAAGAACATCGAGATAAGGATTCTTTTTTCCTGCTGTTTGACGTTGTTTTTCTTCTAAAAGAGCTGCTTTATCTAAAAGAACTTTACGCCCCGTAGGAGATTTATCATCAAAGATGAGCATCCATTTTTTGCCAAGATCGCCATTTGTAGAGTGGGAATCTTGATATAAGACACGGATAGGTTGTTTTTTTCTGGTCTTCAAGGCGGTTACTGTTCTAGAGACTAAAAGATCGAAGTTCTCAGAGGTAAAACGAACGTTTGGAAAGACTAATTGTAATGTTTGAGGCTCAACTTTCAATTGGCTCAAGCCCATTTTTAGACCTGTATCAAGGGCCATAGTATCGGTGTTAGAAGAAGCTGGAAATACGCTTGCAGGAGCCGTCTGATAACGAATCTTACTCAAGTGAGCATTTCTCTTGGCTGGTAAGGCAAGAGCAAATTGCTGATCTTCAGAAAGAGGAGAAGAGGCTTTTTGCGCATATTTTGTTGTTTTATTTGCATAGTATTTTGCCAATTCTCTTAAAGGATGCAGTTGTTGCGCTATCTCCAGAATCTCTCTATCTGTAGTTACCTTCGAGGAAAGAAAGAGAGGGTAGTCTGTGAGTGCTGGTTGAGGAAGGGCGTCTTCTTGTCTAGAGAAAGCAGTTTTTAGGCTTTGCAGATGCTCAATCACTATCTGGAGCTCCTGTTTTCCAGATCTCGCTTGGCTATGCACGAGGTAATCGATCGTTTCTTGAAGCGCTTCTTTGGCCCTTACAGAGATGGCAAGCGGGCCAGCCGATCCGAGTTGTCTTTGTAGAGATCCGTGGAGCTCTCCACAGATGGTATCTCGAATTGTAGCAACTAAGAACTCCGGTTTAATAGGATAGAGTTTTCTTCTTCCTCGATCCGACGCATGTAGGGTTGTATAGGTTCTTTGAAGTTCAGTAAGTAAAGGTTGGCTCTTTAGGGTATCTATGTGCTGTTGAATCGTATAGCGATGGTATCTTGTCTGGATATAAGAAAGATGCGCCTGATGAGCTTCTTCAAGGGTTTGCATTCTTTCCTGTATATGAGCAAGAGCTTCTGTATATTCACGGGATGTTGTTTGGTCAAACGTAGATTGCATAGCTTGAGGAATCGCTGGGATCACCGGTGTTGCGGTCATCTGAAGCCACTGTACGGGAATGCGGTCTTTTCCATGGCAGAGGAGGATACGTACTCGAGAATTTTCATCATCGAGATCTCTATTTTCCGGGACGAGCTTATGAGCTTCGTCGACAAGAACAATATCGTTTGCTGTAGTAGCTTCGATAGTAATATCTCCTGAAAACTTTTTGAGCTGCACGGAATGCATTCCAGGAATATCTGTAGAGAAGGGGCTGAGCCAATGGACGCTCTTGTCTATCGAGGGATAGAGACGTTTAAAGAGTTGTAAGCAGAAGTTTGCGGTCACTGTTTTTCCAGCGCCAGCTTCGTCGTAAATCACCCCGGGTTTTCCAGAAATATATAAAGAATGGAGAGTTTGAGCCCATTGTACTTGATAAGGAGCAAGAGGAGAACCGGTTAGATCGGGGTGTTGTCTAAAACTATGTGTCAGAATTAATAATAGTTTACCAAATTGTACTGGATCGATCTCTGTGCCTGGAGAAAGAGCTTCAGCTAGCCAAGCCCAAGCTTGAGGAGGTGCAAATTTTGATTGTTGCGCTTTTTCATTGGAAGGGTCAGTCCAACGGTCAAAGGCAGATTGCCAGTAGAGCAATTTCGACAGGGTAAGGAATTCTTCTTGGTGTCCCTGAAGGAGAAGAGAATGGAGTACGTTGGGGAGCTTAGAAGCAAGCGCCTGCTCAAATAAAGTTTTCGAAGCTGTTGTGGCATCTTTAGGTTGTAAACCTGTCAGAGAGGCGATTCTTCCAACGACTTCTGCTTTTAACAGGCCTACGATGACGGTCTTCTGATGGAGATGTTTAGCGATCTCTGTTGGTCCAGCTGCCTCTATAGTCTTTAGCAATTTACAAGAGGGCAGTCCTATTTTTGGAATCTCTAGATGTGAAACATCTAGGTCTAATGGGATTGTAGGATCCATATCGTCTAGACGAGCGATTTCTGCAATGGCTTGTAGAATACTTTCTTCTTGAGTTTGTGCCGAGAGTTGCCAAAGCGTACGCCCAGACTCTTTTACTGCACCAAGATAAGCCCAACGGTGGTTGCTTCCTCGATCCCACTCATTGGAGCGGATATCTTTTAGAAGCTGACTTTCTGCACCGATAGGGGTTGTTACACCTGTTAGACCCGTAGTACTGCTCTCAGGATCAACGATTGTGCCTTGTATAGCACTTAATTTTTGAGATAGACGTTTAGCTAGATAGGTTTCTAAGCGACTCTTGTTAGGTTTTGTCAGGAGAGTGTGACCCCATTGCCAGGATTGACTATGGTTTTTGCTTCGACCATCTTTAAGGAATTTAGCTAATGCTACACCCTTTAGAACAGCTTCACGAAGAACTTGTCCTGAAGCTTGATTTTCTCCTGTTAATGTAACAAGGAGTGTATTGATTTTTTCTTTTTCCTTTTCTACAGGTGCTTTCAGGCCTCTATTAACGATCCAAGATTGTAGAAGGTGGGATAGGGCTTGATCTCTAAAAGCATCAGGTCTTGCATGAGCTATAAAAATCGCCAGATGATAGATTTCATTGACTTGGTCTGGATAGGTGCTTAGGTAAGTAAATAGAGCATCTGGTGCATGCTCTAGAGTAGGTGCATCTTGCGGGCTCAGTAGCATTTCCAGATGGCCTTGTTGTACAGCTCTACTTAATTTTCCAAAAGCGGCAGCATCGATTTTGAATATAGAGGGTTCGGGCGCCAGCTCAGTGTCAGCAATGCTTACTGGAGTGATGGATCTTGTTGCTAAGCTAGAGGCGGCGGATTCTATGTCTTCTGCTCTTGTCTGTGTTGCTATTGTAGTTGTAGCAATCTCTTCTACTCTGCTTAGAGCTTCGGCCTGGAGTCTTAGTTGCTCCATATGAGAACGAGCCTCTTCCAGTTCTTTAGCCGTCGCAGCGGTCAGGGCTTCAGCTTTTCGACAACGAGCTTGTTGCTCTGCATAAGTAGATTCTGTGAGTTCTATGGCTTTTTGAAGTTGCTCGATTTCACTTGCTTTGGCTAAAAGCTCTTGTTGATGGCTGAGTTGGGCTGTTGAATATTGGTGTGCTTGCGCGTCAATACGAGCTCGTAACTCTTGAATGATGATAGAAGGATGTCTAGTATCGCCATTTGTGGCTTTAAGAATGGCTGCTGTTTGCTCCTCTAAAGAGGCTTGCAATTCAAGAAGACGTTCTTGAGCAAGCTGTGCATTGTGATCTGCTGCATCAGCATGTTCACGTAGTTGATGAAGTTCTAGAGTAGCCACTCTAAGTTCTTCTTGAGTTACTTGATGAGCTAATGTTTTTTCTTGAAGAGTAGCTTCTGAGGCATCAGCGCGCTCTTTAAGTTGCTCTGCAAGAGTGTCTTTTTCAGAAACTTGGATTTCAAGAGCTCTGATAGCGTCTATGTTGGTTTGCAAGGAAGTTTCCACATCGCGAAGCTGTTGTTTAGCAGTGTGTGCTTCTTTAGCTGTCGTTGCTTGAAGGGATCTTAGGCGTTCGAGTTCTGCTGAAGTAGATTGTTGTGTAGCTTTAGTCTTTTCAAGTTCAGAAGTTAGGTGGGCTACTAGAGTTTCTAGGTCTGCAGCGGCTCTTTCTTTTTCGGCTACTCGGCTCTCCAGGAGATGAACAGCTCGAGCTTGTTCTTCAGTTTGTTTAGATGCTAGAAGTTTAGTTCGTTCAGCATCGCTGGTTGTTGTAGCAGCAAGTTGACGTAGTTGCTCGATGTGTTTAGTAGCCTCTGCAAGTTCTTCTACAGTGGTTTGATGAGCTGAGATTTTTTCTAGAAGTGTAGCTTCCAAGGCGTCAGCACGCTCTTTAAATTGAGCTGCAAGGGCGTCCTTTTCAGAAACTTGGAGTTCAAAGGTCCTAATAGTGTCAGCCTGCTCTTTGGAAGAGGCTTGTAGTGCAAGCAATTCTTCTTTAGCTGAGAGTGCTTCTTCAGCTGCTACTGCCTGAAGAGATCTTAGTTGTTCGAGTTCTTCAGAAGTAGATTGTTGTAGAACTCTAGCCTGTGTAAGTTCAGAGGCTAGATCATCTACTTGAGTTCTTAGGCTTGCAGAGGCTTCTTCTTTTGTGGCTACCTGTGCTTGGAGAAGATGTATTGCTTGAGCATATTCACTTGTCTTCGAAGAAAGTTCTTGTTGAGCTTCTTCTGTTTGACGAGCTGCTAGATCGGCTTGATCACGGAATTGTTGCGCTTGTTGGGTTGCGAGAGTAAGTTCTTCGTGAGTTGCTTGATGAGCTGAGGTTTTTTCTAGAAGTGTAGCTTCTAGGGTGTCAGCACGCTCTTTAAATTGAGCTGCAAGGGCGTCCTTTTCAGAAACTTGGAGTTCAAGGGCTCTAATAGCATCAGCTTGTGCTTGTGAAGAGGTTTGTAGTGTAAGCAACGCTTCTTTGGCAGTGCGTGCCTCCTCAGATGTCTGTGCTTGCAGTGCTCTGAGTTCTTCAAGCTGATCTGAAGCGGTTTGGTGATTCGATTGGCTTTGTTGGAGTTCAGCTTGGCAGTCCTCTATTTGACTTTGGAGTTGCATAGCAGTTTGACGACCTTCAAAAACCTGTGCTTCTAGCTTCTTAACGGCTTGGGCGTGTTCATCAGTTCGTGTAGATAGCAGACGCTTAGCTTCTTTGGCATCGTGCGTTGCTGCATCGGCATGTTCACGTAGTTTTTTTAGTTCTGCAGAAGCGTGTTTAAGATTCTCAGCAGAGGTTTTATCAGCAGAGTGTTTTTTGCGGAGTTGTTCTTCTAAAGTGGATACCTGAGTTTTAAGTTGTTTAACCGCCTTCTCTTTATGGGCCACTTGATCATGGAGAGTCGCAATAGTAGAATCCTTAGCAGTTAAAGAAGATTTTAGCTCATGCAGTTTTCGTTGAGTAGAGGCTACTTGTTCGGTTGTTTTTTCTTGTAGAGACTGTAATCTTACAAGTTCTTCGTGAGTTGCTTGATGAGCTGAGGTTTTTTCTAGAAGTGTAGCTTCTAAGGTATCAACACGCTCTTTAAGTTGAGCAGAGAGGGTCTCTTTTTCAGAAACTTGGAGTTCAAGAGCTCTAATAGTATCAGCCTGCTCTTTGGAAGAGACTTGTAGTGCTAACAACGCTTCCTTAGCAGAGCGCGCTTCTTCAACGGTGATAGTTTGAAGAGATCTTAGTTGTTCAAGTTCAGAGATTAGATCATCTACTTGCGTTCTTAGGCTTGCAGCAGTCTCTTCTTTTTCGTCTACCTGTGCTTGGAGAAGGTGTATTGCTTGAGCATGTTCAGTTGTTTTCAAAGAAAGCTCTTGTTGAGCTTCTTCTTTTTGACGAGCCGCTAAATCGGCTTGATCACGGAATTGTTGAGCTTGTTGGGTTGCGAGATTAAGTTCTTCGTGAGTTGCTTGATGAGCTAATGTTTTTTCTTGAAGGGTAGCTTCTAGGGCGTCAGCATGCGCTTTACATTGAGCAGCGAGGGTATCCTTTTCAGAAACTTGGAGTTCAAGGGCTCTAAGAGTAATAGCTTGTCTTTCCAACGAAGCTTGTAATTTGAGAAATTCTTGTTGAGTACTATCAGACGCTGCAACTGTTGAAGCTTGCAGAGCTTCGAGCTCTTCAAGTCGAGCTGAGGTATGTTGATGAGCTGTTATGTTTTCTTGGAATTGTTTTTCGAGGGCTGTTATTTGACTTCGAAGTTGTGTAGCGGTCCCAGCTCCTTCAAGAACCTGGGCCTTTAGGGAATCAACAATTTGAGTATGCTCACGGGTCTTGGTAGATAACAACTCTTGACTTGCTTTGACCTCTTTGGTTGCTACATCTAGACGTTGCTGCAGGTTTTTAAGTTCTGCAGAAGCACGCTTAAGATTCTCTGCAGTGGTTTTATCAGCGGAGTGTTTTTTGCGGAGCTGCTCTTCTAAAGCAGATACCTGAGCTTTAAGTTGTTTAACAACGTTCTTCTTGTCGGCAACCTTATTTTGGAGAGCGTCAATAGTAGAATCCTTAGCAGTTAAAGAAGATTCCAATTTTCTTTGAGCGCTAGAAGCTTGTGCAGTCGCTGTTTCCTCTAGAGTTTGTAATCTAACAAGTTCCTCTGAGGTGGCTTGATGGGCTTGTGCTTTAGTTTGCAGTTCAGCGGTAAGAGCATCTATTTGTCCTCTAAGACCCGCAGAGCTCTGCTGGCTTTCAAGAACCTGTGCTTCGAGGCGGCGCACCGCTTCGGCATGTTCATCTTTTCCTGCAAGTAATAGGGTTTTAGCTTCTAGGGCTTCTCTAGTTGCAGCCTCAGCATGGATTCGTAGTTGTTGGAGCTCACTCTTGATACTTGCACGATCTTCTGTAAGTGCCAGTAACTGTTGTTCTAATGAGGTCGCTTTTTCCTTAGCTTGGGATTCAGCTTCTCGTGCACCCACTAACTGGTCATTAAGACTTGTATAGTGAGATTCAAGGGCGGTCAATGTTTCACGGAAAGTTTCATGATCTTGGATTAAATGGCGTTGCAGATTGCCGTGGATTTGATTCAAGCTTTCTCGAATCCAATGATTCAGAGCTTCTGCGCGTTGGAAGCTATAACGCGCTTGAATGGTAGGTGTTGAACTCTTGGGGTCTCCAAAGAAATCTAAGCGGCAAGCTCTGATCGTTTTTTGAATATCTTTGTTTTCTCGGATGGAGAGCCCTTTCACCTCTGCAAATTTGAGAAGGATTGCATTTTGATCTGTTTGAGGTAATGCCTCAAACAGTTTGCGATAAATGACTGCATTGTCCGTCGTCATGGACTGCAGACCAATAGCTAGGTGATGTACCAAAGAGAATTTAAGAGCTAGGCCGCGTAGATGATTATCGAATTCATTGCCGGCAGCTTCAAAATTATTAAACAACCATTCCCCTTCGCGATGTTGCAAGGGTCCCTTTGTAAATCGGAGTGATGGGAAAAGAGAGTGGGCATAGAAATAGGTGATGCGTTGAATCGAATCGATGCATTGTATAACGTGGGCATTCCCTTCATAAGTTGTTTTTAAAGTGTTGATGGCTTCTGAGAGCTCTCTTAAAAGGTCTGCAGGGGTCTGTTTATCGTTAGCTAGACTCATTGCATTGGCTATGGGCAGGAGAGTATTGTAGATATCAGCAAAAAGTTGTGGATCTTCTTGACTAGACGAAATAGATTTGAGAGTTTCAAGTTTTTGTGTGAGATCAATAATAAGCTCGTTTAAATCCGCGCGCGAGGGATGGTGGGCACTCATTGTTGCCACTAACTGACGCATTCCATCGATGTGTTCTGAAATATTTTCTACAAGACTGACTGCAGATTCAATGACAGGTTTGTCTTGTCGATAATCGCGAAGTACTCTGTTGGCAGCTCCCATATACTTGATAGCTTTTGAGCAAGCTTTTTCAATACGTTCGTTCTCTTTAAAGAGGGGGAGTACAGCGCTACTGGTTTTGCGCTCCATTTTGCGAGGGTCGGCTTTGGGTGTGTGTGATGCCGCGTGTTCTATATGGGGATGAGAAGCTTTATGACGTGTATGTGAGGTGTTGTGTCCTCTATAGGAATGCCGTTCACCATGTGGAATAGGGGCTGGCACGTGTTCTGGTGGGTGGCTATGAGTATGTTGAGCCCAAATATCTTGGATAGTTCTAATGATCTCCCGTGCTTCTTTTTCAAGAGAGGTGTGTTTTGCTGTATCGAGCTTTTTGGTGGTGGAGGTCCCTTGCAGTGAGGTTAAAGTAATAGTTACTTGGTCTTGAGCATTTGTATAGAGCTTAACATCGACATCTTTAGCTTTAGCAAAAGATTCCTTGACCAAACCGGAGGTTTTGAATTTTTTATAAAAAGCATTAATTTTTTGAGATAGGTGTCGATTGAGGGCGTGTTTAATATCACGACTGTGCCCTGGTTCTTTGCAGGTTAGGATATCTCCATGGGAATCGATCATTTGAAGATTACTGACGACAGTCATATTATTATCCTATTAAAAAACGAATTAATTAGATTGATTATTATTATCACATAATTATAAGCCAAATTAGCTATATATTCAATTGGTTTATCAGCGTAACTAAAAAGGTTGTTGTTTTTTGTAAAGCGTTAATGGTAAATAATTTGATCGATGCTATTTTTCAACTTATTATGTCTCAATGAGTTGTGGTTTTTTTCGCAAAGAGCGGTTTGCTTGTAAGTTGTTGATTTTTAGTCGAAAAGGAATGAATTGATAAAATTAATAGTTTTTACTAAAAAGATCTGGGCTTGATATGCTTTTTTTGTTTATGCGAGTTGTTGTTAAAGAATTTAATAGCATCTTTGGATATGCGTGGGCAATTCCAAAAAACGGGATTTTGGATGTTCTTTTCTTTTCAAAATTTAAAGTAACAGAGTTGATCTAAAGCGTGTTGTCGAAAATCAATAAATCTAATTTCACAATCTTTAGAAAACTTTTTGGTACAGTTTTAAATATAGCCCCTTGTCTGCATTTCGAAAATTTGCAGAATCTTTTCTGAGTTCCCTGGGTATCTGTAACCACCCTCCCTAACGGTGAAATCTTTAGAGAGTATTCATTATGCAAGGAAAGAAGATCAACTTTAATGGAATGGGTTCTTTTGTCAAGATGGGCACTTGTCAGATGGTTAAATGCATATCAATACGGTTTCCTTACACGGGTAGATATACAAGGATGAGAACGGGTTTTATAGAATATTGGAAAAGAGCGGTTCATTTGTCTAGTTGGTGGGCTATTTTTTTAGGGGTGATACTTCAATCTGCTGCATTGTATTCGGCATCTCCTGTTGCTGTGTATTTGAGTTGGGTTGATGATCCTTCTACAACGATGGTAGTGCAATGGATCGAGTCTAAGGAAATCGTCAAAAGTGTCTTAAGGGTTTCCAAGGAAGATGGGGAGGAATGGAAAAATTATAGTCCTCTTATACTAGCAATAGAAGATACAGAGGTGAATCTTAAGAGGGTATTTTTAGAGCATCTTGAGCCGGAATCTGTGTATGTTTTCGAGATTAGGACGGGAACGGGGAGTTCTAAGTCGTATCGTTTTAAAACAATGCCAAAACAGATAGATGCCCCTGTCGGTTTTGTTGTAGGTGGAGATCTGTATTACCATTACGATTTGTTTCGTAAAATGAATGCAGTGGTAGCGAGTCTATCTCCGGATTTCGTTGTGTTAGGAGGGGATATTGCGTATGCATATTGTCACGAGCCTTTATGGCTTAAACAGAAAGATTGGCAGTGGCGAAGATGGCGTACATTTTTGCAATGTTGGACGGAACAGATGGTGGATGGGGCAGGTCGATTGATTCCGTTATTAGCAGTTGTTGGCAACCACGATGTAAGAGGATCTTATAACAAACTCATGAGCGGTGAGCTCACTCCGAGTTTGTTTTATACGTTGTTCCCTTTTAAACAAGAGCTGATTCCATATCGAGAAATAGTTTTTGGCGACTATTTAGCTTTGTTTCTTCTGGATTCAGGGCATACGCATCCAGTGGATAAAGCTCAAGCTGTTTGGCTAAAGACCGCTTTACAAGAGTCTCATAACATCCCATACAAGCTAGCGGTCTATCATATACCAGCCTACCCTAGCCATAGCAAGTTTACGAATCGCACTTCGACGAATATCAGAAATGCTTGGAGTCCGCTCTTTGATATGTATGGTGT
This sequence comes from Simkania sp., assembly GCA_018333475.1. Taxonomy (GTDB): domain Bacteria; phylum Chlamydiota; class Chlamydiia; order Chlamydiales; family Rhabdochlamydiaceae; genus JAGXTH01. The sequence goes on along the minus strand of JAGXTH010000056.1, from coordinate 4,157 downwards.
CCAAGCGGTGTTTGAGCACCATAACCACACCTATAAACGCACAAAACCTATACGTGGGGGGAAGGTAGATGAAACAGGCGTGATCTATTTTGGGGATGGGTCTTGGGGAGTGCCTCTAAGATATCCAAGAACTCCTGCTCAGGAATGGTATCTAGAAAAAAGCGCCCGCATTCATGCTGTGTACTATGTAAAACTTGATAAGGAGACGTGCCAGGTATTTGCTGTAGATAATACGGGTAAAGTCTTCGACAAGGCGAGTATAATGCCTCAACATAGTGAGGCTCTTACCGACGCAAAAGGCTCCTCTTCTGAAGAGGGAGCCTGCCTTGAAATCCCTTCACCCAATTAAGCTTGGTGTCAAAGCAGGCTCATACGGTTAGTCAGAGGTCAACTGTTCCAATACGCGTGTATTGCGCTCGATAAAGCCAGAAAGAGCTGCAGGATCAAGCTCTTTTTGAGCTAACAAAGACAGTTCGTAGAGGTGGGAGCTCATTTCTTTAGCAAGCTCTGGTTTTTTATCTTTAAGGTGATAAATAGCGCTGACGAGCTTATTATTAGTGTTAAGTACGAGTGTCCGTTTGCTCGTAAGTCCTGAAGGAAGGGGCTGTCCTGAAAGAGCAAGATAATCGCGCAACCTTCTCGTATCTTCATCGACAATGAGAAATGCTGGTAGAGTATCAGTAGCTAAGCTTTTAGCTTCGATCTCTAACTGATCTTTTTGACCGAGATGGGCTCGGAAAAAATCAGCAATCCTCGCGCTTTCTGTTTTACCGGAATTGTCTAGCAAGGTTTTTTCTCTTGAAGTATCCAAAAGATGATCGCCTAACTTGCCATCAATGCGCTGAAATTGCACTGGGTGGGATTTAGATTCGATGGAATTCATCAGAGCTGTATCGATATGAGCATTGGTGAGAAGAACCCCTATACCTTGCTTATGGTAAAGATCGATAAGTGCGGTAGATAGTTTCTCTTCAGCCGTGTAAAACACTTTATCTTTTGCGTTATCAGGTTGGCGGTTTTTGTATTCATCCAGAGTAAGCCATTCCCCATTTAAGGTTTTCCAAATGAGAAATTCCTTAGCGCGTTCATAGAATTTTTCGTCATGAAGCATGCCTAGTTTGACGATCATTTCTAAATCAGGCCAAACAGCAATAAATTTTTCTCGGTCACTTGAGAACAGAGAAGACAAGCGATCTGCCACTTTTTTAGTCATATGGGTACTGAGTTGGCGAACGGTGCGATCCATCTGTAGATAACTACGCGAAACATTCAGAGGAATATCAGGGCTATCGATAGCTCCACGTAAGATCATGAGAAAATCTGGAAGAAGGTCTTTGCAATTATCGGAGACGAACACTCGATTGCAAAACAATTTCATTGCACTTTTATCCCATTCAAAGCGGCGTTGAATTTTAGGAAAATACAGAATGCCTTTGAGGTGGAAGGGATAGTCGACGTTCAGGTGGATCCAAAATACAGGATCGGGTTCTAGAGGATAAAGGGTGCGATAGAATTGTAAATAGTCTTGGTCTGTGAGCGTTGAGGATGGTTTGACCCACAAAGGCTCTTCATGGTTGATATGGGTGCCATTCAAATGGATGGGGAAGGGAAGGAAAGCGCAATAACGCATTAAGATGTCTCGGATTTTTCCTTCATTGAGATACTCCTCGCTTTCAGCATCGATGTGGAGTGTGATCGCAGTGCCGCGATCTGTGCGAAGACCTTTTTCAAGAGTATAATCAATGGATCCATCGCAGCACCAAAGAGCAGGTTCTGATTCTGACTGGTAACTCAAGGTATCGATTTCGACTTGGCTTGAAACCATATAGGCAGAATAGAAACCGAGACCAAAGTGCCCAATGATCTCTTCTTTGTTGCTACTACTTTGATATTTTCCTAAAAATTCTTCAGCACCGGAAAACGCGACTTGAGCGATATATTTCACTACCTCATCTGCAGTCATTCCAATCCCAGTATCCGCAATAGTGAGGGTTTTCTTTTTCGCGTCAATAGTTACATCGATTCTCAATTCGTCTTTTATAGCTGGAGCTTGCTCAGTTTCTCTCAAGATTTTGAGTTTTTGTAGGGCATCACATGCGTTGGAGATGAGTTCACGTAAGAAAATCTCCTTATCGGAGTAGAGCCATTTTTTTATAATGGGCAGGATATTTTCTGTATGAATGGTTAACTTGCCTTGTGTCATAGGTAGGTCTCCTTAATTTCGGAAGCTGTAGTATACCCAAAAGGAGAAAAAATGTATTCTCCTGAATGGGGGACATGGTTCGTATGAGAGTGCTTGTAGCGCAGTTAAACCCGACTGTTGGGGATCTTGAGAGAAATACTCAAAAAATTATTGAGGCTTTGGATAGGGCTCGCTCAAAGGGGAGTGATATCGTCCTTTTTCCCGAGTTAACAATTTGTGGGTATCCTCCGGAGGATCTTGTTTTGCATAGCTCTTTCATAGACGCTATGGAAATGTGTTTGGAAAGAATCATCCAAGCTTCTTATGGGTTAGTGGTTTTAGTTGGGTTAGTACGGAGAAATCCCTATTCAGGGGCCAAGCCTTTACTCAATAGCGTTGCGGTGATTGAAGATGGAAAGCTCTTAGGATTTCAAGATAAAATGTTGTTGCCAACATATGATGTGTTTGATGAACGACGTTACTTTGAGCCTGGAACAACTATTCATCCTTGGATACTCAAAGGGAAAAAGGTGGGAGTCATCATCTGCGAAGATATTTGGCAGCATGCTGGATATACGGGGGGAACTCGGTACCCATGCGATCCTGTACTCGAATTGCAGCCGCATAGAATCGAACTATTGCTAAACCTTTCCGCCTCACCGTATCAATTCCAAAAACCAGATGTTCGAGTGAATGTATGCTCAAAGGCAGCACAAACGCTCCACTGTCCCGTAATTTTGTGTTGTCAAGCAGGAGCCAATGATCAGCTTGTTTTTGATGGATATAGTGTCTATGTAGATGCCCAAGGGAAGCTAAGACAGCTGGGAAAGGGGTTTGAAGAGGACGACATGGTAGTGGACCTGAATGCACCAGCTAGTGCCTGTCCGTTTCAGTATGATCCTTTACAAGATCTCTACAAGGCTCTTGTCATCGGGGTGAGAGATTATTTTCATAAATCTGGATTTCATAAAGCATGTCTAGGATTATCTGGGGGTATTGATTCTGCGCTGGTTGCCTGTATTGCAAAAGAGGCCCTTGGTAAAGAGAATGTTCTTTGTATTAACATGCCTTCTCGTTACAGCTCGAAAGAGGCTATTGCTGATGCCAAACAACTCGCAGAAAATCTTGGAGTTGCCTACAAGCAAATATCGATCGAAGAACCTTTTGAAGATTATCTGGAGTTGCTCAAACCATTTTTTCTTGGAAAAGAAGCGGATGTAACAGAGGAAAATCTTCAGGCGCGTATTCGTGGAATGCTCTTGATGGCGATCTCGAATAAACTAGGGTATATCGTGATCAGCACGGGAAATAAAAGCGAGATGGGAATGGGGTACTGTACGCTCTATGGCGATTTGGCTGGAGGTTTAGCAGCGATTTCGGATGTGACCAAAACCCAGGTGTATGCCATAGCTCGTTGGATCAATCGAGATAAGGAAATCATCCCGCAAGGGATTATTGATCGAGCTCCTTCTGCAGAGTTAAGACCTGGTCAAAAAGATTCTGACTCACTACCCTCATATGATATCGTGGATGCTGTTCTCCAAGGGTATGTTGAAGATTATCTATCTCCTCAAGAAATCAGTCAGAGGTATAAGCTTCCCATAGAACTTGTCATCGATCTTGTGAAACGTATTCATCGAGCTGAATACAAACGAAGACAGGCGCCTCCTGGAATTCGTGTCACTAAGAAAGCCTTTCGTGTAGGTCGTAGATATCCTATTGTTCAAGGGTGGCTCTAGTCATAACGCCCTCGCAAAGCGAGGGGCTTGGTAGTTAAGGAGCAGCCCCATGGGCTGCCAAGGAAAGACCTTGCATTTGCGCACCGTCAGCACTTGGATATTTTATGAAAAATCATAGGAACAGCCCCGTGGGCTGTTGGAAAAGGCCAAAGTATGTGGTGATGCCCAGCACATGGATATTTTGAGAAATATAATGGGCAGCCCCAAGGGCTGCCAGTGTCCCTAGCGAGTATTTT
>JAGXTH010000055.1 GCA_018333475.1 Simkania sp. | reverse complement strand
ATCGCCGATTTTCGGCGCTTTGACGCGGCTCAAATGTGAAGTTATTTGTTGCGTTTGGTATAAATCATTTTCTCTCAAAGAACCTATCCCAACAAAAAGTTGGGATAGGTTCAAAAAGCATAAGGTCTAAGCATCACTTTTGATAGACTATTTGCTCGATTGAATAATGGATATAGCTTCAAAGGCTTGCAAGGGAGATGAAATGAGAACTCTACTGATTATATGTACCTGTTTTTTGCTGGCTTTTGTTGATACGGAGGCGTGTTCTCGGCTGTTTTGGAATGAGAATCATCAAACAAAAATCGTCGGCAGATCCATGGACTTATTTTACTCCGATGAACCTGAAATGTGGATCAATCCACGCGGCATGTCCCACGAAAGTAAGATCGATGACAATGGCTTAGAATGGACATCGATATATGGCAATGTATCTGTATCTGCTTTTCATTCAAAAGATCTGGTCAGCGAAGGCGTTAATGAAAAAGGCCTCGCAGTTCATCTACTCATTCTACAAGGAACAACATACGAAAATCGCGATCAACGCTGCGGAATTCATTATGGGCTCTGGCCTCAATACATTCTAGATACCTGTCAAACTGTCGAAGAAGCCTTAGATGCCCACCAAAAATTTCAAGTCATTTGTGTCCCCGTTAAAGGATTAGAATGGCCTCTTCATCTGATGATTGAAGATGCTATGGGCGATTCAGCTATCATTGAGTTTGTGGATGGTCAAATGAACATCTACCATGGAGCTGAATACCAAGTTGGAACAAACGGCCCTACCTACGATAGGCAATTAGCAAATTTGAGAAACTATGAGGGGTTTGGCGACTCTCAACCCATACCTACCGGCCCTGATTCCATCAGCCGCTACGTCCGAGCTTCAACACATTTAACACAATTACCTGAACCTCATGACGCTAATGAAGCTGCAATATTGATTAGATCTGCTACAGAAACTGTAATTCAGAAAGATCATGTTGTTAACGCTAATACGACGCTCTCCACACTTTGGATCTCTGTTTCCGACTTAACCAATCGGATCTATTATTTTTTCCCACAAGACCAGTCGCATGGTATTCGTATCAACCTTTTGGACCTTGATTTTTCAGAGGATACACCCGTACAGAAACTCGATCTACTTGATCCTTCTATTTATGTTGATCCTATGTTACACAATCGTGGAGCATGCCAGATATACTTAAGGTAAACCCAAAATGTCGATTTTTGAGTTTACCTAGGTGTACAATGAACATCTTGGACTTAATGAGCCCGTCCCAATCAGGAACTGACACGATATGGTGAATAATCCAAACTTTGACTATCTACTTTCTCCAGGACCCAATAGTTATCCTCACAACCTTCTTCTGTAATGGCCTTGGCTTTTAAAAATTCACCAAAAAAACTGTTATCTATGGTCAATCTAGCAGGAAGGAATTCAAGAGGATCTAAATAAATGTGATTCTCTATGTAAATACGGTCTCCGTATTGAATTTCTGCACCAACATATGGGTGATCTAGACTTTTAATTGTCCACCATTGCCCCGAATCATGTGCGTTCTCCGCATAAGTACAGTAAGAGTGAAATAACGAAGTTCCCAACATATTGGCATTCTCTAAAGCTGGATCATTAGACTGGATCAAAATGAACGAGCCGTGGGTAATAGCTCCTTGCCCGCAAACAAACGACAGCGTAACTCTATCTTTGGAGCTACCAAAACGAGCATCTGCTTTGAAAAACGTTCCTGCATTGGCTAGATAGTTTCCATTTTTGTCTCTGAGATAGAATGCATCTCCCATGTGGACAACGTTGCTCTGATCTGCTTTTGGTAAAGAAATAAACGCCGGTTTAATAACACTATCTTTTCGACTTTCAGAGAGGGTAACTATGCTTTCAAAAGTAGGAGCCACCTCGACTCTTTTTCCCATCTTCCATTTCGTCTTATCAATATTTTTCCATTTTAGAAGGGTAGCAATCAAAGATGTATGATCGAACGGGGTAGTTGGACTATTTCCACGAATTACACTACTTTTAGGTACTTTAGGCGAAATAAAAATAGTAGGTATACGAACACCATATCTATCGAACTTAAACCCATTTTCAAAGTGTTCATCAGGAGCAATGGATGCTGGAGGGGGTACATGGTCGAAAATCCCTCCATGCTCATCGAAAGTAACGATGAGCAGAGTGTGCTCCCATGCCTCTTGATTTGCGATCAAGCTTGTATAAATATTAGCTAGTAGATTTTCAGCTGTGCGCACATCCCCTGGAGGGTGGAAATCGTTGCCTTGTAATCCCCCTAGAAGATCTGTATTATCTACAATAGCATCTGCAATAAGGCTCTCTGTAGAGAGGTTCTCGCACAATGTCCATTGAGGTTCGATATAGCTGAAGTCTGGCAATTGACCTCTCCTAGCCAATTCATGGAAGGAATCTAGTTTTCGATAATGGTCTTTTAAGTTAGGTATACGAGATAAATTTGGAAACGTGTTAACACTCGTATAGGGACCTCTGATCAATCCAGGAAGCATGTCAGATTGCCAAAAAATCATCCAGGTGGTCTCTGGAGACTCTTCTGTGAGTCGATTCCAGATTGTATCGGAATAAAAAAGACTTTGGCCTCCAGGTCCGTTATTAATTTGACCTTTGGAAGTACCGCAAGCCGCAAAAGCACGATTTGGATTTGTCTGAGAAGGAACGGAAGAAAACCAAAGATCGCTTACAGCGTACTGCTTTGCCAAGCCATATAAAACTGGAAGTTCTCTATCTGTGTGCGTCTCTAGTACTGCACAGATATCTAATCTCCTATCTAACCAGACGTCCTGATCCCAATGCATCGCATAGTCCTGCAAAAAGCCAGACATCGTTGGCCGAGTTCCACCATCAAAACCAAATACCTGATTTGAAACATATTCAAAGGGTTCGTGTGGATTAGTGCTTGGTGAATTTAAGTATTGGCCTTTTGCAACGGAAGGCACCCCCTTAATTGGAGAACAACTAAAAATGACTCGACCCGATGGATCTTTTAACAAATTTGTATATTGAGAAAGGCTTTCCTCCGAGAGTCCTAGATAATGAGGATCTGTATTTTCAGGAATAAATAGTTGTGGAGCATCGTTGTTGCTATAAAGCCATGCTAATACATTGTCAAAGGAGCGATTTTCCATCATCAACAAGACAATGTGCTTAATCTCCTTCTGCATTAAGGCATGATCTTCCTGATTTTCTCCAGCTTGTAGAGGAGGGATACATGCGCTAACAGCGATCGCTATCATTGAAACGTATTTTCCGAGCATATGTACTCACATTGTGATTAGAAACATGATGTTTTGTAAAACAGGCATTCTGCATTTGGATACGCGTTGATCCATATTTAAAGACCTCCAATACAAGTATGACGACACACATCCATTGAGATTTTCAAACGGCGAATTTAAAGAGTTTTTATAATATTTGAGAAGAGATATTTTGATGGGTCTATAGTGGAGGAACGGCTCATTGACCGATCTTAAAAAACTAAAACTTCGTCGATTTTAGAGGTTCTTTTGAGCTACAAAAAATCGGCTGACATTTCGAAAGAGCTCCAATATCCCCATTCTAAAGCAAATGTTTTTTTTAATTGATAGCAAACATTTTCAATATTGCTAGAAAAAAATCGGATAGCAACAATTGCCGCCACGATCACGTCTGCGTTGCTCATATCTTAGCAAACGTTCTCTTTGGTTTTTGTATGCTTAAGAATGAGCTCGCACCAGCGGTAGATTGCAATGATTTCAAGTCCCCTTTCCCCCTTCGCATTGAGGTCTTTGCTGAAGGCCGTTCAATATAGAGAGCACAATTTTGTCAGTTAGAACTACTAGTAACTTGGATTATTACAATGATGAGGATTGATGTGAAAAAAATAATCGCTGTATTTTTGATGCTATTAGCAATCGAAAGAACTTTTCTTTGTTCCTCTGAACACACCTCTTGGTCAACTCTTAAAGAAAAAGCCGTCATTTTTTCTGGAAATGCAAATTATGGACTTGCCGAAGAGGTTGTAAAATATTTAGACGTTCCACTCGGAGATGCCTATGTGGGTAGGTTCAACGATGGAGAAATCCGAATTTCAGTGAACACTAATGTACGCAACAAGGATGTTTTTATCATCCAGTCAAATTGTCCATCAGATATTCAAAGCGTAAATGACAATCTCATGGAGTTGTTTTTGATGGTGCGCACGCTAAAACGTGCTTCTGCTGCAAGTATTACAGCTGTGATCCCATATTATGGGTATGCTAGGCAAGACAGAAAAACATCTGGCAGAGTGCCGATTTCTGCCGCCGATGTTGCTATGATGTTAGAGGGAGCTGGTGTTGATAGGATAGTAACTATCGATCTCCACTGCGGACAAATTCAGGGTTTCTTTCAAGGGATTCCAGTTGATAATCTCTACGCTTCCCCTCTGTTTACATCGTATTTCTCGAGTAAAGACTTGCACAATATCGTTGTCGTGTCCCCTGACGCCGGTGGCGTGGAAAGAGCAAAACGGTTTATGGAAGATTTGGGAAGACGGGGAACTCATGCAGAAATGGCGCTAATTAGTAAACAACGGGAAATACCAGGTGTTGTGGGTTCGATGGCTCTCATTGGAGATGTAAAGGGTGCAACCGCCATCATCATTGATGATCTATGCGATACCGGAGGTACACTGGTGAAGGCAGCTAAACTTTTAAAAGAACATGGAGCTCATCGTGTCTTTGCAGCCATCACTCACCCAGTATTCTCATGTACCGCTTTGGAGCTTATCCGCAATTCAGAGATTGATGATATGGTAGTTACTAATACGATCCCGCTACGAGGCGAAGCACCTCAAAATATTCATAATATTTCTGTGGCGGCTCTTTTAGGTGAAGCTATTCGTCGGATTCAGTATGGAGAGTCTATCTCCGAGCTTTTTGAGGTGCCTTCAAGCATCCAGCTTAGCCACAGGAATTTGTAATCTCGTATAGATACAAAGCTTTGGGGGTAAAATCGCTGCTCAAGGAAAACAAGAGGATTAAACCCAGTATCTGCTTAAAAGATCTTCTCCGAATTAAAATTCGGTCAAATTTTTGGGTTTTTGAGTTGCTTTTCGATCTTTTTTTGCGATAATTGCTCTTCAGAAACTAAGGCTTCTTGGCCGCTTTTCGACGCTTTTCTTTGAGGTAATATCAACATTCGTATATTACCCCAAAGAAAAGCGTCGAAAAGAGACTCAAAAGCCAAAAATCGACAGAAGCTTAAGTTTCTGAAGAAGTCTATAGTAGAGCTATGGGCGAAGAGGAGGATGGATATAATACCAAACGCAATAAATAATTTCATATTTGAGCTGCGTGAAAGCTGTCGACAAATTGACGATCATAAACAGCATAGTATTAATGCAATACAATGCCGTTTACGATCGCCGATTTTCGGCGCTTTGACGCGGCTCAAATGTGAAGTTATTTGTTGCGTTTGGTATAATGAGCAAATTGTCATCTTTTTACTCCTCTGGTTAACAATTATGTCTTACTGAACTTAAGGAGAATCCAATGAGAAAAAAATCGCTCTTATTATTCGAATGTTTAGCGCTCTTATGTATCGGGACATCATCGTTGCTTGCAGATACGGTTCTATCTGCATCGGAAGCGTACTGTACCCCATCTTGTGCCTTCCAATCCTCTGACCCCTCTTGGTGCAAAAATTGTCCCCGTCCACCAAAGAAAGAATACTAGACTGCTTGCGTAACTTGCTTCACTTGGGAAAATCGGAGATTTTCTCGTCATTTCGATCTACGATAACGAGACATACACGAAGTGTGTAGGCGAGGAATCGCGGATCGAAATGACGAGAAAAGGTCGATTTTAACAGGTAGAACGAGTTACGCAAGAAGTCTACTCTTCTCATGCATCTTTGATTGGATGTTCAGAAAGCCTCCGTTGACGATTAGAGTACTCTTTTCTACTTTTACTGCATCGAGTGGATGTTCCTTTACCGCGCTACCTGTGCTTGAGAAAAAACGGGTATTGGTTTGTGCAGCTCATCCTGACCCAGAAAGTAGGTTAAAAAGAAATAATCGTTCGCAAGGTTAAATTGTGAATTGTAATATCCAACCACTGCAAAAAGATGCCTTTCGCTTGAGATAAAAACGAACATCGAAGGTGAAGATGGGGGTGCAGTACAGTTCTTGATTTCGATACCGTTGAAATAAATATAGCATGGCGGATTAGAATCAAGAGCATGTACGGTATTATCTATCGATGTGCCTTCAAACACCGCTAGCGAGGTAGCACCGACGAAAATCTGATTGGAAGTATTGACGAGAATGGGGCTGGCAAAAGAGCCTACATTCCCATCTAAGGCATTGAAAGTGGCTGTATTGGTCGAATCAATGGCAACAGGCACTGTCAAGTTTTCAATCGAACCCAGAGAAGTAAATGTTGTATTGGCAGCTGTGATCGGTCCAGAAAAGTAGATCTCTCCGGCATTCACTATCACATCATCGATACCTCCACCTATGGTACTCAATGTCGTAGACCCTGAACCCGCATCGATGATGACATCTTCAGGACTTGACCCCATTAAACTGGTCAAGATTACATCCCCATTGTTCGTCACAATCGAAAGGTCACTACCATCAGATAAAAGTATGCCCCCATTAGAGAAAGTAATCGGCCCCCGGCTCGTTAAGGACATTAAAGAACCCTGATTGAAATTGGCATTTGTTGTTGGAGAATAGGAGTGAGAAGTGGCTGTATAATGGGAGTTTGTTAGGTTAATCGAACCACTTGCAGAAAGTGCAATAGCTCCAGTAATGCCCGTAGTAGATGTGCCAACTCCATTAAGAGTTATATTACAACCTGTAACAGTAAGACTATCAAGCAAATCCTCGATTGAAAAAGCACTTTGGCAGGTAACATCTCCGAGTCCTGCACGCATCGTCAAAGCTTGAGTGCCCTCTAGACCGTTCCCGATTGTAATGTTACCAGCCCCATCTCCTGTATCAATAATAAGATCCCCAGAAAGAGTAATAGGCCCTTGGAATGTTACATCATTCTGATTGGTGGTGAGTGAGCCTCCGATAGATACAGGACCCGTGGAGGTTTGATTAAATGCTCCATCTAGCACGATGGGAGCATTCTCCGAAGGGATAGTGAGTGGTCCAGAATTCGCAATTGTCAAAGAACCGGTATTGGTCGTCGTTATAGAGTCATTGAAGGTAAATCCAAATCCTGTGAGCGAAATAGGACCACTGATATGTAGAGGGCCATTGAAGGTGCCTAGAGAGTCGATCTCAGAAAGAACAAGCTCTCCACAAGAAATATCTGCTGCTGTGAAAGTGCTAGCACCTGTTGTTTGAAAACTCGTTAGAGGAGTTGTCGCACCCACAGGAGCTAAAAAAGAAATTGCACCTTGTCCCGATGAGAGAGCCAAAGTACTGGCACCGTCCACTGCATTTAAGAATGAAATCGTGCCTGCTGAGGTTGCCGTTGTAATGCTCACAGGATCCACAAGCATTACCTGTCCAGTAAAGAGAACTGGGTTGCTCCCAGTAGCAATATCCGTAGCAAGAGAAGTGACACCAGTTCCAAGTTGCGAAAAGGGACCGTCAGTAGTCAGGCCCGATCCTACTTGAAAAGAGAGTGGTCCGCTATTGGTGATTGAGAAGGGTGCGGAAGAAGTAGAAAGAAGTATGGAAGAGGAAAAAGAAAACTGGTTGCCTGCTAATACAATACCATTTCCCGTAGTGATCATTAATGGTGCTGAGATAGACGTGGTCCCCGTTCCAGCCGCTTGAATTAATGAACCTGCAGTGACCGCAGCTTCTATGGAAACATTTTGAGCATTTGTAATGGTGACAGAATTCACAGGTGTTGTGCCACCAATCACTCCAGAAGCTATAATATTGCTCAACGATCCTGCAATGAACTGAATGTCAGTGTTCCCATCGATAGTGTTGGAAAGAACAATATTGCCATTTCCATCACTGTCTAGAATCGTAGGAGCAATGAGAGTAATTGGGTTCGCAAACGATATATCTTGTCCATCAGTATGGAGATTACCTGAAAGTTGCACAGTGCCCCCTGTTCCAGCCTCTGTAAAAGGACCTGAAATGAAAGTACCTGATCCAGGAGCCAAACTAAGAAGCCCTGTATGAGTGACCTCAACAGGTCCCCCTGCTGCTGTAGTAATGACCCCATTTGATATAAATGCATTCCCTACAAGATGAATTCCATCCTCTCCATCGGTGTCAAGATTTCCTGTAAATGCAGTCGTTCCTATTCCAGCCAACTGCGTGATCGATGCAGCCCTTACAGAAGGCATCGAAATATCATTCCCATTAGTGAATTGTACGGCCCCAAGACGGATTGAGCCACCAACTTCCCCTAAACACGTGATATCTCCTCCAGCATCTGCATCAAAGATGAAATTACCTGGCCCATCTAAAGTGCTCGAAAGAGTAATGGGTTGCGAAGAAGTTGTGAGATTCGCTGTACCAGAAGCAGTTACTGCTCCCGCAAAGGCAATCTCTCCTCCTACTGTTGTGATAGATCCTCCTATTGCAGAAGCACCACTTCCGATTTGTCTAAATGTGCCAGTACCATCTAGCGAACAACTTGCATTGATTGAGAGAAGACCTGTATTATTGATAATTACAGGACCGTTATTGGCCGTTGTTAGCGAATCATTAAAAGTAACAATATTTCCACCGATTTGTACTCCATTCTCGGTATTGACAATCGTTGGGCCATTGAGCAGGATAGTTCCGGTAGCTGTATTGATCAAAAGAGAGTCTGCTTGAAGAGTCTGGAAAGTAGTATTGTTAGCCGTTGCTATTGAGATCGTACCTACAGGTTCGTTATTTCCAATGGCATCTTGGAAAATGGTATCCCCGGCTCCGCTGTTTAAATTGAGTAGCTGACATCCATCAATAGCACCTGTAAAGAGTATATCTCCCGACTCACCTCCTGAATCTAACGTGACAGGACCTGCCAGTGTCACTACGCCATTAAACACGATCGGTGCATTCGTCGTACTGATTGTATTGCTAATGGAAACAGCACCACCACCACTTTGTTGAAAGCCCCCACTTGCATGTATGCTCCCTTCTGCAATACTTGTAAAACTTCCCTCATCTGGTATTACAACCGTGATAGGTCCATCATTTTTAGATGTCCAGTTACCACATCGAACAAGGTTAGTTCCTGACAGAGAGATTCCCTGAATACCTGTTGTATGTAAATCACCACTAATTGTCCCATTACAGCTCCCCTGATGATTAATGGAAGAGGCCATAATTGTCTGCGTGGACACCGTGCCAAAACTTGTGATCGTTACTGCATTCAGTGGAACCTCAAGACCGATGTTTTCATTAAGAATAATCGTACCTGACCCCGCATTGACCACTAAATCATGGGTTCCATTGATCGCATTGGCGAACGTGATATCCCCATCTCCAGAAGAAACATCGTAGACCGCTACACCATTTAAAGTGATCGGACTCACATAGGAAATCCCTCCTGTCATCGTCGTAATTGTTCCAGCAAAGAGAACAGGCCCCTCCCCATTTTGTATATAGGAACCATCAATTGAGGTCGTACAGTCTGCCATATGCGTGAGCGTTCCTGAATTGTTGATCGTCAGAGATCCACCGCTTCCAGGTGTAGTCTCTAAAGCCCCGTTCATCATAAGATGAACAGCGGTCACATCGATGTTCCCACTAACTCTCCCTGTGCCATTTAAAGTGAATGTGCCTGTTGAGGTGCTCGTTAAACTACTTACAGTCGCTGACAATACATTCACATCATGTGAACTTAAAATCGTCAATGTCCCTAAAGCTGCAAGGGGAGCTTCACCTACAGCTTGTAGAAATGTGATATCTCCGCCGCCACTTGCCAGTATAAAATCGCCCGGACCACTGATAGTTCCAGAAAAAGTAATCGACTGAGAAGTTGCTGAAGTGTCAATCGAAGGCGCTGAGGAAAGGGATATCGCAGTTGCAAAAGAGACAGGAAGTCCCGCTGTAATAGACCCAGAAAATTCCGTTGAACCTACTCCATTTTGCGTAAAACCACCCGCTAATCTTAAGGTTCCAGCTAAAGTGAATATGCCACTATTTGTTATTGTAAAGCCATTATTAGAGGTTGTAAATGTCGATGTCTCAGCTATTGTGATATCATTTCCACTCAGAGCAATACCCGAGATTCCAGTCACATTTACATTGCCATTGAATGTCGTCGTTCCTGTCCCTGCATTTTGTATTAATGAACCTGCATTGATCGTATTTGCCGTTACATTGTTTGCATTAGCGATGGTAAGAGAGTTGAGTCTCTGGCCTACATTTCCCACGACGTCAGTGAAGGTAATGTTTCCTTGGATCCCTGCATCCAGAATCAGATCTCTTGCTTGGTCGCTATCGCCATTCAATATGCTTGAAAAAATGATATCACCCCCTACAGCCCCTGTTGTGAATCTATTTGAACCACTCAAGATCACCGTAGTTGGGAAGGTCAAATCTGTATTAACCGTTGTGATATTGCCTCCGGCCGTGATCGTTCCTGTTGGAGTGAATGTTATGGCATTCGAAAAAACATCTCCGGTTAAAGTGATATTAGTTCCAGTGAGTATTATCGAAGCAAATTCACTATTTCCAGAAGAGCCAACAGTTCCAAGCGTGATATCCCCAGCGCCACTATCCATCGTTAAGGTACGCAAGCTAGAGGATCCTGCGTGGACATTTTCCACCGAGATGTTACCGCCACTAGAATGTAAAGCAATGTCCGTGTTCGAAGAGAGTTGGATGTCCCCATTATTGAAGGTAAGATGACTATCAGAAGAGGTGAATGTTGTTAAACTCCCAGCTGCTAAATTAAATTCAATGGCCCCCGTATACGTCTGATTACCCCCATTATATGTAGTTCCAGTGAAAGTGATCAAATTGGCCGCAGTAAGCGCCGTTGCCCCAGTCACCCCAGCCCTAGAATAGCCAATGTTGTCGATCCGAATAGCATTTCCGGTCACACTCAAGGCTTCGATGGAAGTCGTTGCACCTATAGCTCCACTAAATATGGCATTTCCAATACCTGTAGACGCTGTTAGCGTCCGATTAGCCTTTCCATCACCATCGATAGAGCGAGCCCATGTAATGTCCCCTGATCCAAGCCCGCTATTTAGAGTAGTGTTTCCTGTGAGAATAAGCGGCACATTGAAAGTCATTGGAGCGTTATTAGTCGTGAGGGTTCCAGCAAGTCTCAGAACTCCAGATCCTGATACCGTATAAGAGCCATCCACTGTAAATATACTCCCGGGAACTACCTCTGTTGTTCCCCCTGAAAGAATGGTAACAAACGGACCACCATTCATCGTCGTTAGATTACCGTGTTGGTAAGTGTCATACACAGAAAACTGCATGCCTCCAATCCCGCTTGTATCGAGATTGGCAGCGGTTTCCTTGGTGCCGTAAGAAAGCAGCCCTGTCGATGTGATAGCATATGAAAGACAAGACGTATTTCCTAAATGCTCTACGTTATAACCCGTGATAGTTAATGCACCTATCCTAGTTGTTTGCCCGATAGCATTAAGGGTAACATTTCCCGTGGTACCTGCTGAAAAGATTAGGTTTTGCGAAGTGATAGAACTTCCATTAATCGAACTGGAAAAGGTGATATCTCCACCCCCAGAATTGAATATCGAAGAAGCAGTGATTGTAATCGGTCCTGTAAAGGAAATAGCTGCATGCTTTGTCGTGAGATTTCCCCCAATCAAAACCGATGCTCCCGTCTGCTGGAATGCTCCATCAGAGGAAATCCTTTTTCCATGGGAAAATGTTACAGTCCCAGAATTATCGATTCTGATAGGTCCCCGACTTAAAGCCTTGGTAGTAAGATTTCCAAGAAATGTAAATGTAGTGCCTGCCAAATTAATACCCTCAGCCCCTGAAGTGTTCAGATCCCCTGCGAATAAAGAAGTACCTCTACCAGCAGATTGTATTATTGAGGCCGCAGTGATCGCTTGTGTTGTCACATTGCCTGCACTTGCGATCGTAAGAGCTTCCAATTCTGTCTGTCCCCCTATGGCAAAGCTAAATGTTATATCACCAGATCCTGCTCCAACGGTCACGCTTCCAGATCCATCAAGTGTATTTAAGAATGTAATCGGTTGATTTACAGAAGTAAGATGTGGAGTTCCTGATGCCATTACGGGTCCAGTAAAGGAGATCGATCCACCAGTCGTGATATTTCCACTAAGTGTTACCAATCCAGACCCAAGTTGTGAAAATGACCCGCCTACATCCCAGTTACTAGCACCCTTAGCTACCATCTCACCTGTATTGGTGATCGAAATAGATCCAGAAGATGTCGTGGTCACACCACCATCAAAAATGAATGTGTTACCTACAAGCGCTATTCCTCCTGCAGTGTTTGTATTCAATGCCCCCTGGAAATGCGTGGATCCAGAGCCATTTCCCTGTGTGATCGTCTTTGCTGTGATCGCATTAGTCATGACATTATTTGCAGAAGTAATCGTCAAATTGCCTACATTAAGAGGGCCTCCAAAATGGATAGATCCCTCATGTGCGATCAAAGTCATGTCATAAGCGCCGTTAACTGCAGAGGATAGGGTAATATCAGCTCCAATAGCTCCTGTATTCACAGTGAAGTTAGCCCCAAGAGTTACAGATCCAGACCCTAATAACGAAATCGGAGAATTTGTTGTCAGAATCGAACCGGCAAGAGTGAGAGGGCCTGTACTCAGTACACTGTCAGTATAAGCTCCACCCGTCACCGTTGTTGTCGACCCCATGGTCATACTAAACATTCCTGAATGTTGCAGAGAAAAAGGACCCTTTCCTAGAGCTGTAACATCCCCATTTTGTGTCACGACAGAGCCGACAAAAGAAATCCCGTAGGATTCTGTTGTCGTCAGTGGTCCATTGATAATTGTGGGCCCAGAATTATCTAACTGCATAAGGGATGTTGTAGAAACAAATGGATACGTAATGCCGTTCACTGAATGAATTGTAAGAGTGCCTAGCTGTGTATTTGATCCAATTGCGTCTCCAAAGTGAATTGCTCCTCTTCCAGCAGTCAGATCTAGGGAAAAAGAACCATCGATCGTGCTGGATAACGTAAGATCGCCAGCTCCAGAAGAGGTCGAAAGAACAGAAGGGCCTTCTAGTCTGATCGCATTGGCAAAAGAGAGATCTTGATTAACAGTCGTGATCTCTCCTGAAAGTTGAACAACTCCACCGCCGCTTTGCGTGAAGGCTCCTCCAGAAATTAATGAACCCATCCCAGTGGTAAGCCGCAAAATATCGCTATTGTTGATTGTAAAACCCTTTCCAGCATTCAAAACGCCCGTAATAGTAAATGTCGTACCCTTTAAGGAAATAGCACCCGTTGACGTAAGATTCCCATGTAAAACCGCGCTACCTGTAGCCGTTATCAAAATCGACCTAGCTTCGATAGCCCCTGTTGTTATAGCACCGACACTCCCTACTGAAAAAGGCCCGAGATTTGAAGCATTTCCACTCATCGTAAGAGCCCCTGCACCTACATTCAGCAATAGATTTCCGGGTCCTGTAATTGCATTGGAAAATGTAATATTCTGATTCTTTGCCGAAGTATCTAACGTTAGAGTAGTAGCCTCAGGAACTGTTACAGCACTGGAGACTGAAATAGCACCGCCAACAGTGAAAGACCCTGCAAGTTCAGTCACCTCTCCCATCCCGTTTTGCGTTAAATTCCCAGCAATGACCGAGGGCGTTATTGCAGAAAGCGATAAATTGCCACTGTTAGTAATGATCAATGGACCACCCGCTGCTGTAGTGAAGGTGCCATGGATGCTAAATCCACGTCCTGAGAGTTGAATCCCACCTGCTGAGTTTGTATCGAGATCCGCAAGAGTCGTTATCCCAGCACCTCCATTCTGAACAATAGAGGTTGCTTTGATGATCTTTGAGGCCGTTACATTCCCTGCAGAGGCTATCACTAGTCTGCCGAGTCTTGTCATTCCACCAATAGCTCCAGAAAAGGCAATCTCTCCAGCACCCGCTACTAAGGTAAGGTTGCTAGGACCATCCACTGTCGTCATTGAAATGTTTGCACCTGTCAAGCCCACGCTATTCAGAGCTAGATCTCCACGGAGTGTTACACCTCCTGTGAATTGGATCGGAGAATCTATCGTCGTTATGTTCCCGCTGATAGTCGAAGTCCCCGAAGTAAATGCACCAGACACTGCTGCCGCTATACTCGTCGCTGTTAATGCGCCTGTATTTGCAAGCGTCATCGGACCGCCATTTGCAGTAGAAAAAGCTCCAGAAAGGACAATATTGTTTGTATTAATATTGATTCCTTCAGATGCTGTCGAAGTGAGTCCTGCACCAATACTCGTCGTTCCTGTACCCCCTATTTGACTCAAAGAACCGACATTGAAAGTACTATTCACGGTGACATCTGCAGCAGGATTGATTGTGATTGAGCCCAAAGGAGCTAAACCACCGACAGGACCATTAAAAACAACATCACTTCCCGCTGTTGTAATTGTAAGGTGGCGTACATCCACTCCATCGGCATCAAGAGATTGATTGAATGTTAAATTTCCCGTCGTCATGGTAATTGATGTGCCAGAGATCACAACCGGAGCATTGTACACTTGATCGACTCCTGGAACACACAGATTCGCATTGATCGTCGTTACCATAGAGGAGTTAATCGTTAACAAGTCTGCCCAGATATTATCTGGATGAGTAACATTCACCCCTGTCAATTCGACATCGTGCAAGTAATAAGCAGGTGTCCCCATGCCAGCCACTGTCACGTTACCCGTACTCGCATTCAAGATGACATTTTGTCCTCCTATGGGATCTCCAGTGAGCATTGAAAGAACAATGTCTCCTCCATTGCTGTTGATAATGAGATCATTTGCTGCACTAAGGATCACCGTACCTGTCGCAAAGGAAATTGCTTTACCACTCGAAGTGAATGTCGTTGGTGCTCCAGCATTAAAGTTGAAGCTCGTTCCAGCAGTATAATTTTGTATTCCGTTGACATATGCTGTTCCAGTAAATGTGATCGTTGTTGTTGCTGTAAGCGCCGTAGTACCTGTCGCACCAGGAGAGATCACACCCAAATTCCCCATCGTGATCGTATTGCCTCCCACCTTAAAATTATTGAAGGGGATCAACCCTCCGACAGCACCATCGAACATCACTGACCCATTGTCTGCCAAAGCTGTGAAACTACGACCAGAGACATCAGGATTTACCGTGCCCATTACATGAATATTGCCGGAGTTTGCACTCAAAGTGATGGGGGATGTGGCTACTGTCACATTGCCGGATAAGACAATATCGTCTTCCAGTGTCGTAATATTGCCTAAGAGGTAGATAGTCCCAGTCTCTTGTACTGCACCAAATGTCGAAATAGAGCTGTTTTGGAAGATCTTTGATCCGCTTGCCGTTATATGCGCAAGCCCGTTTACTGTCCCATTGAGCTGAATAAAACCTGAACCCGCAGCCAAGTTTAAATCAAAAGCACCGCTTACTGTATTAGATAAGATAATGTCGCCACCAGCGCTATTAAGAGCCGAGTTACCACTGAGAGTTATTGGGTTTGCAAAAGAAATTTTTTGCCCGGAGGTTGTTATATGAGCCGCTGTTGTCACAGTACCAGCACCGCTTTCAGAAAAAGCACCTCCTAGATTCATCACTACACCAGAATTTAAGGTAAGAAGCCCGCTATGCGTAATCGATACAGCTCCAGATCCACTCGTAGTCATAGGAGCATCGAAAGCATATTGAGAACCTGAAAGTGAGATTCCCCCTGATCCAAAAGACAATGCGCCAGTAAAGTGTGTCGAGCCCAATCCTGACGT
Source organism: Simkania sp. (assembly GCA_018333475.1). GTDB lineage: Bacteria > Chlamydiota > Chlamydiia > Chlamydiales > Rhabdochlamydiaceae > JAGXTH01. The sequence continues at coordinate 8,008 of JAGXTH010000055.1, read as the reverse complement.
CTGTATGAATGAAGAAAGAGAGGCTCCGGTCATGGCTCCTGCTGTCACATTCGTCGCGCTTTGGATCGTAACATTCGTTAAAGGGGTTAACCTACCAAACGTTCCCAGAGTCATTGACCCAGTTCCTGCAACTAACGTCAAGTTGTAGGCTCCATCGACATTAGCAAGGGTCAAAGCGCCGCCATTAGAATCCATCGTCACGGAATTCGTAAGCAAGATATTCGAACCAAATTGCAGATTACCCGTGCTTATAATGTTCATTCCAAGAGAAACCCCGCCCCCTCCTGATTGAGTAAAGGTCGTTGCAGAGATAAGCGGAACCGCTCCGGAACCAAGTATCATATCCCCTGAATTTGTGATGATAATCTTTCCTGTTCCTATTGTTTTGATTGCTCGATTGAGCGTAAGAGCGTCAACACCTAGCGTTATATCTCCAGAAGCAGTCAGAGCTCCGCCAAATGTTGTTGTCCCTTTAGCAGAAACCACACTAACTGGACCTCCAATCGTCATCGTGCTACTTAACGTAATCCCATTAGAGCCTTGTAGTATTAATCCTGTCGGAGGTGTTGTTCCACCAATGACTCCTTGCACTGCAATCACTCCCGTTGTAGCCGCAAGAGTTAGATTGTGGGCTCCATTGATTGTTTGAGCTATATTAATACTTCCTAAGCCAGAGCTCGTGTCTATGCTAGAATCCGCGCTCAAAACTATCGGCCCTGCAAAGCTAATCGAGCTTGGCGAAGTGATCAATCCACCAAAGGAAACTGTCCCTCCTACCCCAGTTTGACTAAATGCTTCACTTAAGGAGATCGTTACTCCATTGGCAATTGTTAAAAGACCCCTATTGGTGATCGTAAGTGGCCCACTACCCATTGTCATCACATTGCCATTAAAAGAGACTGCTGCGCCTGACAAAACTATCCCTGTTGTATTCGTCGTAGAAACCGCACCGCCAAAGGAAGCTATTCCAGTAAAATTAGGCGCAGAAAAAGAGGAAGCATTTACTATCGCAGTAGTGATATTGCTAGCATTGTTGATCATGATATCGCCGATAGGTGCTGTTGTGCCAATAGCACCTAATGATACAGACCCCACTCCTGCGTTAATCGTTAGACTATATGCCTCCAATCCACCGTTATTCGTGTTCCCAAGAGTGATGCCTCCAGAGGAGGATGTTACATTACCATCTCCAACAAGTGTGATGGGCTCCGTAAATGAAATTGCACCTTTTACCGTGACTGATCCTGCAAAACTAAGAGACCCTGTCCCATTGAGAATATATGATCCACTGATCGATGTAGTATTTCCAAGTTGCCCTGTAAGAGTTCCAGAGTTGGTGATTGTGACAGAACCGCCATTGGTCGTTGTTAAACTTCCATGGCGAAAGAAATGATTTCCTACTGCTGTAATTCCATTTGTCCCAGTCGTATTTAAAGCTCCAGATGTCGACACTGTGCCAACTGAGAACATCCCTGTCCCAGAATTCTGGGTTATAGAAAGAGCAGATACTGTCCCAACACTGAGATCATGAACACTGACCACTTGAAAAGCCCCGATGGGCGTTGTAGCACCCACTGCCGCATTCAGATGAATATCCCCCGTGCCCGCAGTGAGTGTAAGTGGGAAGTTTCCATCGATTGTTTCGTAAATAGTTATCCCACTACTGCCTCCTGTATTCATCGCCGTAGGACCCGTCAAAGAGATTGCACCATTAGGTCCCGCCAAAGTTCCCCATGTAATTGCACCATGGGCGATGAGATTACCGGATAGATTGACATTCCCTGATCCCGACTGTGTTAATGAACCTCCAGAAGTCAATGATTTCCCAAGTGTCGTTGTCAAAAGCCCACTATTGGCAATCGTGATCGAACCTATTCCCCCAGCCGTCACATTGCCAAGAAATGTCACTGCAGCACCACTAATATTGATCCCTAAAGGAGCACTTGTCACAAGATCGCCATTGAAAATCGTAGCTCCTATCACTCCAGATTGTGTTATTGAAGCCGCTGAGATTCCCTGCATTGTCACATTCCCTGCACTTGGAATTGTAAGGGCTCCTAAGCTGGTAATATTTTGTAGACATAAGATATCCCCAATCCCAGAAGAGAGCGTAAGACTTCCTGCTCCAGAGATTGTCCCATGAAGCATGACCAATTTACCTGCTGCAGAAGTGTTAATAGATGCATTCCCTGAAATACCTAAATTTTCTAAATCATAAACTTCATCACCTGCGATGATAGAACTCGAAAGCTGCGAGGCTCCCATTCCACTAATCACAAGACCTCCAGCTATATTTCCAGGCGCTGCGATATTGACCAGCCCTGAATTCGTGATGGTTACAGCTCCACCGCCTGTTGTTGTAAATGGTGCATTAAAAGTAAAATTCGTCCCTGCAAGGGTGATACCACTTGAGTTACTTGTTGCAAGCGCGCCATTAAAAGTCGTTGTTCCTATTCCAATCCCTTGAGAAATCGCACCAGCAAAGATACTTTGTGTCAAGACATCGGCCGCATGATTAATAGTTAATGAAGAAATAGGAGTGGTATTCGTTCCGAGAGCATCACCTAGAGTAATATTACCACTGATCGCATCGAGCGTTAATTGATACGCTCCCTGTACGGTACTACCCAATAGGATCCCACCAGGACCAATTCCTGTATTGATTGATGTATCTCCCATCATCGTAATCGGACCTGCGAAAGCAATAGCTGCCGTCGTCGTCCCTATCGTTCCAGCTAGATTCACAACTCCTGTTCCATTTTGTGTAATAGCACCACTAACAAAAATCGCTCCAGGCGCCGTACTTACCAAGGATCCAGCTCTACCAATCGTAAGCGTTAAAGGCCCCCCATTTGTCGTCGTGATTGCACCACCTCGTACAATGGCGTTGTTTGAGATCACAATCCCCGTCGTTCCTGTTGTTGAAATAGCTCCATTAAACGTTGTCGTACCAGTTCCTGTTACTTGTGTAATCGATGCTGCGCTCAAAGCCTGCATGGATACATTTCTTGCAGTGCTAATCACCACATCTCTAAGGGGTATTGTATTACCCAAGGCCCCAGAGAATGTGATGTCCGTCCCGGCACTAAGGTTTAGAGATTGCGTACCATTGACAGGGCTGAAAAACTGGATCGAACCTGCAAGACTCGTAAACGAAGATGGACCAATCAAAGTTAAGGGATTAGCATGGTATTCGATGCGCCCTGTATGAGCAATCACGCTCCCTTGAAAATTGAGAGGCCCTGTTCCTAGTTGCAGGTTGCTCCCGTCGATATCGATCGGAAGAGAGGAGTTTCCTGTAATAGTCCCTGTGTTTGTTGTTTGAAGATTTCCCCCATTTGTCGTCGTGATTCCACCATTGCGAATGATATTATTACCGGTAAGGATGATCCCCAAGGCACTATTGGTGTTAGTCATTCCATTCAACGTTAGCGTTCCAGTAAATCCTGTAATACTCATCGATGCCGCAATGAGATCTTGCACAATGACATTTGTTGCACTTGTCACTGTAAAGGCTCCTATTCGAATGCCATCCCCTGTATTAGCTAGAAGAGATATATTTCCTGTTCCTGCTGCCATCGTTAAATGCCCAGAACCATCGATCGTGCTATTAAAGGTAATGGATCTATTTGCTATTGCTGTATTCAATATCGACGTCGTTGCTGTTGTGAGTGTCACCGGCCCTATAAAGGAAAGATTATCTGTCGTGTTTGTGATCTGACATCCAGAAAGAGTGATACCTCCTGATCCCGTTTGCAAAAAGGGGCCTGCTAATGTAAAAACAGCGCCTGATGATAAGGACAATGTGCCGCTGTTGGCGATGAGTACAGTCCCACTGCCTGAGGTCGACACTGCATTATTAAAAGTGAATGCATTGCCTGTAAGATTTACGCCAGAGATCATAGAAGTAGTGAGCGCTCCATTGAACGTCGTCGTTCCTGTTCCGGTACTTTGCGTGATCAAACCCGCTGTGATCGCATTTGCAGTGATGTTGGATGCGCTTGAAATCGTTAAACTATTTAAAGGATTTACACCTCCAACAGCTCCTGTAAAAATTACATTTCCCGTTCCAGCAACTATTGTGAGATTGCGAGTCAAACTTGCATCTCCATCTAGAGCACCCAAGAAGGTAATATCTCCTCCTCCAGACATCAATGTTGCATTCAATACAGTGTCACGGACAACAGGAATTGGAAAAGTGATTGCGCTTGTCGTAGTCAGGTGACCACCTAAAAAAATCGAATAGCCTACTGTAGATGAGAAGGAAATCGCATTAGTAAAAATATTCGAACCATGCAGCAATATATTACCACCTGTCAATGACAGTAAGGAAAACTCTCCATTGCCTCTTGTGCCCACATTCAGCAGACTGATCGTCCCGGTTCCACTATTGAGGGTAACAGATTGACCTCCATTAGTCCCTGCGCGAAGAGCCCCTATTGTGATATTGCCACCAACACTGTTCACATTGAGATTAGTCGCCGCACTAAGTTGTACTGTTCCCGTAAAGGAAATGGGGCTAGAAAAACTCGTAAACGTTGTCAGAGCACCCGCATTGATGTTATTAGTCGCTGCGCTATAATTTTGCGTATTGGCATAGTAGGTTGTACCATTCAATGTGAGGTTGGTTGTAGCTGTCAAATTAGTGGATCCCGTAATACCTATTGAGTTACCACCAATGTTTCCTAAAGTGATGTTATTGCTTACAGCTGTGAGCGAAGCTAAGGGAGTCGATGCTCCAATAGATCCTGCGATGGTAATGTTGCCAGCACCTCCACTAAGAGCTAGCGCTTGAGTTCCGTCCACCGTGCTGGATAATGTGATGTTTCCGGATCCAGCTCCACTGTTTAAAACAACACCTCCGGTCAATGTCACTGGTGCTGCAAACGAAATAGAGCCGTTGTTTGTCGTGATATTTGCCCCAAGCGATATGCCCCCTCCCCCTGTCTGAGTAAATGCCCCCCCTAAATTCAATGCAGCTCCAAAAGATGCAGTTCCTGAATTGATCAATGTAAAAGAGCCTGCGCTTGTCGTCGTCACAATATTATTGAATTGAAAGGCTCTTCCAGTCAGTGAGATCCCCCCACTTGTGTTTGTCGTCACCCCCCCATTAAATGTCGTTATCCCTGTGCCAGAATTCTGTAAGATACTATTGGCATTTATCGCTGTTGCAGTGATGTTATTTGCACTAGTAAAGGTCAATGCTGAAAGAGGAGTACCAGCTCCGATAGAAGCTGCAAGTAAGATATTCCCTCCTCCAGATGTCAGGGTCAATGCATACGCTCCATCGACATTCCCTAAAAGGGTGATATCACCTACTCCCGTACCAGAACTCAAAGTAGTATCATTCGATAAGTTAAGTACATTGGTAAACAAAATCGGTTGATTATTCGTCGTCAGCATTCCTGCTATGCTAGTAGATCCTCCACCGCGTTGTGAAAAAGCACCATCAATTGTCATAGAACCAGGTGCAGTCGATGTGAATATCCCACTATTAGTAATCGCTAGAGGACCAGTAGAGGTTGTTGTGATCGAAGCATTACGAGTGAGATTTACAAGATTCAATGCGATGCCTGATGACGTGTTCGTATTAAGAGCACCATTAAACGTCGTCGTTCCAGTTCCCTGTGATTGAACGATGGCACCTGCGGTGATCTCTCCAGTTGTCACATTCAAAGCACTCTCAAAAGTGAGCGTTCCTAAACGAATATTAGATCCTACAGCACCAGATAAGCTAATGCTCCCCCCGCCCGCCGAAAGAGTCAGATTACCGGAACCGTCTATCGTCCCTAGAAGAATGATGTTTTGTGAAGTTGCGGCTGTACTAAGTAATGGACTTGCCCCCACAACTGTGATCGGTCCCATAAAAGAAAGAGTTCCGCCCGCTGTAATTTGCCCGGCCAATGATGTCGTTCCCAATCCCAAAGCAGCAAAAGAGCCCCCGATTGTTCCTACAAAGCCTGAAGATAGCGTCAAGGTGCCCGATTGATTGATACTCATAGGACCGTTGCCAGTAGTAGTAACGTTGCCATTAAAGATAAAGTTTGCCCCCGTCAAACTGATTCCATAAGGAGTATTCGTGATGAGATTGCCATTAAATGTGGTTGTTCCTGCTCCACCTAACTGAGAAATCGACCCTGCCGTGATAGCCTGCGTTGTAATATTATTAGCTGAATTCAACGTAATACTCGTTATCGAAGGGCCTACGGCACTGCTAAGAAAGGTATTACCTATCCCGCTTGCAATTGTCAAAGCTGCAGCTCCATCCACTGTGCCAGAAAGTGTCACCGATCCCATGCCTGGCCCAGAATTGATCGTAGAGCTTCCAGTTAACGTCATGTTATTGGTGAATGAAATCGCTGCATTATTGCTAGTCAAAGTCCCAGAAAAATTGACTGCTCCCCCACCACTCTGTGTAAAAGCAGCACCTAGCAACGTCGAACCACCTGCTGTTAGGTTCAGTGTCCCCGAATTTGTGATGTTGAATGGTCCACTTGCCGTGATCAGAGATCCATTCACTGTGATCGTAGAACCCAGAAGTTGGACACCAAAAGAACCGTTACAATCTATCGTTCCTATCAAAGATGTTGTTCCTGTTGAGGCAACTGTTTGATTGATCGAAGATGCTTTAATCCCCGCAGTCGTCACATTAGTAGCACTGGCAATAGTTAAGGCACCAAGACGCGTAGAACTTCCAACAGCACCTGCAATAGTGATACTGCCAGTTCCTGCTGCCAATATCAGCGCACTAGCACCATCAACAGTGCTAGAAAATACAATATCTCCAATACCCGTTCCCGTGTTTAACACCGCAGAGCCTGTTAATACGACTGCTCCATTAAATTGGATCGTATTATTCGTTGTCGTAATGGAATTAGCCGCTTGTACAGATCCTGTGCCACTTTGCGTAAACGCACCATCAAGCGTAAAGGTCGCAGCCGGAGAAAGGACAAGGGTACCTGCATTGACTTGAATACTTGCGCCCCCGCCAGATGTCGTGTTTAAAGTATTGTTGAATGTTATATTTTTCGTTACAACTGTAAGCCCTAAGGCATTGTTGAGATCGACTGGACCGTTAAACGTCGTTATTCCAGTTCCTGCTATTTGATTAAACACCGAAAGTGTAAGCGCATCGGCTGTTACATTATTCGCCGTATTGATTGTGAGCGTATTGAGCCTTGCCGCACCCACAGAGCCCTTTAAAGTAATATTCCCAAGCCCTGTGGTCAGATCTAAATTTTGCACACCTGTCACTGTGTTGGAAAAAATGATATCTCCAGCCCCAGTGTTTGTGTTAAGGGTTGCTGTTCCAGTCAATGTCGTTGCTGTCCCGAAAGAAATGTTTTGATTATTGGTATTGATCGTTCCAACTAAATTCGTCGTTCCCACACCTGATTCAGAAAATATTCCATCGATTGTATGTATTAATCCTGTTCCAAACGCCAAAACACCTGTGTGTGAGATCGAAAGGGGCCCCGTATTTGTTGTCGTCACAGCTGCATTCATCGTGAACGCAGTTCCCGTCAATGAAATTCCCTGTATTCCTGTTGTATGAATAGCTCCATTAAAGGTTGTCGTTCCCGTACCTGTACTTTGCACAATGGAAGATGCATTGACAACAGACATTGCGACATTATTTGCACTCGATATGGTTAGTATGCTCAGTGGTGTTGTTCCACCTATGATCCCGTCAAAAGAGATATTAGATCCGCCTACTGCCAATGTGAGAGCATTACCTCCATTAATCGTACTAGAAAAAGTTATCGAGCTGCCCGTAGGAGAACCTCCTCCATTTGTCGTATCGATCGAAGCATTGCCATTTAGAGTGATAGCTCCAATAGCAACTGTCCCCGCTGGTGTCACTAAAGAAGATGACCCTGTGTTACATGTCGTTGCTCCAAAACTGATTCCAGCTGCAGAGGTCGTTGTCTTGATAGTTCCAAGAACCGTTGTTATACCCACCGTATGAGTTATACCGTTCGTAAAGTTAAGACTTGCTGATGAACCG
>JAGXTH010000054.1 GCA_018333475.1 Simkania sp. | reverse complement strand
ATCGGCGATCAAATCCATGCCACTCTTGTGGCGGTTGCCCACAACTTCCGAACCATCCTCAGGAAACTGAGGCTGTTTTGCATCAAAATTTTGGGGTGGATCGGAAATGTAGTTCTGCCCGGATTTTGGAAAATAGGGCTGTTAGAACAAGCCGCCTAATCAGCGGCTCTTGAAAGTCTATTCTTCAGGGACGACTATCTATGCGTGTAAAAAATAGAAATAAACATAGAGTCCATAAAGAAAATATCCAAGAAATAGAGAGTTCTTTAGGTCCATAAAGAGTCCATACGATAGGTGGATTGGCAATCATTCTTAAGAGAGTATCTGTAAAAAGAAGGTTGAGGTGATGGAATCCTTGTCCGAGCCAAGGAAGTAATAGATCGATAATAGAAGCCGCTAAAAGGGCTATCATGCTTAGGGAGATAAGTAAGGGGTAAAAAAGATTATATAGGGAGCTAAGTAGCGGGAAGTTTCGAAAATGCAGCAGGCATGCTGGCAATATGACAAGATGAACAGCTGCATTTAGAGCAAGTGCTTTGCGTAGATAGGAAGATAGTAGGTAGAAATGGCGATTGACAAGGGTCATGCTTTCTAATTCTTTCAGAGGTCTTGGTATAAAGAGCTTTTGTAAAAGAGTATCACAAGGGTGATAGAGTAGAAGAATAGCTGCAGTAGCTAGAAAGCTGAGCTGAAAACCTAAATGAGAGATCAATAACGGATCAAAAAGCAGTTCTATAATCAATCCAAGGCCTAGGGCATTCAGCCCACTTGTACGTAATCCCACAAGGTATCCAACTAAGAAGAGAGAAATAGCTACCCATGCTCTGAGCACTGAGGGAGAGTTTCCTAGAAAGAAAGCATAATAACTCAGTAAGAGCAAAGCTAAAAAAGAGGCGATTTTTTTTGAAAAAAAGGGGCGTAATATCAGCAAAAGGAAAGCGGCGCTCAGGGCAAAATGAAAACCGGAAATCGCTAGGATGTGACTTAATCCAAGGTTGCGAAACTCTTTAACGAGTTGGGGGTCTTCGATAGATCCAAGAGTTAAAGCAGAAAATAGAGCAAGACAGCGCGAGCCTGAAAAATGTTTCTTTAAGTAAAGATGAGCTTTTTTTTTGGCTTTATAACGCCATTCAGCTGAAGAAAAAGAACCCGATACTGGTAGCCAGGGCTTATGATCTGGCTTACAAACAAAAATTTGTTGCTGTTTTCCAGTCAAGGTGCCTTCAATAAGATAGTGACAATTGGCGATGGGTCGATTATTAGTTTTTTTAAGGTAGATGCGGCAGGGGAGTTGCTTAGCTATTTCACCCTGGTCAGTTTCAAAATATCTCATGGTGCCTATATAAACGATCTGTTTGCCAAATGGGCTTTCATCTCGGCGGATATCTGAAAGAGAAAAGTAACCGATGCCGTGTGCCTGGGGGGTTACAAGGGGTATGGGCAAGGTTGTCTTGGTATACGCATGGGTGACGGTCATCATCAAAAATGCAAGAAATAGATGAGGCCAGTTACGCTGTTTAATCCATGGATAAATGAGTAAGATAACCCAGGGAAGCAGGGAAAAACCCCAACCGAAAGCAGATGCAACGGCGATGAATAACAGTCCACCGATCCATAATGCTGGGTGATTTTGGTAGATCACGGAAGCTTACTAGGGATCTCTTCTTCAATGGATCGATAGACAAGTCTAGCTCCACGATGAGACGTAAAGTACATAGATGCCCATCCAATCACTACACTTAAGCGATTGCGAAAGCCGATAAGGTACAGGATGTGGATAAAGCACCATGCAGCCCAAGCTAGGAATCCAGCAAATTCGATATTGCCAATGCTTACTACAGCTTTGAATTTTCCTATTGTTGCCATGGACCCCTTATCGAGGTAGGTAAAAGGTTTCCTTTCTGTTTTAGGAATTTCATCGCGTAAGATTTTAGCTACGTAATGAGCTTGTTGCATAGCTGTTGGGGCTATTCCTGGAAGAGGTTTCCCATGTTTTCCGATAGAGCAGGCTGCATCGCCAATAACGAATACTTCGGGATGATCTGGGATCGAAAGATCTGGTTCCACAATAACACGGCCCTGGCGATCAAGAGCTACTTCGAGTGTTTTTAGAAGAGGTGAGGCTTGGTTTCCGGCTCCCCAGATCACATTGCTTGATTCGATGAATTCATCTTCTAGTTGAACACCACTTTCTGTGATATCTGTGACTTTTTTACCAGTGATGACAATAACCCCGAGTTTTTCTAAATCTTTTTTTGCGCGTAAGGAGAGTTTTTGAGAGTACATTGGCAAGATAAAAGGCAAGGCTTCAATGAGATAAATTTTGGAACAGGCCGGATTGATATGGTGAAAATTTTTGAATAAAGTCTTGTAGGCTATCTCAGCGATAGCTCCGGCCATCTCTACACCGGTAGGGCCTCCACCGATCACCACGAAATTCAAATACTTAGCGCTTTCAGCTAAGTTATCAAGACGTTCCGCTTTTTCGAAAGAGAGGAGTATGTGTTGGCGAATATTGATCGCATCAGAAATGGTTTTTAGCCCTGGAGCAAAGGGTTCCCAAGAATCATGGCCGAAATAGGAATGACGAGCGCCAACGGCCAGAACAAGATAGTCGTAACCTATTCTTTCACCATTACCAAGAAGAACTTGTTTTTCTGTTTTTTTTATAGAGACTACATCTCCCATGATAACGCTGACATTGTCATTAGAGCGTAGAATTTCACGTAGAGGAATGGCAATATCATTAGGGGAAAGAGCAGCACTGGCGACTTGGTACAAAAGGGGTTGAAAAAGATGGTGGTTTGTTTTGTCGATAAGGAGGATGTCTTTGTTCGAATTTTTAAGATCTTTTGCAACATTTAGTCCCCCGAACCCTCCACCAATGATTAGTATTTTGCTATGACGCATAGACAGGATACCCCTAATTTTTAGCTTGATTTGTGTTCAGATGTCATCGTAACAAAACCTTGGTTTTCTCAATACTCAAAGCTAATAAAAATAAGCTTTAAGGAAAAGTGACTGCCACTCTACAATTTACTCCACAATCCAAATACTTCAATGAGGTTTTTTTGTCTTGGTGTAGGGGATAGTTAAATGGTGGTCGAGAGCGTTTAGCTGGAGCGTTTTGCATGTATCTAGTTGAGCAAATGTTCACGCAGTATGGGTCTGCCTTAAATCTAGTTTTAAGAGGTGGGGGAGATGGAGTATGTCGCCCTATCACAGTTCCGGAAGTTCAAAGGCCTGGTATTTGTTTAGCGGGACAACTTAATAACTATACAGGGGAAAGGATTCTTGTCTTAGGGGCCTCAGAGCTTAACTATATTGCATCGTTAGAGAAATCTGTTCAATGTGCTCGTATGAGTCAACTTCTCACTCCTAGTACCCCAGCGATCATTATTGCTAGAGATTTGTCCATTCCCAAGGACTTAGAAGGGTTGTGTAATCAACACTCGGTCCCATTGTTTTCTACAGACATGCAAGCAATGGATCTTGTAGATCGACTTACCTTCTTTCTTTATGAGGGACTCTCAGAAACGATTGCACTGCATGCGACCTTGATTGAAATCTTTGGATTGGGAATGTTGATCCGAGGAAATTCTTCAGTAGGCAAAAGCGAGGCAGCTCTGAGTCTAATTGAAAGGGGTCATCGTCTGATTGCTGATGATGTTGTGCGTGTTTGCATTAAAGAGGGAGAATTTCTCGAAGGGTCTGGTCCTGAATTAACGCGGCATATTATGGAAATTCGCGGGATTGGGATAGTTAATATTGCACAACTTTATGGTTCTGTTTATGTACGAGAGGCCAAAAAAATCGATATGATCGTACATCTTGAAGAGTGGAATACAAGGCATTTTTATGATCGGATTGGCCTCGATGAAAGAATGTATGCTATTAATGGCAGGTTAATCCCTTACTATACGCTGCCTGTAAAACCTAGTCGCGATATGGCTCTCTTAGTAGAGACTATTGCTAGGATGCATAGAATTCGCTTTCGCGGGCAACATTTACAAGAAAAGATACATGATCAGCTCATCAAAGACATGTTAGATAGATATTCAACCATGAGGATTGCTGCGCCATGAAGTATACGCAGGAGATAATCGTAAAAACTTCCCTGGGTCTTCATGCTAGACCAGCTATGGAGGTTGTTCAGATTTTACAACGGTCGCAATCTAAGGCTAGAATCACGTATGATCAGCGTACTATCGATGCCCAAAGTATCATCAGTCTATTAAGTTTAGCGGCGCCATGTGGTGCTGTTTTAACACTGGCCATTGAGGGAAAAGACGCTAAGGCAACCTTATTGAAGATTGTAATGGCGCTATCAAAACCTAGTGAGTAGGATTTTCTATGAACACTTCTTCCCTTTCTATTTACTCTAGTACGGAGAAAAGTGAAGAATTGGTTTTTCAGGGGACTTCTTTAAGTGATGGAGTGGCTATCGGTATTGTTTTCTTGCCTAAGGAAAAAGAAGAAATAGAGGTTCCAAAGTTTGCGATTACAGCAGATCAGATTGATAGAGAGATCGATCGATACCGTAAAGCCGTTGCACTTTCAAGGGCAGATTTAGAACATTTACAATGTTCCTTAGCGGGGGAAGGGCTACAAGAAGCCGTGAGCATTATCAGGGCTCACTTAGAAATGTTGAGGGATCCTGTTCTTACTGATGAAGTGGAAGGAAAAATTCGACGGGAGCTTTTCAATACAGAATCAGTATTCCGAACGACAATGCAGGAATTTCTAGTGCAATTCTCGCATAAGGCAGATGCATTTTTTCAGCAGAGATTAGTCGATGTAATGGATATCTCCAAGAGAGTGTTAGGACATTTACGAAAGGACCCTAAGAGAGCTTTACAAGAAGCTCCTGTGAATTCAGTTGTAGTCGTAGATGAGATCGATGCCTCTATGACAGCTTCTGTTCAAACGCGTTGTATTGTTGCCTTTGTCACAGCAAGAGGGGCAACTGGATCTCATGCAGCACTGATTGCACGTTCACGGGGTATACCTTATATAGGAAACATCGATATAGAACCCTTTCATAGAGCAAAAGGTCAACTTATCATTGTTGATGGGACAGCTGGTAAGGTAATTCTCTCTCCAAAAAAGGAAACGGTAATCAGGTACCGTAAAAAGCAATACCGTTCCATGCGGATGCAGGAACATTTCGAGCCTTTATTAGGTTTACCCGCTGAGACGTCTGATGGTCATCAGATCGCTTTACTTGCTAATGTGGGCACTATTGAAGAAATAGCAATGCTTTCGAAAGTAGGAGCAGAAGGAATAGGGTTGTTAAGAAGTGAACTACTATTCTCTGACCTTATTCATGATCCATTATCAGAAGACGCACAATTCAAACTTTTTACAAAAGCGATTTTTCAGTTACAAGGAAAACCTATTGTAATACGGCTTTTTGATTTTGGTGGAGATAAACGTATTCCCGGAGAAACTTCAAGGAATGAAGAAGCGAATCCATTACTTGGCTGTAGGGGGGTACGTTATTTATTTAGAAGACCTAAGATGTTAAGAACGCATCTTAGAGCACTTCTACGTGCGGGAGTCAGTGGAGACCTTCGGTTGTTAGTTCCAATGGTTTCAGATTTGGCTGAGATGAGACAGATTCGTGAAATCATGGAAGAAGTCAGCGAAGAGTTATCTAAGGAAGGGATTCCTCACCGCATAAAACTTCCTATAGGGTGTATGCTAGAAGTTCCTTCGGCATTGCTTCTTACAGATGCACTGGCTTCTGTATGTGATTTTTTCTCATTGGGTACAAATGATCTTACTCAATATGTTTTGGGTATTGATCGAATGAATTCTAATCGGGAGGTTTTTTATCAGCCTATCCATCCGGGAGTATTACGTCTTATACGATTTGCCATCCTAGAGGCAAAACGGCACGGGCGTTCTATAAGTGTCTGCGGTGAAATAGCTTCGCAGCCACTTTTTGCGCCATTATTGATGGGTTTAGGGGTGAATGAGCTTTCGATAATTCCTAGGCATCTTCCCATGGTAAAAAAAATGATCAGGGGTTCTGCAGTGACCGAAGCTGTTTGTGTAGCAAGGGAGGCTCTAGCATGTAAGGAAGCCTCTCAGGTATATCAACTCTTGATGTCAACGTACAGTGGATCGCTCGAAAATAGTAGTTAACTAATCCCCTCAATCAGAAGGGTAGAGAGAAGTTGCCAGGTAGGCCCATGGGACTGGCTTCTTGGCTTAACTTAGCATAAGCGGCATCCATAGCAGATTTGATTAAATCTTGTAGGCCTTCGAGATCCTCTGGATCTACACATTCGGGTTTAATATCGATACGTTTAAGTTCTTTCTCTCCATTGATGATAACGGTTACAAGTCCACCAGCGCTAGAGGCGGTAAACTCTATCGCCTGCATTTGTAGACGCATTTTTTCTACTTGGTCTTCTAAAAGACGTGCTTGTTTTTTCATTTTGGCAAATCCGCTGCCCATGATGTTATCCTTTAATTTCAGGGTGATTTTTTTATTGTTCCCTCAAGTTCTACTGCAGCAAAGCGCATGATTGTTTCATGTCTTCGTAGTTGATCAATAGCAAGAGGGGCTTGTGTTTCTAAAGGTTCTATGACTTTTTGACTTTCCTTAGGAGTAGGGGATTGTTGTTGAGATATAGAAAGGTGTCTTGTTGTGCATTCCTGATTTTGCGGAGGTTCCACAGTTTTCTGAGGGTCTCTAAGAGTATGAGTTTGTTGATGGAAATCTTGGATTGGTTCTGTTGGGCTGAGGCTTTTTTCTAAAAGAGTCAAACGATGGACGAGTGTATCAAGAGATAGTCGGTAGCGGCTACGTAAGATGGTTATAAGAACCATTTCTAGAACAAGTCTAGGGTAAGGACTTTTATTGATTTTTTGAAGCCATTCTACGATATGTTCTAAGATGAAAAGGCATTGTTCAGTGGTATAGAATGAGGATGATGCAGAGTAGGAGCGTTTTGTGCTAGCATCAAGCCAAGAAAAGGATTTCCCTTCAAGCTGACTTGGATTATAGCTGAGAACTAGTAAAAGACGATAATGTTCAGATAATCCCTCAAGGAATAGTGTCGGATCACAACCTGCCTCAAAGAGCTCCTCTGTAAGGGTAATGGCAAAGGAACTATCTGCTTTAGCAAAATGAGCATCTAAGGCAAAAAAGTAACGCTGGGGTGGGAGGCCTAGATGGTCCGCAACCATTGTTGTATCGATTTTGTCTTGAGTGTAGCTTAAGATCTGATCCAGCATGGATTCGGCATCACGAAGTCCCCCATTAGACCGATGCGCTATAAGACGAAGGGCTCCAATATCGACGTCTCTTTGAAGATCTTGGCAGATAGTCAATAATTTTTGGACGCTCTCTTCTTCTCCAATACGACAGAGCTCGAAACGTTGACAGCGACTTAGAATTGTCTCAGGAACTTTTTGGGATTCTGTGGTTGCAAAGAAAAATTTTACGTTCTTAGGAGGCTCTTCAAGAGTTTTTAACAAAGCATTGAAGGCTTCTTTGGTCAGCATGTGTACTTCATCAATGATATAGATCTTCCATTTACCAGAGGAAGAAGCGTAGGCGACTGTTTCATTAATTTGTCGGATATCATCTATGCCACGGTTAGAAGCTCCGTCAATTTCTAAAACATCGAGAGATCTTCCTGCTACTATGGCCATACAACTTTGGCAAGTTCCACAGGGCTCCCCCTCCAGAGATCTTTTCTCACAATTTAGAGCTTTAGCCAATAAGCGAGCTAAAGTAGTTTTACCCGTTCCTCGAGAGCCACAAAAAAGGTAAGCATGGGCCGTCCTTTCTTGAATAAGGCTGTTTTTTAACGTAGTAACAACGGCTCGCTGTCCAACGACTTCTGCAAAGGTTCTCGGACGATATTTTCGCGCAATTACTTGGTAAGACATAGCCCCCTCATTATAAGAGAAATCACTATTAATTGCCTGAGATTTAGCTTTTGTTTTTAGGGATCAGGTTGAGCTGATATTTTTTATTTTAAATCGTGTCATCGGCTAGACTCCTAAAAAAATCACTCAGATCTTAAAAAAAATGAACCCAAATCTCAGGTTAATATGCTTATATGGTAGTATGTATGTAAACAGGAATTTGAATGTCTTCAAAGCTTAGGGTTCTTTATTTTCCCAATTGGGGTCAGTCAGGAGCATTCCGAAGGTTTCTTCTTTTTATTCTTCTAGTCCTTGTGCTTGCCGTATTTTTGCATACGCGTGAGGAAAGATTTGAAATTCTTGAAAGAGGAACTCAATCAGAGCGGTATGTGATTGCGCAAACCTCTTTTTCCTTTGCCGATGAAGATGCGACGCAGATCTTGAGACAACAGGCTGTACGAGACATTGGTGAAATTTACCGTATTGATGAAAAGGTGCTGCAAGAGTGCACTAGGAGATTGGAAAGATTTTTAGTTGAGGATGAGCACTGGAGACAACAAATGTCTCAGGCAACATTTGAGCAAATGCTTAAGGGTGCGCACCATCTTGATGCAGCTTTACTAAAGATGCGATTTACTGATTATCGAACGCTGCAAAAAATGAAACAGTTAAAGATGTCGGTAAGAAACGTCGAACCGATGCCCTCCAAAGAAGCTCTTGAGCAGCTTAATATCTCGGAAGATTTTTGGAGGATGATACGAGAGAAAAACCTCTCGCCAGATCTTTTTTCGGATGCACAAGAATTTCTCATCCAGTGGTTTCGTCTTGAACCATGGAGTTTTCATCAAGATATTTCAACGGAACGGCTTTTAAGAGAAAGGGTACAAGAAACAATCCCATTAAAATATTCCGTAATCGATGCAGGAAGCCCTATTATTGAACCGGGAGAAAGGGTGACTGAGCGACATCTCTCCATGCTAAATGCCATGAAGGAAGCTTTTGCTAAGGAGCGTAAACAATGGGAACCTACGACAATTGTTGGTAGTCTACTTCTTGCGCTTGTTTTCGTAGTGCTCTCAATTGGGTATTTAAAGATTCGTATTCCTGAATTACTAGCTTCACTTTCAAAGCTTACGTTACTCGTTACTATTGTCATCGTTACTTTAACGCTTTCCAAGTTGGTAGAATATTTTCTGTTTCATCAAGGCAATATATTGTTGCCATACATTCACTACCCGATTTTTTTGCCCTTTGCCAGCTTAATTCTCTGCATCTTGATTGGCACTGAAATAGCTCTCTTTGTCACGGCTCTTCTTTCTATTGTAATGACGCTTTCTTTAGCCTCGGCATTTCAGTTTGATTTATTTTTATCGATCAATATTGTGACAGGGATTGCTGCTATTCTTTGTTCGCGACGTATGCGTAAACGATCGCAGATTTTCGCTGTGTGTGCCAGATTGTTCTTAATTTCTCTTCCAGTGGTCATAGCTTTTGATCTTGCTGGCAAGACCTTTTTATCAAAAGGGCTTTTTGGGGATGTATTGACCTCATTTGTATCATTGTTTATCACAGCTGTCACTGTAGTATGCATATTGCCAACATTGGAGTCTTTTTTTGGATTGCTTACTGATATTACCTTGATGCAATTGTTAGATCCAAATCATGTTCTCCTGCGAAGATTAAGCCTTGAGGCGCCGGGTACTTATCAGCATTGTCTTGTAGCTGGTAATTTAGCAGAATCTTCTGCACACGCAATCAATGCTAATGGTCTTTTCTGTCGGGTCTCAACGCTTTATCATGATATTGGGAAGCTTTTTAACCCTCATTATTTCACCGAGAATCAGTTTGGAGGGTTTAATATTCACCAGCTCCTTACTCCTCGTGAATCGGCACAAGTGATTATGGCACATGTAACGGAGGGAGAAACCTTAGCAAAAAAACATCATCTTCCATTGAGTTTTATCGACATTATTCGAGAGCACCATGGAACGAGTCTTGTCTATTATTTCTATTGTAAGCAGGTGGAACTTGCTGGGAAAGATGCAACACAAGTAGATGAAAAGCAGTTTCGTTATAAAGGACCAAAACCTAAAACTCGTGAATCAGCGATCATCATGATCGCCGATTCTGTTGAAGCGACTACTCGTTCTCTTGATGAAATCAGCGAGGAGATTCTTATCAAACTAGTCGATCGTATCGTTAAGGAAAAGATCGATGATGGACAATTTGATGATTGCAAACTTTCTTTTGAAGAGCTTTCAATCATAAAAAAAACCATGGTGAAGACGCTGATTATTGCTCATCACATGCGGATTAAGTACCCTTCAAAACTTTCAGTGTAAAAAAATCTTTTTTCTTAATCAGAAAACCTGATAAAAAGTCGCCATTTACAGACTATTTTTCTGGAGTGATGATGCGAAAGATTTGGATTGGGGTGCTTGTATTTGTAGCTCACGCTCTTTATGCAGAGCAACAGTTTTCTATTGAATCTGTTAAGTTAACCATCCTTACATTTAATGATATCTATGATATCAACCCGCAAAATGGTCATCTTGGTGTTGCAGGATTAAAAACGCTGCTTGATAGAGAACGCAGGAATGCGGATCGGTATATCACAGCTGTCAATGGAGATTTTCTTTCTCCTTCAGTGTATTCCAGTTTGTATCAAGGGAAGCATATGATCGATATTTTTAATCTTCTAGAAATTGATGTTGTGACGTTTGGGAATCACGAGTTTGATTTTGGATTAGACATATTAGAAGAGAGAATCAGAGACTCAAACTTTATATGGCTTGGCACTAACGTTCTGGATATACATACAGGGCATCCTTTCGCTAATACAGAATCAACGATGATATTTCAGATTGGGACAATCAATTTTGGATTGATGGGACTTACGACAACAGAAACCATGGAAGTATCTAATACGTCTAAAGAAATCATTATCGCTCCGATAATCTTAAGTGCTCAGGCAGCAGTTCATCAATTAAAGAAAAAAGGCGCTGATGTAGTGATAGCGTTGACACATCTAAATATTGCCGAGGATATGTTGTTAGCGCGTAATGTGCCTGAAATCGATGTGATTTTAGGGGGGCATGATCACGAGCCAATGGCAGTTATCGAAGGAGATACTCTTATTTTTAAGAGTGGAATGAATGGTAAATTTTTGGGAAGAATTGATCTCAATGTAGAAAAAAAACAGTTAGGAGATCGTATTAGAACAAGTATTTATCCTTGTTATCAGCTAATACCTAATCATGGCCATACCTCAGACGAGGGTATTAAAGCAAAAGTGGAGGAATTTAGAGAGTACGTAGAAGCTAAAATGGTTTTGGAGCTTGGGAAGACATCGGTGTTTATGTCGACAAAGGGCGTCCGTAAGGAGGAGAATGCCTTTGCCAATTTAGTTACAGATGCTTTACGTCAGATCTATAACGCAGATATAGGGATCATCAATGCAGGAGCTATTCGAGGTGGTAGAGATTATCCTAGTGGCTATGGATTGACCCGTAGTGATATACAGCAAGAGTTGCCATTTGGAAATATTGCAGTATTGACAGAGATTTCAGGTAAAAATTTGTACCATGCAGTTGAGCATGCCCTGTCTAAACTAGAAGATCGAAATGGATGTTATCTCCACTATTCTGGCATGAGAGTAGTGTATGATTCTGGAAGCCAACCTGGTCAGCGAGTCAGGGAGATTTTTATCAATGATCAACCTCTTAATAAAAATGGGCTCTACCGAGTGGCTACGATTGATTATCTTGTTAGGAGCGGGGATGGGAATTTTTGGTTTAGTAATGGTAAGACGGTCATTGATAGCGGCAGCGGAAAACTATTAGTAGATATCACTTGTGACCACATCAGAGGATTAGAGGTGATTCATCCGGTAACGGAGAATAGAATTGTAGAGATCAGCGAAAGTAGGGAACCAAAATTGATTGATTTAGGAGATCGTAAAAGAATCCAGTTGCGCTTTTAAAAAATACGGGAGTTTTAGATAAATGGTTTATCTAAAACTCGTATTAATCATCTTGTTTAATTCTCTTTAAGATTGTTGCAGCTAGCTTTTTTTGTAACCATTTTTTGGGAAATAAGACAGACAGTGTTATGGCAAGGCGGTATCGTAAATCGATGATTGCACATCGTTTTCCCCTGATAATCTGTTTCCAGAGTAAGTGAGCGGTGCGTTCTGGTGACATTGATGGACCTTTAGGATATTGCCACTCTCCCTTTGAGGCTCGTTGACAAAAAGGAGTATTAATTTGTCCCGGACAAGCAACAAGGACTCGGATACCGCTTGGAGACAATTCTTCATCAACCGCTTCTGAAAAGATACGTACAAAAGCCTTTGAAGCACAGTAGGTGGCAAAATAGGGAATAGAAAAATACCCAGCTGCAGAAGAGATATTTAAGATGGTTCCCGTTTGGTGCATTGCTTTTAATGTTTGAGCTGCCTTTTTGGTGATCGCAACCAGGGCTTTGACGTTGACATCGATCATCTCGATGTGTTCGTTTAATTCATCAACAGAGCCATACAGACCAAATCCTGCATTATTGATAATAAGATCGGGGGTCTTTTCTTCAATGACTTGGAGAATTAAAGGCAATTCTGAAATGAGGTTTGCAGATACCCACTCTACATGTGTTTGGGTACTTAAAGAGTTCGCAAGTTCTTGAAGATTTACAGGATCGCGGGCAGTAAGAAATAAGGGGATCTTTTTAGCAGCAAGCAGAGAAGCAAGTGCTCGACCAAGGCCTCCAGTAGCACCTGAGATAAAGGCCAATCTCACGGTTGTAGATCCCGTTTTGCTGAAGACAGAAATTCTTTTAACAGAGCATCACAGCTATGAATGGCTTCATTTAACGATTTGATGTTTGGCGGTAGGCAAACAGAGCCATAGAGTTTTACTTTAGGTTCCGTGCCTGATGGACGAACTACAAGACGACTGCCTCCTTCAAAACGAAACAGAAGAACATCAGATGTGGGTAGAGAGAGAGGGCTTAGGGTTCCTGTTGCGAGATTGTGTTGCTGGCTAGTGAGGTAGTCTTCAACAAGTAGCACTGTCTTTCCACATAGGTGTCTTGGGGGATGATTTCTTAAATGGGTCATCCAGCGAGTGATTTCTTCAGTGCCTGTTTTACCAGGTTTAAAATTGAGGGACAGTTGTCCTTCGCGGTGGACTCCATAGGTCTTGTAAATGGCGTACAGTCGATCGACAAGAGTTTGGCCATTTAGTTTGCTGGCTAATGCAATTTCGGCTAAAAGGCAGGAGGATATAATAGCATCCTTATCTCTTGCGACAGTTCCCAGTAAATAGCCATAAGATTCTTCGGCTCCAAAAAGGAATTGGTAGCTTTCTTTATTTACTTCCCACTCATGGATTTTTTCTCCGATGTATTTGAATCCAGTCAGCACTTCAAAATAGGCAGATCCAGCTGCTTTAGAGATTTTACCGATCAACTCAGTAGAAACTATGGTGGTAATGAATGCATGGTGGGACGTTAGGCGATTTTGTTCCTTAAGCGTAGTGCATAAGTAATCGACGCAAATGCTGGCAACCTCGTTGCCCGTGAGAATCACGGGAGTCCCTTGATGGAGAACTACGACACCTA
This sequence comes from Simkania sp., assembly GCA_018333475.1. Taxonomy (GTDB): domain Bacteria; phylum Chlamydiota; class Chlamydiia; order Chlamydiales; family Rhabdochlamydiaceae; genus JAGXTH01. Next base: position 16,564 of record JAGXTH010000054.1, on the reverse strand, counting down.
GTCTATCTGCATCGGGGTCATTAGCTAGTAGAAGATCACATTGTTTTCTCGATAAGAGCTCAATGCCGAGTTTGAGTGTTTCCGGATATTCTGGATTAGGAAATTGTACTGAGGGGAAATCTCCATTGGGTTCGATTTGTTCTTTGACATATTCAATAGTAGAAAATCCCCAGCTGGCAAGTGCTCGAGGCGCCAATGTAATGCCAGTACCATGTAGGCTTGTATAAGCAATGCGTAGTTGCTTGCCGTGCTCCTGATTGCGGTCTTTAGCCAATTGTAGAGCGAACAGAGCTTTGAGATATGTCTCATCTAGTGTGCTATCTGTATAGAAAATCAAAGAGGAATGTAGCGGGGCTAGGTGTATGTGATCTTGGCTTGAGATTTTTTCTATTTCTGCAATGATGCCTGTATCATGAGGTGGTACGACTTGCCCGCCATCGCTCCAGTAGACTTTATAGCCATTATATTCTTTAGGATTATGAGAGGCGGTGATCATTACAGCAGCTTGGCATCTCAATTCCCTACATGCAAATGAAGTATAGGGAGTTGGACGTAGGTCTGGGAAAAGGTGTGCTGTGATGCCATTGCCTGCAAAGACTCGAGCTGTTTCTTCGGCAAATTCTTTAGAGTGATGGCGGCTATCATAGCCAATAGCAACAGCTAAGTTTTGGACGTTGTGGGGTGACTTTAGGATGTAATTTGCAAGGCCTTGTGTTGCTAGGCGAATTGTGTAGATATTTAGGCGATTGGTTCCTACACCCATTAAGGCACGGAGTCCTCCCGTTCCAAAGGACAGATCTGTGTAGAAGGAATCAATCAATTCCTGAGGATGGCGTTCAAGCATGTCTTGGATGGCCTCTTTGGTGGAGGCATCATAATTGCCTAGAAGCCATGCTTGGACTCGTTTTTGAATGGCGGGGTCGAAAGTTAAAAGATTTGACATGTCTTTTTTTTCCTTCATGAAAATAAAGGACTACAACAACAGAGACAGTCCTTAGGCGGAGAGTAACAGAATGAGCGAGTCAAGCTCAACCAATTCTCTTAGAAGCTATACTAAAACCTGATGGTATCGATTTTTGAGATCATTTTGATGAGATTTGGGGTCGGCTTATGTATCTAGGACACTCCATATGGGATAAGAGAGCATGAAAGATTGCCAAAGAGAACAGGTATTAGAGGTCTCATATCCTATATCTCAGAAGGGCTTTGGCTAAGCAAAGCATTTTTTAGAGGTTTCAGAGATTTAGGGTTGTGCTGACGGGCTGAGACCAGTTTTTCAGTTTGTAAAAAGTGGAGCCAAGCTTTTGGAATATCAAAACGCTCAAGATAAAGTGCAGCCAGATAGTATTCTACGGTTGCATCATGAGGATCGATAGCATGGTATTGTTCAAGAACTTTAAGAGCTTCTGTTCCATGACCTAGTTGCAAATGACAGACAGCTAGTTGTAAAAGTCCAGCTCTAAAACGGGGGTATTTATCAATGACTTTTTCCATAGTAGCTAGTTTATGTAAGACGGAATCCCTAGTCTCATCTACATGTGTAAAGACAGCTTTGATACCATCCACATTGGTTTTTCCTTCTAGATAGTCGCTTGGGATAGTTTCCGGAGAGACAGAAAAATCAAAGGTTAGAGCTTTTAAGGGAGTTAGGAGTTCTCTACCTTTTTGTATTTGGCCAACAAACAAATAGTTGAGTCCAAGAAGCATCTGGAGAAGAGAATCCTTCGGTAGATAGGGAAGAGCTTTTTCATATAACTTAATGGTCTCAGCATGTTTGCCTTGTTCCCAAGCAACGGCTGCTTGGTTAATAAAAGATAACGCGATGACTTCCTTGATCGTTCTTTGTTGGAGTGTTCTAGTATTAATTCCTAGATAGGTTTCACTAGGCAGGTTAATACCTCGTGCGGTGGTTTCTATATTGATGAGTCCTTCTGGGGTTTTATACCGTAGGTAAATATGACCTGGTGGCGTGATGATCTCTAAGGAAAGTCCCAGTCGTTGTGCAATAGTGAGATAGAGAATAGATACGCCAAGGCAAACGCCCTCTCTACTATCGAGAACAGAAGGAAGAAACGTATATAGATCGATTTCTTTTGCATAGAGGGAGTGGGGTGGAAAGCGGTAACGTTTTTCTTCGAAGATAAAGCGATTGATCATATCGATCTTCTCAAGATCGGTGGCCCAGGTAGGCAATCTAGCTCGAATTTCTAGAGCCATGAGATCAAGAATAGCCTCATATTGAAGAATATCATCCTTTGCAGAAGGACGGTCTTCAAATTGGTGAATCAGGAGCGCTCTTGAAAGATCGACCTCTTCATCGGAAAGTGCAAGGATATCTTCTTTGCTCCAGATGGAAGCGCCTTTCAGCTTGCGGTTGGGTAAAAAGGCACTAATTTTATTGAATTGTGCAAGCTGAGATGGAGTTAGGTGCGGAGGAGGGGCATAAGATTCTCTCGTGATCAGAGAAACCATCGCTTCGATATCGATATTTGGAAGAGTTTCTACTTTTTCAATGGTAATACCTGCACCCTCTCCAAGTAATTTCCAGGCATGTCGAAGAGCTTTTTTCCCCTCGTTGGTCTCAGGATATAGTTTATAATAGGCTAGATGCTCTTCTACAGAAAGAGGGTCGAGACTTGTTGTTAAGAGAGCTAAAGAAAGTAGGATGGAGTTCATTGTTTATGAAGCAATGTGCGTAGAGCTTGGTGCAATGGTTTATGGGTTGTCCAAGTATCTATATTTGTGTGGTAGCGATATGTCCAGTTAGTGGGTTGAAGTCTACCAGGGATATTGATTCTTTCTTCGTTAGGATCTTCAGCCACCAATTCAGGAAAGAGGGCGAAGTATTCTTGGAGTAGATTGATATGAAAGAGGGAGGGTGTTCCATGGCTGTCTCTAAGGATATCCAATCTTTTATCATAATCCAAGGAGGTGGCATATGTCCATCCCTTGAATTTAGCAAAGGCTTTGGATTCTTCAGGATTATTGTCCCACCAAAGAGTTAAAGTTTCAGAGTCATGTGTAGAAACGCAGGTAAGACTTAAGAGAGGATATTTGTTATAGGGTATATAGTTTTTCGTTGTTGTATACTCTCGCTCCCAACGGATCACTTTGGTGCCAGGAATCCCAAGCTGCGTTAGACAAGTTCGTACCTGATCCGGTACAGCACCTAGATCTTCAGCTAAAGGAAGCATGTCTGACGAGGCCAGCATCACATTAAGAATGTGTTCTCCCTGTGGAATCCAGTGACTTTCATCTGCAGAAATAAAGGAGCCCTTACTGCTAGGTTCATTCAGAGGAATGGCCCAGATCTTGAAAAAGCCAACAGCATGATCGATCCTATAGAGGTGGTAAAACTCTGCTGCATTATTGAGTCGTTCACGCCAAAAACGGTAATCATCTTGGCGCATGATTTCCCAATTAAAGATAGGAAATCCCCAATATTGACCTTCTAGTGTATAGGTATCAGGAGGTGCACCTGCTGCTAAGGTAAGATCAAAAAATTGCGGTGCTTGCCATACATCAGCGCTATCTCTACTCACTAAAATAGGAATATCTCCTTCGATAAGAACTTGCTGGGTTTCCGCATAAGTACGTACTTCTTTAAGTTGAAGAAAGGAGAAATATTGTAGAACTGTATAAAATTCGATGGGTTCTTTGAATTCTTCTAATAAGGCTGTTCGACGAACAGCATCGAAATGTTGATAAGAAGTGGGCCAAGTTTCCCAGGAGGCTTGATCAAAATGTTCTTTTAGAGCCTTAAAAAGCGCATAGGTTTCTACCCAGGGATGCCCAGCTTTAAAAGTTTGATAATCATGATTTGTAAGGAGTTCTGTTTTAAATATCTCCAGATATTCTCTTAACCACTTGATTTTAGCACTAAGGACATCTCGATAGGCTACTCTGGGCAAAAGAGAATAAGGTTTTAAACTTTCAAGCTTTTCTAGTAGATGAGGGGAGCTTTCCGCTAGTGGAAGACAATGTAAGGAAAGATAAATGGGATTGAGAGCACAGGAAGAAAGAGCATTGTAGGGACTAGGATCAAATCCCGAATCATTTAAAGGAAGTAATTGAACCACATCAAACCCGACTTCTTTACACCAGTGAATAACAGGAATAAGATCGAGATATTCACCAATTCCTAAGCTGTTTTTACTGTGCAATGCGGAGAGAAAAACATCGATGCCATGATGAGGTTGGGTACCTATCTTTCTCCAAGCAGTAGCAGCGGGTGTTTGAAGAAGGCTCTCTCTTTCAAAGGTCATAGCTTCATTCCGAAAGGAAGTCCGGAAGAAGCTGATCGAGTCACTAGGAAAGCGGGGGCGGTTTTTCCTTCTTTAAGAGATACCAGCCATTGTGTTGCGTAATCGATTAAACTGGACAACGTTTCAAGGACGCTTTGGGCATTAAGGAGTTCATTAGGAAGTCGTTTATAGATAACAAGTTGATTAGTTTTCCCACTAAAACTAACAATACCTCCAGGTAATAGCTGATTATTGGCCTTAAGACCTTCTTTAAGAACCTCTTCACGGAATTTTCCAGGGCCAAGTTCATTGATAAAGGCCAAGATAATAAGATCATTTTTTTTGCCCACTTCCATTTGAACCTCAAACTGATCGTCGACGCGCAGGCAGCAGACCCCACGGTGGTCGACGTGTAAAGGGAGATCCATCAGCGAAGCTAGGTCTTTAAGTAGATCCTCAAAGAAGTTCATGATAACTTGGTTGGTGGTTTTTTCTGGCGTTTTCGCTTTTTAGTTGGGTCATTTTCGTCTTCTGCTTCTTCTTCCTCTTCTTCAAATTCTGCATCGATTTGTTTAAGAGCATCCATAAAGGAACGCAATACATCAGTACGATGTTGATCCATTCGAAAAAGGCGGGGGGCAATTTGACGGCTGGCATCTCTAAGCTGCAAGATAATAATAAGCTGAGCTTCAAGTTCTTCAGCTATACCTAGTTGGATAGCAAGTTGAAGAACTTTATCGGGACTAGGATAGCGTTCTTGTAAATAGCGCATATAGAGGCGAGCTAGTACTTCAAATGTGATTCTTGAGGGGAGGACAAGACCTCGACGTTTAAAAGAGCCTTCGATGAGTTTCATGCGTGATTTAAAAAAGCGATACACACCTAGAATGGCTTGGAGATTACGTGTTTCAGTCATTAAACGGTGAAGTTCTCCTCGGGGAATCGAGGGTCCTTTGGATTTCAGATCGCTTCCTAGGGCATGCAACATGAATTCGATCACAGTTTTCATTTTTTCATAGGAGAAAGAAGTAGATAACTGGTCGAAAAGGGTATTAGCATCTCTGGGGTTGCCAGTGAGTTCTCGATAAATATCTCGGAGAGCTGTGGGGCTACCTAACCCTTGCTGTGCAAACTCACGCGCTTTAACATTAATATTACGACCAGCAGCTATTTCTCTACCAAAACTGCGATGGAATTGTTCTTTTGCTTGTTTGACAATATTGGCAATGCCAGGTTCTGAGGTCTCTAATAAGAAATCAAGAACTTCATCGGCTACAGAATAGTCTGGGTAAGTTTCAAGAACTTTTCGAAGGACATCATCTGTAGAGTCATTTTTTGTAATTCGGTCTTTTACAAGTATAAGGGTTTTTGTTTGGAGTTCTTGGTTACTTTTACGAGCATATTCATCGGCAATAGCGCTGATGCGCTGGACCTGTTGGTGTTTTTCTTTTTTCTCTGTGGAACTTTTTTCTGTTTCTTCTTCCCTTGCAGCGCCTCGAGTTTTTGTTTTGAGATCTTGAAACTTACGCGACATGGCCAATGGGTTAAAAACCATTTCCTCTGCAAGCTCACCAGAATCCGCCTTACTAGCTATTTGGACTAGATTCGCTTGCGCGAGTAATTGAGATTGACTTGCGCGCTGAGATTTAATGACATCAGATTGAGTTGTCTGAATTCTAGAAGAGTAGATGGGGTTATCAGCAGTAGACATTCCTAAAAGAAGTTCCTTGTTCCAAGAGACCCCGGTATGGGGTCTAGTTATAAGATAAAAATTTCTATAACGTTCTTAGGGGGTCTTCAACAATGAAAATCGTTCGACTTAGAGAGGGTTGCAATAAATCATCCTGCATACAGGTTGCTAAATGACTCTATTTTAGGTGTTTATAGTTAGCGTTCCTGTTTTTAAGATAATTGAACACGTCCTAAGGGTTGAATGCGGATTTCTGGTACGATTTCTTGGTAGGAAACCACTGACATATCAGGAAATTCTCCTTCTATTAATTTACGGACGAATCGACGAACATCGATAGCAGTAAGGAGAACAGGGGATTGTCCACCAATAGGCGTTGGCACTACAGTTGCACGCATGGAATGAAGGATAAGTTGGACGGAGTCAGGATCTAAAGCCAAGTAGGAGCCAGCAGAGGTTTGCTTGATGGCGCCGCGCACCATGTCTTCAATTTCAGGATCGAGCAGGTAAACAGCAAGGATGGATTGTCCTTGAGAATATTTGTAACTAATATAACGTTTTAGTGAAGAGCGGACATATTCTGTGAGTAGGACAGTATCTTTCTCAGTTTGAGCCCATTCACTAAGAGCTTCAAGGATTGTACGTAGATCTTTGATAGAGATCTGTTCTTGGACAAGGCGTTTGAAAATCTCAGTTAATTTTTGTAGAGGAACCAGACGTGTCACTTCTTTGACAAGATCAGGATAGGACTTTTCAAGAAATTCAAGGATACCACGGACTTCTTGAATCCCTATAAATTCACTTGCATATTGTCGGTAGAAATAAGAAAGGTGTAGGATCATTACGTCAAGCGCTTTCCAATATTTGATCCCTGCCTTTTTTAGAATTTCCTCGTACTTAATATCCACCCATATAGAGGGTTGTCCCTGGGCGTTTTTGGAAGTTGTAAAAGGAAGATTATAGCGTTTAAGGGTTTCAGTATTTTCATTAGTAAGTAGAGCATTTTCTAGGATTTTTCCTCGAACGATAGGAACTTCATTGAGGAAGATGGAGTATTCATCTTCTTCAAGAGTAGGAGAATCTGTACGTACATGGACACCAGGAAAGCGAACGCCCAAATCTTGATAAAGAGCATGGCGCATTTTTGGGATCATATCATCAATAAAGACAACTCCTCCCTTTTCCTTTTTAATCTGTAAAGAGAGATGCCTGCCTACTTCTAGAATAATAGGAAGGGTTAGAGCATAGCCATCTGTAGCTCCCTTAACTACCGTATGCCCATCGACATCGGTCGCCACAGCAGCAGAAGTTAAAGAAGCGGCGGTTTTGGCAGCGGCTTTTCTCATGTTATACCATGTGCCAAAGGCAATGGATCCCATAACTAGGCCGATAGTAAGAAAGGTTAGACTAGGGAACCCTTTAACTAAGGACATGGCAAGCATGACGCCAGCGGCAATCATGAGAGCTTTAGGTTCTTTTAAGATCTGTCCTGAAATCTCCTTACCCAGATTGGTATCTTTTTTTTCACTAGAGACTCGTGTTGTGACAATACCAGCGGTGAGAGCTATAAGTAGTGAAGGGATCTGAGAAACAAGACCACTACCAATAGAAAGTAAGGTATATACTTGTGCAGCCTGCATGGCAGACATGCCTTTCATAGAGACCCCGACAATCAATCCTCCGACGATGTTAATCACAGCAATGACGATACCGGCGATGACGTCCCCCTTAACGAATTTCATCGCACCGTCCATAGCTCCATAAAGCTGGCTCTCTTTGGTCAGGGCTAGGCGCAGATCCCTTGCTGTATTGGCATCGATCACTCCGCTTCTCATATCGGCATCGATACTCATTTGCTTACCCGGCATGGCATCAAGAGTGAAACGGGCGGCAACTTCAGCAACACGCTCAGCACCTTTAGTCACGACGATAAATTGAACGATGGTAATAATAAGGAAGACGATACCCCCGACGACGAAGTTTCCTCCGACAACGAAGTTACCAAAGGTAAAAATAATATGACCGGCATCGGCGTTAAGGAGAATTTGTTTTGTCGCAGAAATTTCAATACCAAGGCGAAACAATGTAGTTAAAAGTAGTAAGGAAGGGAAAATGGATAGGTTAACCGCCTTAGGGATATAAATGGCTACCATCAAAAGCGAAACAGAAACCGTTAGGTTAAGGGCAATAAAATTATCGATAATATCAGGAGGAATTGGAATAATAATCATCCCGATCACAAGTACGACAAAAATAGCGAGAACAAGATCGCTTGAGCGACTAATTATATCGAGTATTTTATCGCTACCTAACGAGAGCCCTACGCGTTCCAGAATTTTTTTCACTTAAAAATCTCCAATGTCTCTTCTTCGCCAGTTTCCATTTTCTTAAGCCACTTGAGGATTTCCGCTACAGCTTGGTATGTCTCCTCAGGGATGTAATCGCTCATTTTACCTTTTTGGTAAAGGGTACGTGCAAGATCTACATTACGCATAACAGGGACATGATACTCGATCGCCACTTTAATGATACGCTCAGCTATAATTCCCATCCCCATAGTAACAATTTTGGGTGCTGGTTCTGTTTCCTCTTCGTATTCTATGGCGATGGCAAGGTGTTCAGGGTTAGTAATAACAGCTCTTGCCCTTTTTGTTGCATTGGGTCCTTCTTGATAGGCGATTTCCTGAGCTGTTTGTTTTCGTTTACCCTTGATGTGTGGGTCACCTTCAGTGTCTTTATATTCTTGTTTGACCTCGAATTTCTCCATACGCATTTCTTTGCCAAAGTTATGTTTTTGATAGATTAAATCCATCAAGCCAATAGCAAGAAAAAAGATCCCAACTCGTAGGGCTACCTGGACGAGAAAGCTTGAGACAACCTGGACAATCTCCATCATAGGCATAGCTGCAGTAGAAATGAGCTCCTGGAGGCTACCATTGACTACAGTATAAATCAAAATAACTGCACCGGTAATTTTGAGGACGGATTTTGTGAGCTCAAACAGAGTTTTCATTTTAAAGATGTTTTTGAGATTGGAAACAGGGTTGAGCCGTTTCACATCAAATTTCATGGCCTCCATGGAAAAAACAGGTCCTGTTATGAGGAAACTGACGGTAATCCCTACCAGGGTAGTGATTACCATTACTGGAAGACTACAGTTCATGATAACGGTCAAGGCCTGAGAAATATAGCTCCCTGCACTGTCTTGAAGATTGAGGGTGCCGTTAATACCCTTGAGAACATAAGAGAAATAGCTGAGAAGTTGGGTGTAAATCACGCCGGCTGAAGCTATAACCGCGGAAATGGAGACTACGAAAGTAAAAGCTGCTGGAAAATCTTGTGATTTAGCAACCTGCCCTTTTTTTCTGGCATCTCGGAGCTTTTTTGGGGTTGCCTTTTCGCTTTTTTCAGCCATGTGCTCTCATATAATAGGCGATAAACTTACAAAACCACCTGTCAAACCGACGATGAAGATTTGCGATGGTTTTGCTACATTGCCATTTTTCATCAACCATAGTAGAGGCTTCCTTATTCGTGATCAGTCTTTATCTTACCGATATCTTTAGTCGCCTGTTTGACGGGCAGATAAGTGGGCGTATCCCCCTTTTTTATCCTCAGCAAACTGGAGCCTCTAGAGGAATGATTCCAACTTTGCATAAGAAGCTTCATAATATGTGGCCAAGTAAAGAATTATAGAAAAGTGTGGGAGTATTCCATTCAAGTTTGCTAATGTTCCATTTCTCCGAAGGACTGGGTCATGCAGACATCTCTTCAAAAAAACAATTCCTTGATGACATATCTGGAGTCCGTGTTTCCCATGTTAGACTAGGGCTGATTTCAGAGATAGTATGTTTGGGATCTTTTTGTAAAAGAGATCGTAGATTTATTAGCAGTAGCGCTAGTGGCTCAGTTTCTGAATTTTCTTTGGTTTTCGATGACGTTCACATTAATCGATTAGGAATGAGAGTATGTTAATAAAGAGGAAACTAGGACAGCAAGGACTTGAGGTATCAGAACTTGGATTGGGTTGTATGGGCATGAGCCAATCGTATGGTACTCCAAACGATGCAGAATCTATTGCAACAATTCATCGCGCTATTGAACTTGGAGTGACATTGTTTGACACAGCGGAGATCTATGGTCCTTATACCAATGAACGCCTTCTTGGCGGAGCTGTAAAAGGGCGGCGAGACCAGGTGATTATTGCTACGAAGTTTGGTTTCAATATCGTAAATAATAAAATACAAGGTGTTAATAGTTATCCTAAACATATCAGGCAAGTCGTTGAGGAATCTTTGCAAAGACTTGGTGTTGATCATATTGATCTTCTTTATCAGCATCGCGTAGATCCAGCTGTGCCAATCGAAGAAGTGATTGGAGTTATGAGTCAATTGATCGAAGAAGGAAAAATATGTTTTTTAGGTCTTTCAGAAGCCGGTGCAGAGACCATACGTCGGGCGCATAAAGTGCATCCGATTTCTGCTTTGCAAAGTGAATACTCCCTTTGGGAAAGAAATTTAGAAGAGGACATTATTCCCTTACTCCAAGAACTTGGCATTGGCCTTGTCCCTTTTTGTCCTCTTGGCAGGGGCTTTCTTACTGGAACTATACAACGAGCTGAGGACTATCCAGAAGGTGACTATCGACGTAGCGATCCTCGTTTTCAAGGAAAAAACTTTGATGCCAATATGCAAATAGCGCGAGTCATTCAAGAGATGGCTAAATCCAAACAAACCTCACCTGCACAGATTGCATTGGCTTGGTTGCTTCATAAGGGAAACAATATAGTGCCTATACCCGGCACAAAAAGAAGGAGTTACCTAGAAGAAAATATTCAGGCCGTAAAGCTAACGTTATCTCAGGCCGAGATGAAAGCCCTAGAGGATTCGCTTCCTCCCGACGGTGTTACAGGTTGTCGATATAGTGAGCAGCACATGGCCCTGATAGACCGATAAGAGAGTTCCTGAATCTCTTCTATTTGAAAAAACTTGGTCATTTTGATGAGGTTGAAGACGTTTTTTCTACTATTTGTGGGGCAAATATTGTAAGACATCAACCTCGAGTCCTCCATTTAGGCAGGAAAGAACTCGACGGTGGGGGATTTGACTTTGCTTATTGGCTGGAGATAGAAAGAATGCGCTAAGTGGGAGATGCTGTACCAAAAACTTCTCGAAGTCATGATCTAGATATTCGCTTCTTTCCAGTCGTTGCCCATAGGGGGGATTAGAGACTATCAACTGTGGAGGAGCGGGTGGGCGGAATCTTGAAATAGGACGTGTGTAGATTTCGATTTCTTTACTAAAACCAGTTCTAGCAAAAAGGTCTCTCGAGATTTCGATCATGGTTACGTCACTATCAGCACCAAAAATCCTACCCGAAGGCAAGGAGATCTTTTTAGCTTCAAATTCATGTCGAACTGTATTCCATGCTTGTTGGGAGAACTCGGGCATTGCTTGAAATCCCCAAGACTTACGAAAAATTCCAGCTGGGGTTTTTGTCGCCATCATAGCAGCTTCGATAAGAAGGGTACCAGAGCCGGCGAAAGGATCACAAAGAACATGCTTTTGAGGATCATAACCTGCAATGTGCAAGAGCGCTGCTGCAAGAGATTCTTGCAAGGGGGCCTCTCCTGTTTTTAAGCGATATCCTCTTTTATAGAGTGGTTGTAAAGAAGTGTCGAAATATAGGGTAGCTTTTCCTTGGTGGATAAAAAGATTGAGCTGTACATCGGGATTTTTTAGATCTATTGAAGAGCGATTGCCGAATCGGTTTCTTTGTTGATCACAAATAGCATCTTTGACGACTAAAGCTGCAAAATGGCTATTTTTTAAGGTGGGATGGCGATCTAGATTTGCATCAATAGAAAAAGTTTTATCAGGGCGTAAGTAAAGGCTCCAATCTATAGAAAGGGCTGCCTGGTATAGAGCTTGCCGATCTGGGCATGGAAAACTAAGAAGAGGCCAAAGAACCCGCGTTGCGATTCTAGATGCATAATTAACTCGATACACAGCATCCATGGTTTTGGGAGCGAAAACCCCGCGAAAACCAGCTTCGATGTTCGAAAGTCCAAGCTCTTTTAGTTCTTGAGCTAAGAGGGCTTCTAGAGCACCCGCGCAAGAGACAAATAGCCTAGTTGTGGAAGAAGAGAATGACATCGCCGTCCTTTACAAGATATTCTTTACCCTCAGATCTAGCTTTACCTGCTTCTTTGGCTGCAGATCGGGTTTTATAAGTGACCATATCGTCATAGGAAACCACTTCAGCTCGGATGAATCCCTTTTGAATATCCGTATGAATCTTTCCGGCAGATTCTTGTGCATTCGTCCCCTTAACAATAGTCCAAGCTCTGGTTTCTATTTCCCCTGTGGTGATGTAGGTAATCAAATCCAATATTTTGAAAGCCGCCTTAATAAGACGATCCAGACCCGTTTCTTGAAGGTCAAGAGATTTTAGATATTCTAAGGCTTCTTCATTACTGAGTTGCCCTATCTCCTCCTCAAGACGAGCACAGATAGGCATGATGGAGTTGCCTTCTTTGATCGCGTATTCGCGAACTCTAGCAACGTATTCATTTTCCATACTGGGGAGGTCGTTTTCGGACACGTTGGCAACATATAAAACTTTTTTAGTCGTAAGAAAGCGATAGACGGAGAGGAGTTTTTCTTCTTCCTCATTCAAAGATAGAGTGCGTAAAGGTAAATTATTATTTAGATGGATGACGGCTTTTTTTAAGACATCCACTGCAGGTTGAAGTTCTTTTTTCCCTTTAGCTTGTTTTTCCAGGCGTCCTAAAATATTATCAGCCATCTGTAAATCAGCTAAAACCAGCTCGAGGTTAATCACTTCAATATCAGCAATTGGATCTACTTTGCCTGAGACATGGATGACGTCATCATTTTCAAAACAGCGGACTACGTGGACAATAGCATCTGTTTCTCTAATATTAGTAAGAAACTGGTTACCTAGACCTTCACCTTGAGAAGCACCTTTAACAAGGCCTGCAATATCCACAAAGGTCATCGTTGCTGGGATGATCTTTTTACTATTGGAAAGCTTGGAGAGGATAGCAAGTCTAGGATCAGCGACTTCAACAATGCCGATATTAGGATCAATAGTGCAAAAGGGATAGTTCGCTGCTTCGGCCGCTTTTTTAGTCAAGGCATTGAAAAGCGTCGATTTTCCTACATTGGGGAGGCCTACAATACCGCATGAGAGGTTAGACATAAAAAAGCCTTCTACAAGACATTAATAAGAGATTCGTGCCACACGGTTGTTCTCTCTTCGAGAGCTGCCTGGGAAACAGCTTGTTCAATTCTAAAAGAGCCGCTACGTATTCTGCGCAAAGAAGAAAGATGAGCGCCTGTATTTAGAAGTTTACCGAGATCGTGGGCTATACTTCGAACATAAGTCCCTTTGCTACAAACGACCTTAATACGTACATAGGGATACTCATAGGCAAGCAATTCCGTGTGCATTTGCACGGGCACGGCCTTACGTTCAATCACTTTGCCTTGCCTAGCCAAGTGATATAGTTTTTGACCATCGATTTTTTTAGCAGAGAACATCGGTGGTGTTTGCAATACAGTGCCCTGAAAATTCTTTAAAGCTTGTTCTATTTGATCGATAGTAGGTATCAATTCTGATTGAGAAATGATTTTACCATCGCAATCATAGCTATCTGTCTCAATGCCTAGATGGATCGTTCCCAAATATTCTTTGTCGTCCTGCAGAAATTTATCAGAAAGACGAGTGAACCGAGAGCCGATTAATAAGACCATGAGCCCGGTAGCAAAGGGATCAAGAGTACCGGCATGACCTATCGTTCTTTGTCCTGATAAATGACGCAATAAAGAGACTAGGCTAAACGAGGTTTTTCCTGGCAGTTTGTCGATAACGAGGATACCCTCGGGCATTCTATTAGGGCGAAAGGGGATTGTCATCGTCGTTGGTTTTTCTTGCGCGCTGTTCTTCATGAATTTTATTAAGGATGGTATCAATACGTAAGTGCTCATCAACAGAAGTATCGAGTTTAAAACTCAGAGCGGGGAAATAGCGCAATACTACCTTTTTAGAGGCGTGGATTGCGATAAATCCTGCAGCGGATTGTAAGGCTGTAATAGTATCTGATTTTTGCTGGTCAGAGCCGATCACGCTGATTGATACTTTTGCATGTTGAAGATCAGGGGAAATTTCAACATTTGTAACAGTAACAAAAGGCGCAACCTTGGGGTTGCGCACTTCCTTGATTACTACTTCAGAAATCACTTCTTTAAGAAGAGAATTTAGTCGATCAACGCGGTTTTTAGACATGAGCTAGGGGAGTATTAGAGTTCCTGAGTAAGGTAATTGATATCGTAGGCTTGGATGATGTCTCCTTCCTTACAATCATTATAGTTTTGCAATAGAATTCCACACTCAACTCCCTTAGAAACCTCTCTTACGTCTTCTTTGACTCGTTTGAGCGAAGCTATGCCACCTTTCCAGATCTGTTTGTCATCGCGAATTAGGCGTACATGTTGATTACGACGGATGGAACCATGTGTAACTTGACAACCGGCAATAACGCCCAATTGTGAAGCTTTAAAGGTTGCTTTGACAAGAGCAGCTCCCGTATCGACTTCTTCAGGGATCTTATCAAGCAAGCTGACCATTTGTTCTTTTACATCATCTATAGCGTGATAAATAATGTCATGAAGCCGAACCACAACTTTAAGTTCTTTGATCAAAAAGTCAGCGTGGCTTTCTATTTTAGTATGAAACCCTAGGATAACGGCTTTTGAAGCAGAAGCCAGTTGAATATCTGATTCAGAAATTTCCCCTACAGCACAAGAGATAAGATGAATATCGACCTTTTTTGATTCGATTTTCATCAAGGAGGTCTTAATTGCTTCTAGAGATCCTTGCACGTCAGCTCTAAGGATGAGGTTGAGTACTTTACGATGACTGTTTTCAGCCTTTTGCTGTAGTAGGCCTTCAACTCCTACCTTTTTGACTTGCTGGAGTAAGAGGCTTTTCTGTCCGAGTGTTCTGGCTTCGCCCAACTCTCTTGCTTCGCGTTCTGTTTTAACAACGATGAATTCGCTGCCAGCTTCTGGTAATCCGGAGAGACCAGTAACCTTGACTGGAGTGGATGGAGGGGCCTTCTGTAACTCACGACCCATTTCGTCGTGCATTGTTTTTACTCGTCCCCAATGTTGGTCAAACACTAAAGCATCGCCAAGATGTAAAGTTCCATTTTGTACAAGAATCGTTGCCTGAGCTCCAAGGCCCTTGTGCATTTCTGATTCGATGACGGCACCCCTAGCCCTAGTAGAAGGGTTAGCTCGGAGTTCTAATATATCGGCTTGCAGAGCAAGCATCTCAAGAAGTTCCTTGATTCCAGTTCCAGTAAGTGCGGAGCAATTGACTGTGATGGTCGTGCCTCCCCAGGCTTCTGGTAGAAGATTTTGTTCTGAGAGTTGTCTGTAGACATTATCAGGGTTAAAACCAGGTTTGTCGGACTTGTTTAGCGCTATTACAATGGGAACATTTGCGGATTTTGCTTGTTCGATGGCTTCCAATGTTTGGGCCTTAAGACCTTCGTCTCCTGCTACGACTAGGACGACAATATCAGTAACATCTGCCCCACGTTCGCGCATAGAGGAAAAAGCTTCGTGACCTGGCGTGTCAAGTACTGTGATGTCTCCAACAGGAGTATGACAGCGGAAAGCACCAATATGTTGTGTGATAGCACCGGCTTCATCAGCAACACGGTTTGTTTTACGTATAGAATCAATCAGGCTAGTTTTTCCATGGTCTACGTGACCCATGAAGGCCACTACGGGAGCTCGTATGATAAGATCAGAGGGATTGGTTTCTTGAATTTCTTGTCTAATTGTCTTGTCTGTGATGCGAATACGTTCTTCTTCAGAGGTGTCGATTTGAATTTCGCAATCAAAATCCTGTCCGAGAAGCTGAACAGTTGTTTCATCATCTAGAAAATCATTGAGAGTGAGCACGACGCCTTTCATAAAAAGCTTGGCAACGAGCTGGGAAGCTTTAAGCTTCATTTCGGAAGCCAAATCTTTGATCGTAATAGGTAAACGAACTTTTAGTTCTTTGGGACGAGTGACCTCTTCCTGGGTGACGTAACGAGGCTTGTGCGCCCTTCGTTTACGCCAGCCTTCATTATCCGTATCGCGAAGGCCTTGTCGATCGCGCGAGTCAAAAGTACGGGTTTCCTGAAGGGATTTTTTCAAGGGTTTAACGTCTTTGAAATCCTTAGCTGGGGCCTTCCGAGGTTCAAAAGCATCTCCTAGCGTAGCTGGCTTAGGGGCGGATGCCGGTCTTGATGGCTCTCTTGGAGGTAGAGGAGGTCTTGCATAAGGAGCGCCACTACTACGGAAAGGAGGTCTTGAGGAAGGTGGACGTGAATTTCCCCCTTGTCCCCCCGGAGTGTGAGGTCTATTGGGATAGGGTGAACGTGGTGGAGGAGTTTCAAATTGTCTGTGTTGAGTAGGAGTTCCAGAATTCGGTGAATGGTAATTAGAAGTTCTTGGTGCTGCAGGTTGCAAAGTTCTTGGTGCTGCAGGTTGCAAAGTTCTTGGTGCTGCAGGTTGCAAAGTTCTTGGTGCTGCAGGTTGCAAAGTTC
>JAGXTH010000053.1 GCA_018333475.1 Simkania sp. | reverse complement strand
GCGGGGATCCGTCTAGTTCCTATCGACACCGCCCGTGCTTATTATCAAGATGATAGGACAAACAGATGTCGTAATATGAATTACGAAGCACTAGAGATCCTGAACCAACATAAACCTGAAGATGGAAAATTCATCATCTGGGTGGGAGACGCTCACGCAGCCACTCCACATCGTTCTACTAGTGGGGAGCAAAGAGAAGCGGGACTTGCTGCCTTTTTAGGCGTTCCCATCGTTCGGTGTTATGATACCGTGGAGAACGAGGGATGTTCCGAGTTAACATTCGATACAACTCAACCTATTTCTGTTCCTAGAGTCTCTATTAAGAGAAATCTTTTTTGGAATCGATTGCAACTCTCAGAAACAGAGCAGCAGGCAATCACTGCCTATTTTACTGAAAAAGCTAGATCAAATGGACATCGAGACACCACAAAAAAAGCAAAAGACGCACTACAAACAGCCCTTCAATGGCTCTATTGTAATCCCTTTACTTCCAACTTCATCACTGAAATTTTGAGAAATCAATATTTGCATTTATTAAAAGACCACGCGTGGCCGTATAGATCTCATCAACCCTCTACAGATTTATGCAACATCCCTCTAGCTAGAAGGATTTGCCACATACTCAATCAGCAACCTGTATCCATTCAATTCAACTCAACCAAACTATCAGGTTTTATGAGTGGAGGCTCTTGCAGTGCCATGGCAATGCAATTTCTCCTTCATTATTGTACGTTATCAGGCACAGGAGCGTTCCGTTCTCCAAAACAGCTACTCACCTACATATTAAAACATCTCAATTCTTATGAAGAATTGCAAGCTGTGCAAGCAGCCTTGAATACTCTCGAGAAAACAGAAGACTCTGACGACTTTAACCGAGCCAAAATCGAGGCGATGGTGTCTCCTTACGGATACCAAGTAACACAATCTTCGGAAGTCATCAGTTTACTCGATACACAGAGTTTTGAAGCGTTCCAACATGCTATCGACGCATTACCGAAAGATGGCGTCTTCTTTCTTCGTTCCATTCTTCCAAGTAATAACCTCAAAGAAGAGATTCATGGGCATTCCACCATTTTAATCCGTGACAACGGATACTCCTTTTTCTATGACCCCAACAATGGGGTAAAGGGAATGAAGAGTGAAAAAGGAATAAAGGTCCTCTATAACGATGTGTTGCATTCCCATCTCCGTTTTAACGCGCCTATTTTACGCATCCACCAACTCCGTCGTAAAGAAAGAGGGGAGGATCCCTTATCGGAAATGTTGATGCAGCGTCGCTTACAAAAAATCAAACTTCCTCTTGAAACCATAGAGAGATTCGACCCAACGATCAAATACCTGCTGTCGAATGATCCAGAAAAAGCAAACAAACTCATCCAATCTGGATTGTCCATAGAACACTTGGCTAAACTTCCTATTAGTATCCTATTAGAGGCGTTAGAAAGGCCAGATTCTGCCATTGCATTGCATCAATCAGGGATCTCTTTTGAAAGTTTACAAACACTCCAACCCAACGTTGCCATTGGAGTTCTTAAATGTTCCGAGCAAATACGAAAAAGTGAGATCGAAAAATTAAAGTGGCTTTTGAATGTATGCAGATTTACAGCCTATGTACAAGGACGCCCGGCTCTAGCTTGGCATTCTGCAAGACAAGCCTTGCAAGCCTTAACACATTCCTCAACTCTCCCAGCTCTTGAATACATGTCTTCTCAAGCGGGGGCACTCATTCCCTTTGCGCATGCACCTTCCCCCAGAGATTTTCTTATCAAAGAAGTTCTCCTGAATTTTAGCCCCACTCCCTCAGCTGATTTACCCCCTTTCTCCAACGCAGGAGTTCTATGCCATTACCAACCCCTGCAGTTTGCTTCTGTGATTCGATGCTTTTCCGCTTGGCTTAGCGTTCTATCTTCTGACAAACAGACGCAACATGTGCAGAATCTAGAAGAGGATATTCATAATCCTAATGTGGAAGCCGCTGTAGAAACTTTGGGCCCGGACTCTCTAGAGCCGATCTTGAAATTACAAGCTCAAGGCATTTCAGCGATCGAAATCAATACTATGCCGGATGTCTTAAGTGCAGCACTCATTGAACTAGCAAGCTCTCCTAACTTTGAGAGTCTTGCCGATCAACACACCATCCATTGGAAAACCGTATTACGAGAGGAGGAGTTACTCCCTTTAGTGCAAAAAATCGGTGATGCCAAAGGCTTTGCTTCGATTGTTCAACTGCGACAAAAGGGGA
This sequence comes from Simkania sp., assembly GCA_018333475.1. Classification (GTDB taxonomy): domain Bacteria; phylum Chlamydiota; class Chlamydiia; order Chlamydiales; family Rhabdochlamydiaceae; genus JAGXTH01. Next base: position 2,350 of record JAGXTH010000053.1, on the reverse strand, counting down.
TTCCTCTCAGCGCACTCAACCTGTTTTCCAAAAAAGTGTTAAAAGCCCTGTGCATGGATGCACAAGCGGTGTGCAACCTACCTGTAAGCAAGGTGAATTGGAAGCTACTTGCTGAAGAAACAGAGGCTCTAGAAATCTTATTATCCAGAATGGGTGGTGCTCGTTTTGCGAATATTATCGAACTCTATCAAGCTGGGATCACACCTGAAATGCTATGCACGTATGATAGACGAGTCTGTAAGGGGATCATAGAGGCTGCTAAAGAAGTCATTCATCTGCAAAGCACGAACAAGGATTGGAGTCGATACGCTCATGATCATGTAGTAGCCGAATGGATGGGAGAGGGAAAAGAGGCTCTTTTCAAGAATGTATTAGCTTTCATAGATGCAGGAATTAAGCTAGAAGATCTCAAACAGTTTGCTTTACGGTATCCAGAGCGCATCTCCATGGTGCTCTCTTTAGCTTCTCCTATTTCCGAGGCTTTTTCCGCATTTGGCTTTGATTGGAAAGGGTTTTTTTCACAGAAAACATTTACACAGCAAGTCGACTTTATGCATGAGGCATTTTTTCTAAACTCACCAGATAGAAAACACCACTCTTGCGTGCTTGTTAGGAACGCCTTTGCTTTGCACCATTATGGGATCACGGTAGATTCTTTATATGAGCTGGATTCTATCCTTTGCATGGGAGCTATTTACTCTACTAGCGATTTAGAGACTCTACTAAAGACCAAACAACTAGACTGGAAGGCTTTTATCCAAGCGCCCTATTTGAGGACATTCTTAACCCGTTTTTGTCACAATGCTGCAGGCAAAGAAGACCCATATAGCCTGAGAGCTGCTTTTAAACACCTTGCGCAGTTGCACAATACTGGGATCACAGCAGAAATACTATTCGGCTGTTCTAGAGAAGTTTCTGTAGGGATACTGGGGAATGTGAACCTCTTGAAAGATTTGATGAAACAAGGGGATTTCGAATGGAATCGTCTCATCCGCTACACGGAACTGACACCCATTTTACAAAAAATGACCGAGAATATTCCACCACATTCCCCTGCCTATGAGTCTACTCTGGCAGTTTCCTTCTCGGGCATTTTGAAGTTATTTGTAGCAGGGATTACACCGGATACAATAGCACAGCTGACTCAGGAGGGAACGGGAATACGACTCAAGGATGTGATTCTCTGTGCTCATTTCATCGATCTAAAAAAACAGGCAGCCACAAACTGGAAAGCATTTTTCTCCAATAAGGATGTTCAATTAATGCTCGATAAAGTGGGTGCAGAACATGTTCCAAAGATCCTATCCCTGTACCAGGAAAATATCGATCTGAAACGACTCCGAGAATATAGTCCTCAGAACCTCATGTCGATTCTTTTCTCCTCTGATGCCCTCTGTGAATTAGAAAAACTAGGAGAAAGCAGATGGATGGACGTCGCGAGAGAGCCAGGATTATCCCGTCTTATGGAAAAGACAGGGAACACCTCTTTTGGTTCCATCGTAAGGTTACGATTATCGGGGTTTTCTCTCGATGATCTGTGGATGACACCCGAGCCAATTTTACTCCTGCTCATCAAAAGATCTGACGCTATTTACCGTCTTGCCACAAAACCTCTACGCTCAACAAGCGCTATCTACCATTCTCAAAAGAGTCTTGCTCCTAAAGAAGACAAGATGATGGCATTGATGTGGACGATGACGACCTCAGAAACCAGTTCTACCCCTACAATCTCTGCCGAAAAGACCTCAAACAATCCGCAACATACCTTTCATAATGCTATGGCCTCTAAACTGATAGGATCTCCGGAAGACGTACTGAGGTGTATTTTAGAAAGTCCCGACCCGGCCTATGCTTTAGATCTATTTTTAAGTTATAAAAACATTTTTGAATCTCTTATAAAACTGTCACCCGATAGCGCTAATAAGTGGTTAGAATCAGAATGCCTAGAACTCTTTCGTGACAGACCTATTCTTTTAGAGTTATTTGAAAAAGGCCCTTGTTCCAGCAAAGCTGATCTATCAAGAAATGTTTGGTGGCAGGAAACTGTAATTTCGAGAAGTAGGGACTTTAGAAAAGGGATTAGCTCTATTTTAAAAGAAATCGATCGAGAAATCACGAACGAGCCTGCCTCATTAGATGATGAAAGAATAGAAGAGCAGAAGACGCTTCCTCTATATCTAGAGAGATGGGAACAGCGTCTTAATCAACCCGGAGCACACATAGTCCGAGAGTTGCAAGAAGCCCTTTGTTGTGTGGATGAGGATAAAATACACCTTTCTGTCATTCCTCTAGCAGCTCTTGCTCCTGTTAAAAAACTTTTCAGGTTATTCACTAATTATGAAATGCTTCT
>JAGXTH010000052.1 GCA_018333475.1 Simkania sp. | reverse complement strand
GACAGGACAGGTTAATAACCCTGGTCAATTTTCGTCCGGAATTCGGCCTCTTACATGGTCAATTTTCAACCGGTGTCAACAGCCTTTTCTCATTTTTTTCATCAATTGCAGCATTTACCTTCCGAATAAGTGTTTCACGTGCTTGGTCGATAACTGATGGATTGGTACGTGATGACAAGGCATCCTTATTTTTTTTCATTAGAAAATATTTAACACGTTCAGCGTTCGCGCCTGACGGATGCGGCAAACCATCCAAAATTTGGTCGCTTCTCAGAATACCTTTCTGATTTAGCGTCCATAGTGATTCGCTTACTTTCGGACCGAGTGGAACAAACAGTGCTTCAGGTAGCATCTGGCACTCCTTGGCAAACCAAGACTCTAATTGATGCTTCAGAAACGGTGTTTTGGTAATCGCTGGAGTGCCACCATAATTTTCTCCATTGATCATGACCGGATACCTAAGTGCCGAAGTAAAATGTACCAAATGCGTTTGGTCTTCAAACAAAGCCTTTGTCGATGAAATGTTCAGCGATTGCGGTATGCCAATAAAGTCCAGCATATCGGTCAAATTAGAACGCATGGGGCCACTGAAACTGGCGAACTTTTTGGCTTCAGCTTTGGCATGATCATTAGAGCCGCCAGTCATTAAAACTTGATGTGCTTTTCTTAAAGCATTTGAGGCTTGTTGATATCCGGGTGTTATGCCGACGAGTACAATCTTGGCTGCTAGATTAACGTAATCGAAGGGCGCGTACCAGACCGAAAAGGAACCTTCTTTTTGGATTAACAAGTCTTCTGGAAAATACCCATTTTCTAAATTATTTGGATTAATACTAGTAATGACACTCTGATACTGATTAAACAAACATGTGTTGGTTGACATATCAATTCCTGATTAAAAATAAATGCGTTGGCTTAGTTTCTAACTCGATCAATTTTCCAGGGCGATCCGAATTTTATTTCGATAATGACTGGTGTTATTGACTAGCAGTCCCGCCGGGATAATCTGTCTCAAAAGCTTAATAACCGTTCTTTCAGCTTCGGATATAGGCTCTCCGAAAATTTCGACAATAACCTGATATTCTTTTGGTCTGTAGCTTTTCATCACTAACTCGAAAAACTCAACAGGATCGACGTCTAACGCTTTAGCCAATGCTGGCACTTTTTCAACAGGGACTTTCGTAACTCCTTGTTTGAGCATGGTGATTATATTTGGCGAGTTAAAGCCACACATCTCCGCAATTTCTTTCTGCGAGTAAGAACTCCGATTAATAACCTTTTCTAAAAAAGCGGCTACTTCTAATTTGTTTTCCGAACTGTCGAGCATATTTTCACCTCAGTCTAAGTTAAATAACAATTTACAGATTCGTTTTGGTTCTCGGACTACCGTTCAAATAACCTGCGGTAATGATCAGACTTTCCTCATCTTGGTTGCTTTTGATCAAATAGGTTTCCCGTAATTTATCGAACTCCTTTAATGTCCGTTCCAGTTGTTTTCTCGCCCTCTCGAAATTTTTTGACTTGAAATACACCAACTCTGTGCCGCCGTGCTGGTGTTCGATCGCCCCATGTTCAAGTAATAAATCCAATACTAGTTTGGGGATACAGCGTTGTTGAATTCTGGTTTCAGCGTGTTTGGTTAAAATCATGGCAATCACCCTTATCTTTAGTTGAACAACTGTTTGGCTCGATACTCGGCGACGACCGCAGCCAATATCCGGCTACCCTCGACGACAAACGTTTGAAGGTTTTTCGATTGGTAGAATTTGCCGATTTGCATCAGCGTGTCAGGCGTTAAAAACTCTAACTTCTCAGATACGTCTAATTTTTCCAAATCGGTGTAGGCATTGATTAGCCCTTCGTTCCAGTCGAGGCTTTTTGCCAAATCGGCTACTTCCAACTTCGCGAGCAACCTCATGACATAGCAATGATGCCGGAATTGCCCTAACGTCTCATAGCTGTCGAAAGGCGGTTCTTCGTGATAGAGAAACGGTCCGGTGAAACCTTTTTTTGTTAACAACCAGCGGTAAGCTTCGTCGGCATCGACCACGGTTTTATCCTCTATACGCCCGGAGACTATCAAGCGGTCATGCCCTTTCGAACTAACGGCGTTTCTCACCGTTTTAATTCCGACACCGGCCAGCAAAGCCATGTCGTCCAATGTTAGAACAAAATGTTCCAGTAGATTCCACCTAGCCCTCGCCGCATCCGTAATAGCAAATAAAGTATTCAGAATCCGATCCTCTTCTCCTCCCAGCATCGTAACCCCGTCATCCTTAAACGATAATCTAGGCCGTGAACCAAAGACATTTTGAAATGTTCCTAACTCTACTAAGACATCAGATATCCAAGCTTCTAGATTATTATTCCCATTGATACCATCAACACCATCCCAAACCCCTGTTTGTGCAAAATCGAAGATTTCTTCAATACGCTTTACAAAGAAGGCGTTCTCTAAATTGCCTTGGGGAATATATTTTTCCAAAACCGGTGGTGGAGCATGGTCGTAATGAATATCTCCGCCCTCATAGCTGTCTTCATCAATGTTCAACAATCTAGCCCCGGCTTTTTCATCAAAAAAACAATCGGTCCACATGGCTAAAATGCCAAGAAACATCATGGCGGCTTCTCTTGCGTCATCTCTCGTGATTTTTGACAATGTGATCATGGTAACTCCTTAGTGAACTCAGGACTCATTTGTTCCCGTTGAAAATAGAATACCACCTTATGAAAAAAATTCAAGGACAAAAGGAGTCCTTTTTTCATTTATTTATTCGCAGGCGACTTTATGCCTGAAACTATTTAGTGCCTGAAAGAAAACTCGATTTTTTCATAATTCTGCCGGCTCACTGATCATAATTCCAACAGTTTTTCTGTATCGGTGAGTCCGTTTTTTCTTTTGAGTAGACTCAATGATGAAAATCAGCTATTCCAGGCGGATTTTGGACACGCCTTTCTCGTGGTTCGGGCTTTTTTAGCATCGGCGGTGTGTTTAAGCGGCTTTTTTGTAAGTGCCTCGTCGCCGGTCCGCTGCTTGTTGTTCTTGCTCGCGCAGAATGGCACCCAAGCGCTGAAGGTTGCGCGCCACTACGGCAAGGG
>JAGXTH010000051.1 GCA_018333475.1 Simkania sp. | reverse complement strand
CATTTTTGATCGTCGATTTTAGGCGATTTCGCGCAGGTCAAATGGTTTACTTTATTATTTCACAGTCCCTAAGCTGCGTGAGGACTTCGTGCCCTTCTTCCGTAATAAGAACGGTATGTTCCCATTGCGCGCTAGGTTTCCCATCAGTGGTGCGAGCAGTCCATTGATCTTTATCGATCATCGCAGAGCGAGCACCAGCATTGATCATAGGTTCGATGGTGAAGGTCATTCCTGGAACTAAAGGAATTTGACTTCGATTATAGTGGTGTGGCACCTCAGGTGCTTCATGAAAAGCGATGCCCACGCCATGAGCTACGAATTGATTGACGACCGAACAACCGCGAGATGTGGCATAGGACTCGATCACATTACCGATTTCGCAGAGTAGCAAGCCGGGCTTAAGAATAGCAATCGCACGATAAAGAGCTTCACGAGCTACGTCGACGACTAGTTTTTTTTCTTCACTCACCTCTCCGATCACGACCATGTTGCTGCAGTCACCATAATAGTTATTGAGGATCGACGAAACATCGATATTTAGGATATCTCCATCGGCGAGCTTACGGCTATCTGGAATACCATGACAAATCACGTCATTGAGCGAGGTGCAGATGCTTTTTGGATAAGGGGGATCTCCATAGCCCAAAGTAGCTGCGGTAGCATGGTATTCTCGATTCAGTTTACAGGCGAGTTGATCGAGCTCTTCTGTAGAAACACCAGCTTTTGCATGTTTGCAGAGCGCATCGAGAATTTTAGCGGTGACTTGGCAAGCTTGCCGGATCCCTTCGATTTGTTCAGGAGTTTTGAGTATGATCCCATATTGTTTAAGATAGCGCTCTGCTAAAGGAGAAGAGGGCTTTGATGGGCCCGTCGATGGATAGTGGCATTTTTTCCATTTTGTTCCACTGCCACACCAACACATATCATTACGTGAAATCATAGTATACCCGATGAAGAAACAACCCTTGAGCTGGGGCCGTGATACCGGCAAAAGAGCGTTGTTTACTGTGTAAAATTGTTTTTATATTGTCTACTTTGAGTTTCTGACATCCGACATAGACGAGAGTCCCAGCTAAATTTCGTACCATTTTATACAAAAAACGATCACCAAAGGCCCGAATTCGCAAGTAGCCTTGCTGCACTTCCTCTACAGTGAGACGTAAAAGATGACATATAGGATCGATTTCTTGAAGAGATCTTTCATTACAGAAGGAGGAAAAATCATGTATTCCGAGAAGTTGATCAGCAGCTTCCTGCATCTTGATTGGATCAAGAATATAAGGAACGTGCCAGGAGAAAGCTCGATAGAAGGGGGATTGGATCGAGCCAAATACGACATCATAGTGGTATTCTTTGCTCTTAGCTTGGGTAGTTGGGCAGAATGTTATAACAGCTTCATCGAGTTGGAGAATAGCAATATCTTTAGGCAGTAGAGCATTAAGACGTCTTTTTAGAACAGGTAGCTCTTCTTTTTTATGCAGAAAAAAATTGATTACTTGCCCTCTTGCGTGCACGCCAGCATCTGTTCGGCTAGCTGCTTTCACTCGAGTTGAATAACGTAGAATTGTGAAGAGCGCTTTTTCCAATTCTTCTTGAATGCTTGGTCCCATGTTTGTCTTTTGCCATCCCAGAAAAGAAGTACCTTTATAAGCAAGAAGGCCACGAATATTCACTGCATTCTTGGGGAGATCAAACGACATATTTCTAGTTATATTAGCTGGTAATGATTCAACGTTTTCATAGACAGATTCTGGGAACGGAGCTTCTAAAGAGAAGAGAGATAACCTCGAAGTCCTTCTAAGAACATCTGAATAGCGATCAAGGTTAGCAAAAGACCCATCAATCGTTCAAGAGCAACAATCCCCCGGGAGCCAAGAATTTTTTTGATTACAGAAGAGCATAAAAGAATACATGTAGTAGCAATCCAGGCAATGATGATAGCCATCATAGCGGTGAATAAAGGAATAGCTTGGTGAGAGTAAAGCATGACAGCTGCTAGGACAGCAGGTCCTGCAACAAGTGGTATGGCAAGAGGGACGATCAGTGGTTCACGGTCTCTTGGAAACCCATCGGACTCTTGAAGGCGTTCAGGAAAAATCATTCGGAGCGCGATGATAAAGAGGATCGTTCCTCCAGCAATCGTGACTGTGTATTCTTTGACTTGGAGGATATGTAGGAGATATTCGCCTAAAAAATAGAAGACGATGATGATGATCAGAGCAAATACAAGCTCGCGGAAGATAATCCAGGTATGCCGCTTAACATTGGTTGTCTTTAGGACGCTAAGAAAGATAGGAATATTGCCAATGGAATCCATGAGCAAAAACAAGGAAATTGTCATCGATAAAAGCTGACTGCTCATAGAAAACCACAATGGCTGGAACTTAATCCGGTATTTTTGACAAAAAAACAACTCTTAAGCACTGAGCGTCTAATACGGCACTTTTTGAACATCAGAAAAGAAAAATGCGGATCTAGACCCTAGAGTGCCCTACCCTCTATGACTGAGTAGAATAGCAATTACCAGCAACTTTAGCTACCGCTTCATCGGGGGCCATATTGGTACCATCTACAGCATCCATAGCTTTTTTCTTTTCCTCCACGGAAAATTTTTCAAATAACTGTTTGGAATAGGAGCTCAGAGCCCATTCGAAAGACCTTTGGTCATTATGGAGTATATTGTTTTTGCATTGGTCGCCGCTTTTTTTACAATCTTTAGATTCCTTTTTGCAATCTGCTGCTGCCGTTCTTTCCCAAGCTGGTAATGGGTTGGAGGATAAGCTAACTCCTGCTATGATGCCCAAGGCCAAAGTGGGCATTTTTCGCATATAGCCACCCTTGTAAAGTATTTTAGACTCTCCTGGTTTTAGATAGAAAGTTCATTTACATCAACAATAATGGTCAGTAGATCAGGGCCTTTTGATTAAAATTCCTTTATAGGTTCACTTCGAATATTTTTGACAGTAGTTTCAGAGTCCAAGAATCAACTATGACAACAAAGTTTTTTAACTTATTTTGTCACACCTCCTTAGAAGCTGTACTAAAACCTGGTTCAGTCGATTTTGCGGTTCTTTTGAGTCGATTTTCGATCCAAATGATTGGGGGGCAATAGACTTACCATAATTGCGCGATAACAAGGGGTTGCTCCCTTAAAATGGAGTAGCTATAGCTCTCCAATGTAACCACGAACCCAAAAAGGGTTCAAAACACAAAGGAGCAACCCATGAGACATTATATTGGACTAGATGTGTCGATGAAAAGAACTTTTATCTGTGTAATCGACGAGAAAGGGGAAATCATCCATGAAGGTTCTGAGAATACAGATCCTCATCTCCTAGCCGATTATTTATCAAAATTTGGTCTTGAAGAGATGTTAGTCGGGTTTGAGAGCGGTTCATTAACACCTTATCTACTTACCGGCTTCAAAGAGAGGGCTATCAATGCTGTATGTATGGACGCGAGAAAACTAAGCCCTATTCTCGCATTGAAGGTGAACAAGACTGACAAGAATGATGCTAAAGGAATCGCTGAAGCCCTTCGGGCTGGGATGTATACACGGGTGCACTGTAAGCCAGAAGAATCGATAGATAGAGCTATTTTATTAACCTCGAGAAGAGCTCTAGTTGAACAGCAAACCCACCTTAAAAATACTGTTCGAGGGCTCTTAAAGAACTATGGGATACGATTGGGAGCAATATCAGCTAAGAAATTTGCAACGGCGGTTAAGAAACAGATTGAAAGCTGCCAGGAGATCGTGATTCTAAGTGTAAACTGCTTATTAGATGCTTTTGATAAGCTTGTAGAAGAGACAGATAAGCTCGATAGGAGAATGCTTGAAATCGCTCATCAAGATAAAGAAGTTCGTCGTTTTATGACGGTACCTGGAGTTGGCCCTGTGACAGCTTTGACCTATAAGGCAGAAATTTTTGATGCAACCCGTTTTGAAAAATCCCGTTCGGTAGGTGCATATTTAGGAATGACCCCCACACAGTATGCTTCCGGGGAAACCCAAAGACAGGGAAAAACCTCCAAATGCGGATCGGAAGAGCTCAGATTTCTGTTAGTTGAAGCAGGAATAGTAATTCTGACCCGTAGCCAAAAGTGGAGCAAACTAAAAGCTTGGGGGCTCAAAATAATGAGGAAAAAGGGGCTTAAGAAGGCTGCCGTAGCGGTAGGTCGAAAATTAGCAGTGATTATGCATCGGATGATGCTTGCAGAAAAAGACTTTATTTACGGAGAGCCAAAAGCGGCATAAAGCAAAAACAGATGCGATTTTAAGCAAAAGTAGGCTCTAAATCTTTGTGAGAAACAAACCGAAGAAGCAGGCAAAGACGACAAGATGTTGGCTCTTAGAAGCCGTAATAGACTTTGTCTTGCCTGTTTTCATCGGAAGGCATAATGGGGCGGAGAGCCCAAAACGTAGCTCTCCATAAAAGACCCCGAAGAGAACCATGGAATTGTTCTCATATAAGAGCTAGAGACTGATATGCTAAAAGTCGTTGCGCCTTTTTGTTCTGCTTACGCTACACAAACGGCGAAGAGGCTCATGAGAAAGAAAAAAGAGAGTAGATAACCCTTGCGCGCAATTAGAGAACATCTTGCGTAACCCTTCCTACCTCACAGCGAGATCCGCGTTATAAATCCCTGCGATCAAATTAAAACGCAGCCCAAATCTCTTGCGTCTGTTTCTGTAGCGATCACTTAAAATCTTAAACCGTTTCAGACATCCTATAACATTCTCATTTAAAACTCGCTCCGCCGCTATAGCACGATTTGCTTGTTTTTCCTCTTTTGTTAAAGGTTTTCCTTTTTGCCTTTTTTTCGGAAGCCTTGTTGTGCTCTGAATTTTCTGAATCCCAGTGTAGCCAGAGTCTGTGAGAGCAGTCGTCTCCTTCGTCCACCGAACTCGACTCTCTTTAAACAACTTAAAGTCGTGCCTTTTCCCGTTGCTGAAATTCGTACAAATCACTGTCTTGCATTTCTTATCCACTACAACTTGGCTTTTTAGGGTATGTCTTTTTTTCTTCCCTGAGTAATAGTGCTTCTGTTTGTTGTTTCGCTTTTTTATTCGCTTCTTGTGACGAACTCTTTTTTTTTGGCCTTTCTATCGGACTTTCGGCAGCATCAATCAGCACTACTTCAAACTCTACATCGCTCTTGAGCAGGGCCTTTTTGCCTGGCAAAGAAAATCGAGAACTTTTTATGAGCGTATCTTCTATCCACCGACAACTCCTATAACAGGCGCTTTCACTAAGATCGTAACTTTTTCCCAAATGAAAATAGGTCCGATATTCTCTCAGATACTCAAGGGCCATCAAGAGTCTGTCCTCGATGGCTAATCGATGAGGCTTTCCACCTCTAGACATTCTTATGATCTCTGCTTGCTGCAATATCGCAACCATTTCTAAGAAGGTTTCAGGCTTAACTCCCGTTAACCTTCTGAATTCAGTTGCTTCCAACTTTTTTATTTTTTTATATTTCTTCATCTTTTGCCCCTTCAGGCAAAAGATTTTACACTAAAAAGTTTAGGTTACGCAAGATGTTCAATATCGATAAAGGTATATAGCCCCCCAATTTTGGAGTCGAAAAGCGGCCAAAATAATCCACAAAAGCGACGAACCCAGGTTTTAGTACAGCTTCTTAGAAGATCTGCAAGGCGATAGCTTTGATTGTTTTTTGCACGCGGATCTTCAATTTCCAAAAACCTTTCTCTCACTGATTCGAGAAATGTTTCTTTATCAGCGATTTCATCAATCGCTGAGTAAAATTCCTGTGCCTTTTTCTTGCTCGCAACATCTCCAAAATTTCTTGAAGAGGCTATCGTTATACAGGAATGCTTATCAAATTTTTTTAATCAAAATGCCTAGTTCATTAGACGCTGAAGTTTTGGCTAATTTCGGGCCGAGGCGGCGCAAAATACGATTGACTCGGCCATTGGAGTTTTGGCCATTTTTTTGGAAAGAGATTTTTTGATTCGGCTTAAAAAATAGAGTCATTAGGTAGAGAAACTCAGATTCTAAACTCGAGTTAAGCGCCTGCGACGTATTTTAAAAAAAACGCTTACAATAGTCCCGGAAAATAGTTCCGTTTAAGATTCTATTTTTATTTGATAAGTATTCGTTTATTTTGTAAGATAATTGCTGAAAATGTAGAAATAGGTAGAATGTCAACTATTCCAGCAAAGATTAACAGTATTTTTTTTCCTCCACCTTCAGCGACCCCCATCTCCCAGGGTGCTACGAGTATTCCAATCTCTTCGAGCAGCCTTGCCATTTCCACTCTACAGCCATCCGCTGCGCATCTCCCATTTTCTATGGGAATATCCCCCATCGTTGGTCCATATTCTCTTCCAACAATTCATCCATCCCAGCCCCCACTGTCATCTTCAGAATTCGAAGAAGGCTTCTTAGAATTCCTCCAACAAGAAACCACGCAGCAAAGACTCCAATCTTCTGAAGCGCTTTATCTATCAGAAGTTAGGGATGAACTTGACTGGTCTGTCTTAGAAGAAGCATGGCCCATATTCGATCCCCTTGAAACTCTCCATCCACAAGAAATCGGGGATGAACCTGACTTGTCTGCCTTCCCCATCTCCCAGGGTGCTACGAGTATCCCAATCTCTTCGAGCAGCCTTGCCATTTCCACTCTACAGCCATCCACTGCGCATCTCCCATTTTCTATGGGAATATCCCCCATCGTTGGTCCATATTCTCTTCCAACAATTCATCCATCCCAGCCCCCACTGTCATCTTCAGAATTCGAAGAAGGCTTCTTAGAATTCCTCCAACAAGAAACCACGCAGCAAAGACTCCAATCTTCTGAAGCGCTTTATCTATCAGAAGTTAGGGATGAACTTGACTGGTCTGTCTTAGAAGAAGCATGGC
>JAGXTH010000050.1 GCA_018333475.1 Simkania sp. | reverse complement strand
TATGGTGATGTGCCTATGTTTGTTGGTTTACACCATTGCACAGAGATTTCTTCGCCAGCAGCTTGAGAAGTTACGAACAACTCTTCCTAATCAACTTGGTAAACCAACAAAAAGACCTACCATGAGATGGATCTTTCAGCTTTTTGAAGGAGTACATCTTCTGATACATAGATCATCTTCCGGCATTCAAGAAAGGGTGCTAAATATGAATCGAGTTAGGAATCGGGTGCTTAACGTGCTTGGAAGCACGTTTGAAAAAATCTACTCAGCAGCCTAGAGGTTGCGGAATATGGGTTAGAGCTCTTCCGGAGCCTTAATTCTGGAAGAGGTCTAATGTGGCTAGGTAGGTTTTTTTAATTATCCGCAGCATGCCCGACAGGGTTGGATAGCTTTTGAATGAGAATTAAGGAAGGGGAAAGATGTCTATTTAACCAGCGATGCTGGCAAATATTGAATATCTGAGGATTTAGGCTGTTTAACCAAGTTTCTAAAGCTAGTTCTTCTCGTCCGCCTTCCTCGTGCCCTGGATAGCAGGTAATAGATACAACTCCTCCAGGCATAAGCAATTGGAGAGCTTTTTCCACACTAATTAATGTAGTTGCCGTCATGGTCGTCAGGCGTTTAGCTCCTAGAGGGCGATAACCTAAATTATATACAACGAGCCGGATAGGATCGTTTTGGCCATCCAATGGAAATACGGTATGAGATTGCTCTAGCAGTGTAATACGACGTATCCATGTGGTAGGTAGGTGGTTGCGTAGAAGCTCTTCAGTAGCCAAGAGAGCCTCTTTTTGAATGTCCAGGCCAATAACGTGCCCCTTGGTTTCCTCAAGGGCTAATTTAGCTAGGACAAGAGTATCTTTACCGTTGCCGCATGTCGCATCAATGACCGTATCCCCTTTTTGAATGACTTGAGCCCAATAATGATGAGCTAGGTCTATATGTGAATAGAAAAGAGGAAAAAAAGATCGCATGAGAAGTATCATGACGTAGGGGTTCTATTATGGGAAAGAGCTAATATATTTTTTGGAATACGGGGTTATAGCTGTTCTTGTCAAAATTGAGGAGGTAGAGTAGAATCGCGGCTCTTAACTTTACGGGGTATTAGCTCAGTTGGTTAGAGCGCCACGTTGACATCGTGGAGGTCAGCTGTTCGAGTCAGCTATATCCCATTTTCAGTGTAGTATTTTTTTGAAAAGCGAATTTCCTAAAACTTCTCAGCAATTAGCCCTCCTTTTAGGGGTAGCCCTGTGCGAGTGCTTTACGTCAGCTCAGCTCGTGCGCACTTGGGGATATCGTGAATATTTCTTTGTCGATGGCATCTTAGGAACGACGTGGAAGGATGCTTATCTTCCTTTAGTAGAGGGGAAAATAGGCGAATTTATAAAGAAAAATATAGCTTTTGAAGAGCTGGAGACAAGCGTAGCTAGTGCGGCCGGATTATTCTCTCTACATGGGCAAGAACTACTAAAACATCAATTACCTTCGCAAAAGAATGCTCTTGTTCAGCTTCTTCGTTGGGGGGATTGGGCAGTGCCACTAGATGTGCATTCAATTCTAGAAGAAGGATGCTATTGCGTTCTCCAAGAAGCCTTTTTTTTAGGAGAATGTGAGGGAAATCCGATAATTCGAATTGTGGGTGTGCTGACAGATAAGCAGAAAAAGATCAAAAAAATTCCATCGCTATCTTTAAAAGATCCCAACCGGTTACTGACAGAGTTAGAACTGCTTCAGTCGAGTGAGACGGGTTGGAGTTATTTGCCGAAAGGAGAGTTTGCCAGGGAAATTCTCAAAAAAACATGGCAAGAAAAAGCGCATGAAGAAAATATTTTATTTGTTTCGACTCCTTGTGGCCGCTCTTTGGAAGAAGCTTCTCAGGAGATGCAATGTTTGGGGGTTCCTTCCTCTGCGCAAGTAACCTATCTTTTACATGAAGAGCCATATTTTGATTATGGGGTGTTGACCCCACGAGAGGGTTTTCAGGATCTTTTTTGTTTAGAGGTTCCTGAACAAAAGCTCTTTGACACCCTCATTTCTTCCTTGCAAATGATGCGTCGAATCCCTAGAATCTTTTCCTTTGAAACTCGAGTGGTTTTGCGTGCTCCGCAATCCTCCTCCGATCTTTCTGTCTTGAAAAAGGTGCTAGAAAACGAATCCTACGACCTAGAGGTCGGGGCCGTTAAGCAAGCGGAAATCGAGATGAGATGGGTTGATGCGATGGGATGTACATGGGCTGGGCCAAAACTTGAGATTGCTAAGAAAATATCGCGCTCTGGACGGCGTGTTGTACTAGGCTCGATGTTCGGCTCTTGGGAACGGTTTTTTGCTTTGCTTGTGCAGAGAGAGCAGGGGATTCCTTTTGAGTTTGTCAAAGAGCAGATGAGGATTTTTACAGCTTGTCCTAGAGCTAAAGAGTATGCTGACGAAGTACAAAAGCAACTAGAACAAGCGGGTTTGAGGAGTTCTGTCGACCAGCAAGCGACTTTATTGAATGGGCGGATCCATCAAGCGTTAAAAGAAAGGGTGCCCTATCTTATCGTCGTGGGTTTGAAAGAACAAGCATCGCAGAGGATCACTTGGAGAACCTGCGGTAATGAAACGGAAACGACTGCAACTGTGGGCGAGTTTTTGAATATGGTGAAACTTTGAGAATCAATAGGGAAATACGCGCACCGCGAGTAAGGGTCATAGATAAAGAAGGTGGTCAGCTTGGTATTCTTCCTCTTATTGAGGCAATGTCGAGAGCAGAGCAAGAGGGGTTAGATCTAGTAGAGATAGCTCCAAGTGCTGACCCTCCAGTATGTAAAATTGTTGACTATGGCAAGTTTCGTTATCAACTAACGAAAAAAGAAAAAGAAAGTAAAAAGTCACAGCATCAAGTTAAGGTGAAAGAAGTCAAGCTCAAGCCAAATACGGACGAGCATGATATTCAAACAAAGCTTAAACATGCGCGTGAATTCATTGTGAAGGGTAATAAAGTACGGATTACTTGTGTCTTTCGAGGACGGGAAATGCTTCACCCGGAATTTGGCATGAGAATCGTGAATAAAATGTGTGAAGACCTTTCCGATGTAGCGACACCTGAAGCGTATCCTAAAATGCTCGGCAAAGCGCTCTCGGTGGTCTTGGCTCCTGGTGGAAAAAAGAAACCAGAAAAAATAGAAAAAAGCATCCCTATCGAAAAAAGTGCGGGATGAGGAGAGATCACGTGACCAAGATGAAAACCTGTAAATCGGTTACTAAGAAGTTCAAACTAACGGGCACTGGCAAGCTCATTCGTAAAAGCCCAGGCCGAAGCCACTTACTCGCTCATAAAAGCTCTAAGCGTAAACGCGCTATGAGCCGCGATAAATTGGTCGACAAAGGGCAACTAAAAACCTACAAGCTCATGATGGGCGTTAACTAACAAGTTTTGGAGAGATAACATGGCAAGAGTCACCAATGCCGTGGCCACGCACCGAAGAAAGAAGCGGCTGCTTAAAATGGCGAAAGGTTTTGTGGGAGACCGCAAGAATCACCTTCGTCTTACAGCAGATGCTGTGATGTCAGCGATGGCCTTTAATTATAAACACCGTAAGCTCAAGAAAAGAGATTTCCGACGTCTCTGGACTGTGCGTATTAGCGTAGCAGCCAAGATCAATGGTATTTCTTACAGCAAGTTCATTTGCGGGCTAAAAAAAGCTGGATGTTTGCTGAATCGTAAGATGCTTTCTGATATGGCAATCCGTGATCCGGATAGTTTTGCTGCCGTTGCAGGTACCGCTAAACAAGCCCTCGCTTAAGTTTTATGATTAGTTAACGCAGCTCAAGCAAAGGGGCTGCGTTGTTTATTTTTGGTTCTATGAAAGATCGTTTTGACCGACTTCGCGGTGATTTCGAACAAGATCTTAAAACTGCTAAAAATACCCGTGATATTGAGCAGTTACAGATAAAATTTCTTGGCCGTAAAGGCCCAGTGCAAGCTCTTATGCAAGACTTGCGTCAGATCTCAGCAGAAGAAAGACCTCTATTTGGCAAGTTGGTGAACGAGCTCAAGGTGGAGCTAGAGCATCTTTGCGAACAAGCCTTACAAGCATTTCAAGAAGCAGATCTCGCACAACGTATCGAATCTGAGCGGATCGATGTCACATTGCCAGGCAGGCAACGACCTGTAGGGCGAGTGCATCCGATCTCGCAAATCATGAGCGATGTTCTTTTTGTTTTACGTGGGATGGGTTTTTCTATTCAGATAGGCCCCGACATCGATTCCGATTACTATAATTTTGAAGGGCTTAATTTCGCTAAAGATCATCCAGCGCGAGATATGCAAGATACGTTTTATGTATCGCAGGAGTTTTTGCTGCGTACGCATACCTCAAATACACAACTTCGAGTGATGGAAGCTTATCGCCCCCCTATTCGGGTAGTTATGCCTGGAACGGTATATCGTAATGAGACCATTACAGCTAGATCTCATGTATTTTTCCACCAGTTAGAAGGAATGTATGTGGACAAAGGCGTGAGCATGGGCGATTTACTTGCAACAATGGAAGAATTTTTACGCAAAGTGTTCCAAATGCCTTTGCAAATACGGTTTCGACCCAGCTATTTCCCCTTTGTTGAGCCGGGAGTCGAGGTAGACTTGGAATGTATTTCCTGTAGAGGAAAAGGGTGTAGGCTTTGTAAATGCAGTGGATGGCTTGAAATCGCTGGTGCCGGTATGATCCACCCAGAAGTGTTGCGTAATGGTGGTATCGATCCTGAAGAGTACTCAGGGTATGCCTGGGGGATGGGTTTTGAGAGGTTAGCTTTGTTACGTTGGGGGATTCCAGATATCCGTATGTTTGCTGAAAACGATCTGCGGTTTTTGTCTCAATTCTAACTTTGCTGAAATTGCTCAATGCATTACAATTTTCTCGCCGTGCTTTGCAAAAAGTGCCTCAGGTTTTGAGATGTTATATGGAAGAGTGGCAGAGTGGCCTAATGCGGCTGTCTTGAAAACAGCAGTCCCTTCGCGGGGACCGTGGGTTCGAATCCTACCTCTTCCGAAACACTAAGAGGATCCCCTTAGGGGATCCTCTTTTTTTCCAAGAAGAAAGCTAAGCGGAATTTTTCTTGCAAAATTATACCAAACGCAATAAATAACTTCATATTTGAGCCGCGTCAAAGCGCCGAAAATCGGCGATCGTAAACGGCATTGTATTGCATTAATACCATGCTGTTTATGATCGTCAATTTGTCGACAGCTTTCACGCAGCTCAAATATGAAGTTATTTATTGCGTTTGGTATTACTCGTACGTTTTGATTCTAGCTAGCCATCCTTTTAACCAACGTTCCTCTTCGCGTTCTTTGGGAGCATTTTCTATGCGGCGTTTAAGGACCTTACGGGCTGCTTGTGCAAATTCAAGTTCTGGATGTTTGGTGTTGCCGGGCATTTCTTCTAAGACTTGTAATAGTCCCCATCCTTGCTCCTTATAGCGCTCAGTAGGCCAGGTACCATCTCCCTTAAAATTATAATAATCAAGCAAGAGATATGGCCCTTTTTTGGTGTTAAGAAGTCTCTGGAACTGAGTTTTTATATGAAGTTGATTGTACTCAGGGGTAATGGCGATCACTTTAAGGAGTACTTTATCGAGTCGCTCCGCCATAAATTGTATTTGAACAGATCGAGTGCGATAGAGGAATTGCCGTAATTCCAACATTTTAGCTGATTGGAAATCACGCATAAATTCTTTTTTAGAGTTCCAAGGGCAGGGGGGATGGTCATTGAGCCAGAGGGGTATTGGTAAACCTTGTTTTTGCATGAAGCCAATTAGAGAGGGAAAGGTTTCCTCAAAAGGGCCTCGTTTACCTGCAGGATACCAAATACAATGGTTGATCCCCATAGAGGCAAACTCCTCCCCGTCATTCCAAGAAGTGAGCCCTTCGAGCTTGCCGCGGCTCTCGTTCTCCCAAATCTGGGTGCCTAGTTTCTCGGCATCCGCAGCACTTAAACTAAAAAATGCAATGATAAGTTTTATAAGCATAGCAGGACAAAAATGAAGCCTCCCAATTATCATGGAGAGCGGTAAAACAGGGGATTATGACAGTTTTGAGAGATATCGCCAAGCGGGAGACGTTTCTTACACGCGTAGCACTCTTTGGTTCGAGCATATTTAGCGAGCCTTTGACAGTTCTTCTTTGTCTTTTACCATTTATTCTAGCTAAGGATCTAGAGGCTTCTGCCTGGCAGATCTCTTTGTTGATTTCTTTACGACCCATCATGTCACTTGTCTCATTTTATTGGAGTGCTCTACTTGGTAGAAAATCTGAATTGTTAAAACTCAATTTAATTGCTTCGGGGATTTTGGCTAGACTCCCCTTTATCTTCGTCTTTGCCTTTGAACAAGCAAGCTATCTCATCTTTGCAGCAGCAGTGTACATCCTCTTTTCTAGAGCGGGGATCCCAGCTTGGATGGAAATGCTTAAACGGAATTTACCTAAGGAACCTAGGGGGAAATTGTTTTCACTTGCCTACATGATAGGTTATGCGGAAGGTATAGGTATTGGATTTGCCATGGGTTTTTTGCTCGATCTAAATAGCGAATATTGGAAGTATCTCTTCCTTATAAGTTCTTTATTGGGGCTACTGGGTGTTTTCTTGCAATATCGCGTGCCATTACCGCCTTTAGAAAAAACGACTGTTGAAGAGCATTCATTGAGCTTATGGCAAACGGTAGTTCAGCCTTGGAAAGATGGTTTTACTTTAATGCGAACAAGGCCTGATTTTGCCAGATTTCAATGGGGGTTCATGTGGGGAGGTGCAGGTGTAATGCTTGTAACTGCGGTATTACCTCTATTCTTTGTTCATGTGCTTAAGCTTTCTCATACCAACTTTAGCACAGCACGGGCGGTGTGCATGGGAATTGGAGTCGTTCTCACATCGAGCATTTGGGGAAAAGCGCTTGGTAAGACGCGGTTAATTTTTCTTACAAGCATAGTCATCTTGCTCTTTGCCTTGTTTCCTGCTTGTTTGCTTTTGGCTCCCTATCACATTACTTGGTTCTATGTGGCGTATTTGATTTGGGGGATAGCTCAAGGGGGTAGTCATATCATATGGAACTTGTCAGGGCCTATGTTTGCAGGTAGCGCCGACAGCTCCCCTTATAGTAGCGTGAATGTTTTGATGGTGGGTCTCCGAGGGATGGTCTTCCCCTTTCTCGGAAGCTTGTTAGCTAGTTATTACGGACCCACCATTGTCTTGATTCTAGGTCTTGTAAGTTGTTTACTTGGGGCTTTTTTTATGCGCGCCTACTCAGAGTCTCAGGATCAAAAAACACTGGCATAGACCCTTCCTCATTGAGCATACGGTAGTTATTTTGATCTGTATACCATAATTTTTCGCACAGGTACTTGTGAACTTCTATATTCCCTTGTGTAAATGCATGTAAACATGCAAGAGCTGTTGGTCTGAAAAGAGCAGTTTTGCGGCTTGGATTGATAAAATTAAAGAGAACGAGCTCCCCATTCTTTCTAAGGCCAAGGTGAGTTGGTCGTAAATCGAATAGATCAAGAGTGGAATCGCGCCATGCAAAATCAAAGAAAGGTCGAATACTCTTTAGCAAATTCTTATGTTCATCGGAAAGCATTGAGATTGGGGTATGTTCATCTAAAAGAGGAAACTGGATCGGTTTTACTTTTTCGACGATAAAATATCCATCTGTAGTTGCTGTCTCTTTGTTATGAGTAATCATTATAGGAAGATTTGCGCCACGTAATTTTTCATGTAGAGCTAGTAAAGAAGAGACATAGTTTTGAATGTGCTCAGCACCTGCTTGAATAGTACCTCGGAAGAAAAGTTTAATCAGGATTTGATCATTTGGAATACTTGTAACTAATGGGATGGGGGATTCTATTTGATACATTTGCGTTCTTCCACCTTTCATTTTTGGGATCGCTTTAAGACCAAAGCTCTGATCATTATGTTGGATCTTAAGTGTAGTATGGATGGTTAGTGCGTTTGTAGCGAATGAGGAGGTGTTGAAGGAAATCTGTTGAGATGAAGACCTGGAGGAGGAAAGGAGTTTATATACAGGAGGGAGATCTAGTAGATCTAAGCTTGAGCGTTTGAAGGCTGCCCTGGGGCGTGTTGCTAGAGGATTTCGGGTATCAAATGGATTTTGTGTTGTAGAAGGGCTGCTAGAGTGAGGATTGGATTGTATTCCAATGGGAGTTGATGCAGAGGCTACACAAGAGGATGTTTTAGATGTAAGTGGAGCTGGAGGTGGTGAGATGCGAGCCTTTAAAGAGGGTGGCGGGGGTTCCTGATCGGTTTTTTGTATCAATTTAAAAGGAGAGAAAGCGCTGCCAGATGTTCTGATATCAGGAGGTATAAGTGTGGGAGTCTTTACATTTGTTCTATCAGTTATTCCATCAGTCGGGAGAACAGACATGAAAAACCTCTTTGGGATTTATGGATGAGAGCAAGGAGTATAATGAGAGCGTGCATTTTTTTGAATTTGTTTTGATTGAAAATGTAATTTTTTTTGATACCAGAGACTCCTGCATAATACCAAACGCAATAAATAATTTCATATTTGAGCTGCGTGAAAGCTGTCGACAAATTGACGATCATAAACAGCATAGTATTAATGCAATACAATGCCGTT
>JAGXTH010000049.1 GCA_018333475.1 Simkania sp. | reverse complement strand
TAATTAAAGCGGTGGCTTTTTTTTTCATGGGTTCGGTAAGACCACAAGCCCCGCCGATGACCATAGTAAGCCGGCAGCCCTGCCTTTCCCAGATATCGAATAGGAAAGAAGACCATTCTTTGCTATGCAACAACTTCCCGTTTGGGTCTAGCCCAAGGAAATGAGGCTCTAGAAGGGTCCATTCTTCTAATTGTTTATCATCTTTGGCAAGACGCCAGGTGAGTTCGATTGCACTCTTTAGCCTTTTGGTGTACTCTTCGACAGCACCCTGAAGCCAGGGTTCTTTAGTTTTTCCTGTCGTAAGTAAGGTGAGCTTAAACATGATTGGTTACCTGACTTGGGATCCTCCTAGAGAGTTGTTGCCTTGGAATATCCCCTTTTTAGACAGGCCCATTTTATGGTATGGATTCTTATTTGCATTAGGTTTTTTTCTCGGGTATCTCGTATTTTGCTATCTACTGCATAGAGAGGGGATCTCATATAAAAAAGCTAATGAGATCGCTGAACAGTTTTTATTATATATTGGCCTAGGCGCGATCATTGGCGCCAGATTAGGGGATGTATTCTTCTATCAAAATCCTCATCAATGGTTAGCAGAGCCTCTGGAAATTCTCTATATTTGGCAAGGGGGATTGTCTAGTCATGGAGCTGCAGTTGGGATCTTGATAGCACTTATATTTCTTACTAGGCGTCTTAAACGACGGTTCAAGGTTTCCATATCCTTTCTCAAAGTCTTAGATTATACGGTGATTCCTGTTGCTTTAGCCGGTGCATGTATTCGTATTGGTAATTTTATTAACCAGGAAATTTTGGGAAGACCTACAGAGCTTCCATGGGGAATTATCTTTCTGCATCCCGCAGATGGAAGCCTTATCACTCCGCGTCACCCTGTACAGCTCTACGAAAGTGCTGGGTATCTTGTCCTCTTTTTTCTGTTGTTGTGGCTTTTCAAGAACAAAGAGTTTTTCCTTAGAACGGGTAAAATTTCTGGATTGTTTCTCGTTTTATTATTTGGGTTCCGGTTTTTTGTTGAAGTTTTCAAAGAAGAGCAAAGTATGCTCCTTGCTCCTGATTTTCCATTCACTATGGGACAACTTCTCAGTATTCCTTTGGTCCTATTGGGCAGCTATCTCTTGGCTCGGAAAACAGAACGCGAGCGATTGTAATACAATAGAGCTCTTTCGAAACTAAGGCTTCGTCTATTTTGGTGATTCTTTTAGCCGCTTTTCGACTCTTTTCTTTGGGGTAATATACGAAGTTGATATTACCCCAAAGAAAAGAGACTCAAAAGAACCCTAAAATCGACTGAAGCTTAGTTTCGAAAGAGCTCTAATTAAAATATCTCAGCTTCTAGATTGCTAAGAGACGGTCCAGGATCTTGATGTCTAAAGGGATGAGTGGAAGGGTTTGTACAAATAATGAACGTATTTTTTCTCTGAGGTATTCCTTGGGAAGCAGCCGTTCTATTTCTGTTTTTTGCCACAGTAAAAAACGATCAATAGAAGATTCCTGCGCATCGGAGAAGAAGGTATACCAGGAGTATTTATATAGAATATATACTCGTTGTGAAAGTTGTGTTGCATAACAGCCTAATGTCGGGTGTTCATATAGATAGGCTTGGCATACTTTTCCAACAAATTCACTACAGCAAAGTTGTTTCCCAGCGTTTTTGAGTTCAGTATGGAGAGCTTGAATTTTCTTTAGCAGCGGTAGTTCACTATCAAAACGGACGCATCTACAGAGTAGATCTCCCTGTTGACACCACAGCTTGATTTTTTTTTCTATTTCTATAGGTTTTTTGCTTAGAGTCAATTCTTTATTTTTTTGGAAGGCGTGAAGAGTATGGTGCACGAGGCTTCCGAAATTCTGTTTAGGATTGTCGATGAGTTGCATGGCAACTTCTGTTTCAATGCGTAGGCCAATGCGGTAAGGCAATTTTTCTAGTAAGTGTTGTTTTTCACTGAGCTGTTTCCAGATTGTGATCTCTAGAATTTCTAGTTCATCAACAGGAGTCACAGGAAGTTTGCAAGCTTGAGAATAGGAGGAGAAAACACTTTCCTGGATAGTTGCTAAGTCGTTTATGCCTTGACCTGTTAGAATGATCATCTCAGCTGAAATAAAGGCAAATAATGCTTGCCCAAAAGAAGGCTTTGCGATGGGAATTTGATGAAATGTAGCATCAACGGCCTGGTAGAGTGCTTGTTTTTCTAATCCCTTGGGAAGTTGGCTTGCTAATAGATATAAAGAAACAATACGACGGATGAGTTCACTAGGTAGTGGTGCTAGGGAGGAGAGTTGACTAGATTTTAAATGATGTTCGATGAAGTCTAGCAAGGCGACTTTTTCTTCTGGCAACAATCTAAAGTGCAGAGGAGAGAATGGGTAGAGTTTTTCAGCGATAATGGCTGAAACATTAGCATGTAACAGATCATGAGATGAAAGAGCTGGCATTTCACACAAGGCAAGAATCGATTCTTTTACTTGAGCTTCAAGATGTACTGCAGAAATGTGGGGTTCTGAAGAGGTGATTTCTAGAATAGTTTTGACAATTAGCTTATCCAAACGGTCGTATTCATCATAAGGACTTTTAGCTTCTTGCAAGGTTGCCCAGCTTAGGAGGTGTCGCTGCATAGACCAGACAGTGCGGCTAAGATGATCCATAGCTGGTTTAACACCATCAACAACAGCAATACACTCGCTAATTTTTAGTGCCAATTGGTGGGCATATTGATAGGGATGAAAGCCGCTAATGGTAGCAAGTTGTGGGTATTGTCTTAAATTTTCTCGGATTAGATAAGCAATATTGAGTTGACCATCTTGTCCAACAGCTTCTTTTTCAGTTTCAATTTGCTGGGTGTAATAGGCGATTTTTTCCCAGGTTTTGCGCAAAGCAACGACTCCAAGACGATAGTGTGGGAATTTTTTTTGAAATTCTGGCGCCATTTTTTCAAGAAGCGCTTCTTGGATTTTAAGAGACCACTTTTTCACCCAACCGTGTTCTTTCATTTCATGTTTAATTTTCTGAGAAAGAAAAAGACTTAGTTCTGAATAGGGGTCATGGAATTCTGGTGTGTCATCTACAGAAAAGAGCTCATCTTCTGGGGATAGTTTTGTTTTATGGGGGCCGTGATTAGTGAGATGACGCGTCATCCATTGAGAAGATGAAGAGGGATTCACCCAAGTTTTCTTTTCCGGATAATGAGGTGACGTTGCGCCAGACATTTTTTAAGTAAGTAATTTTTTGAACAACATGTTTTCCGTGTTACTCCTATGGGATTTTTTTTGTCTACAACTTTTAAACAATCCATCTACAAGTTTTCCACAGCAATGCATGAAATTTCAATTTTAGCACCCATCGGTAGATGTCCTACTTGCATAGCTTGTCTTACAGGTTTGGGGTGATGAGGTATCCGTTTTAGATATAAAGCATTTACGATGGGGAAATCTGAGATGTTTTCTAGATAGATTTCCACTCTGACTACATGAGCCAAAGTCAATGTAGCCGCTCGGAGTATGGCCTCGATCTGATCGAATACTTTATGAAATTGTTCGGAGATGTCCCCAGTAATTAGAGTTCCTGTAACTTGGTCTACTGCAATCTGTCCAGAAAGGAAAAGAAAGCCATTGGCTCGAACCGCTTGTGAGTACAACGCAGAGGAGGGAGCTTCGGTGGTTCTAATGTCTTGTAACATGATAATTCCTCTTGATCAATTTGGAATGGTCTTCAATAATCACTCCTTATACTATCTACATCAGGAGTTAAAAATGAATCAGACAACGGTTGCTGGCCATCTTGGCGCTGATCCCGAAGTGCGCTTTACTTCTTCTGGCCAAAAAGTGACAACGCTCCGAGTTGCCGCACGTGTACGACGTGGAAACAAAGATGAGACGATTTGGTGGAAAATTAGTGTTTGGGGTGAGCAGTTTGACAAGATGATTCCACATTTCAAAAAAGGAAGTCCTATTATTGTCATCGGAGAAATGAATAAACCCGAAATTTTTACCGATCGCGAAGGAAAGCCACAGGTATCTATGAGCATGACAGCACTGAACTTACTGTTTAGTCCTTTTGGTCGACCTGAGTCTGCTGGACAAGAACACCATGCATCTACAGGAGGTTCTAATGAGCCTGCGTATTCTGGTGTAAGTGAAGGATTTGCTTATGGGCAAGGCAAAGCTGGGTCTCACTTAGTTGATGATGAGGTGCCTTTCTGATGATTGAACTTTTGACCATTTCTAATGTCAAATCCAGACCTGTAGTAGACCTTTTTGTCCTCCCTTTTTTTCAGGGCGAAAAAAAAGCGGAACCCACATCGACGTTTCCGATTGATGAGATAACAAAGTTAGCGCTTGCTTCAGGGGACTTTTATGGCAAAGAAGAAGAGGAGCTTTTGCTCTATCCGAAATCAGCTAAAGAAAAGCGCATTCTTCTCTTAGGATTGGGCGAAGAAAAAAATTGTCATCTGGAAATTTTACGCAAAGCAGGAGCTTCTGTAGCTAAGTTATGTCGTCGGAAAAAAATTGAAACAGTCGTTTTTGCTTTTTCTCAGATTTCTTTTGCAGAAGGTTTTTTGTTAGGAGGGTACACGTTTGATTCTCTTAAAGGCGAAAGTGCAAAAGAAAAACCTGTTGTTCAACCAAAAAAAGCTTGGTTTCTTAGTGTAGACAAAACTTTTTCTGGACAGTTAGAAAGGCTTAAACTTCTTATAGAAGCTACTAATGTGACTCGGGATCTTGTCAATGGCAATGCTGAGGATGTCAATTCTAATACGCTTTCTACAATGGCCTTAGCGTTCGCTAAAGAGCATTCAGGATTGAAAACAACCGTGCTAGGCAAGAGCCAGCTTGAGAAGGAACGGATGGGTTTAATGCTAGCTGTGAACCGCGCGGCAGCAAAAGATCCTGCATTAATCCTTATCGAGTATAGAGGAAGCCCGAACACTAAAGAACTCACTGCATTAGTGGGCAAGGGGGTTACCTATGATACTGGAGGGTTGAATCTCAAGCCTACTGGTAGTATGGAAACCATGAAATGCGACATGGCGGGTGCCGCTGCTGTCTTAGGGACTCTCAAAGCTGCGGCGGCTCTTAAAATGAAAGTCAATCTCATAGGGGTGTTAGCTGTTGTTGAAAATGCTATTGGCCCAATGAGTTTTAAACCAGGGGATGTCTATAAGAGTCGTAGTGGTAAAACAGTGGAGATCGGTAATACTGATGCTGAAGGACGACTTATCCTTGCGGATGCATTAACGTATGTCCAAGATCGCTTTATGCCGACGAGAATTATTGATTTAGCGACGTTAACAGGTGGCATTGTCGTTGCTCTGGGGGATGAGTTTTCTGGTCTTTTTTGTAATGATGACGCATTGGCTCAGAACCTCATAGTTTCTGGAGAAACAACGGGGGAGCGCCTTTGGCGAATGCCGCTGACTAAAGGGTATCGCGATGCCCTAAAGTCTAAAATTGCAGATATGAAAAACATTGGTGGTAAAAAGGCTTCACCTTGCACAGCCGCTGCATTTATCCAAGCCTTTATTCAAGAGATTAAAGGAAAACAAGGTAAATCTATTCCTTGGGCGCATCTCGATGTCGCAGGGACAGCTTTTCTTGACGATCCGTCTGGATACCATACGACAAATGCAACTGGTTGCGGCGTACGTCTTATGATCGACTTTTTAGAAAAGTTATAGATTTTTACTTTGATTGGAGTCCAATAGACTATCAGAGTAGAATTTTTTTGGTAATAGTCAGGTCTAAAGGGCGGGATGTGGCGTATATTGGAGCTCTTTTAGCAAGGCGTTAATATTTTCACACTGATCCAGGGTTTCCAAAGTTATTTGCCCTCTCTCCATTAGATCGAGAATTGCCCAACCTTTCGCTAATATATCCGTTATTTTTGAGGGTGGATATGTAAGAAGTCTTTGGACAGGAACTCCATTAGCATGCAGTCTAAGCACAGTTGTGTAATCGCTAGCTAATTCATCCAAACTAGCTTTTGGTGCTGTCTTTCTCTCTGCATAGGGTAAGATATGATTGAGTCCTAGGAGTGGTGATTGCAATATGTCTTTTAAATCTTGGGTGCTCCACTGTTCGACATCTATCTCGACACCTTCTTTTTTTAACCCGGCTAGGGCTGTTTTTAGACGTAATACTAATTCCAGTTTTTCGTCATCTATAGAAGTGTGCAATAATTGTTTCCAATCAATACCTGCTTCTCTTAATACACGTATATTATAACCCTCTCTCATCAAGACACAAAAACGATGGGCACTCCATGTTTCAATGAGTTGTTGTATGGGGATTTTTTCTTCCAAACATTGAATAGCTGTTTCAAAAGATCCAGAGATCATAAAAATACTGTCTTCAGGACATTTAGACAGTAGAGTTGGGGTGATTCCATGTAAGGCAAGGCTTATTATGTTTTTTGCATATAGTAGGAATATTTGTTGAATGTTCGTTGGAGATGTAAGGCATTCTTCCAGGAGTCCAGCTTGATACAATTCCATAGCTCCTATAGATCGGTGGTAAATATTTTGAAGACTTTCTATGGAGTATGCAGATAATACGTTAGGGGTCATTCCCGCTTTGGATAAGGTAATCGTCGTTTCGGAATGTCCGAGGAATAGCATCGTCAGCTCTGGAGAGTATTCTAGACAATCTTCAAGAAGCCCTGCTTGCTGCAGTCGTCTAACAGAAGCTGAATGTTCGCACAGAATGGCAATTTTTTTTGTGGAAGGAGTGAATATTAGTTCTAAAATTCCCTCTTTGAAAAGCCGTATCGCCTCTTCATGGGAGTTTAAAAACCATTTTACTAATTGTGACCGTTGTTGGAAAAGATTATGATGTGGAGCAAATTCTTTCCATAGTTTTAGAGTTACTTCCGTATTTTGGAGAAAGGCTTTAACGTTTTCTATCGGATAGGAAGCTAATATTTTTGGCGTGATTCCAGCCTTAGATAAGGTGATTGCTTCCTTGGAATTCCATAGTATACATCCTTTTAGCTCTGGGTGCTGTTGTAAAAAGTCGTCATCTAGGAGTCCCTCTTGTCGCAGCTCTATGGTAGCTTTTGGATGTTGAAGGAAGGCTTGAGTGTTTTCTATCGAGTAGGCCGCTAACACTTCTGGTGTGATTCCAGCCTTGGATAAGGCGATTGCTCCCTTGGAATTCCATAGTATACGTTTTCCTAGCTCTGGGTGCTGTTGTAAAAAGTCGGCATCTAGGAGTCCCTCTTGCCGCAGCCTTATGGCAGCTTCTGGACATTGAAGAAAGTCTCTAACATTCTCTATCGAATAGGCAGCTAACACTTCTGGTGTGATTCCAGCCTTGGATAAGGCGATTGCTCCCTTGGAATTCCTTAGTATACATCCTTTTAGCTCTGGGTTCTGTTGTAAAAAGTCGTCATCTAGGAGACCCTCTTCTCGCAGCTCTATGGCAGCTTCTGGATATTGAAGGAAGTCTCTAACATTCTCTATCGAATAGGCAGCTAACACTTCTGGTGTGATTCCAGCCTTGGATAAGGCGATTGCCCCCTTGGAATTCCTTAGTATACATCCTTTTAGCTCTGGGTTCTGTTGTAAAAAGTCGTTATCTAGGAGTCCCTCTTGTCGCAGCTCTATGGCAGCTTCTGGATGTTGAAGGAAGTCTCTAACATTCTCTATCGAATAGGCAGCTAACACTTCTGGTGTGATTCCAGCCTTAGACAAAGCAACGGCTCTTTCAGAATTCCATAGTATACGTTTTCTTAGCTCTGGGTGCTGTTGTAAAAAGTCGTCATCTAGGAGTCCCTCTTGTCGCAGCTCTACGGCAGCTTCTGGATGTTGAAGGAAGGCTTCAACATTCTCTATCGAATAGGCCGCTAACACTTCTGGTGTGATTCCAGCCTTGGATAAGGCGATTGCTCCCTTGGAATTCCGTAGTATACATTTTCTTAGCTCTGGGTGCTGTTGTAAAAAGTCGTCATCTAGGAGTCCCTCTTGTCGCAGCTCTACGGCAGCTTCTGGATGTTGAAGGAAGGCTTCAACATTCTCTATCGAATAGGCCGCTAACACTTCTGGTGTGATTCCAGCCTTGGATAAGGCGATTGCTCCCTTGGAATTC
>JAGXTH010000048.1 GCA_018333475.1 Simkania sp. | reverse complement strand
GAGTTTCCATTCCACGGTGGAGGCGGAATTCTTTGATCTAGAATCGTTCGACTCTCGCAAAGAATTCTTTCGAAAAGTTCAGGCTTATCAATATTTTTACAATTTTGTGCGGCCGAACTTCTCAAAAGCAGGCAAAACACCGCTCCAAATCATTCTCGAAGATAGGCCCTATACCTCACCGGAGGTCTTGAACTTTCCAGTTTACGATCTCGACGCTCTGTTTAGACAAAAAATGGAACTCCCGGCAATTAAGTCTGGGGATCAATATGTACATAAATTGCCCGAAAAAACAAACAATCTCTCGCTGCAAACAGAAGTATTAAAAAAAATTAAAAACACCACACATCTAACTATACAACAGTGATTTACTACCTATAACCAACTTCAAGCATTCCTTTTTATCCTTGAGAAGCCTCTTTTATCGATATTGCCCCCCAATTTTGGAGTCGAAAAGCAGCCAAAATAATCCACAAAAGCGACGAACCCAGGTTTTAGTACAGCTTCTTAGAGCCTGTTTAAAATCTAAGGGTTCGTCGATTTTTAGGATGATCTCTGTCAAATTTTTTTTTAATCAAAAGAAAAACACGAAAAGCTCATAAACATTTTATGAACTTTTCGTGCGCGAATCCTACGATGGAAAAAATTACTTAGCAGCCGCTTTTTTCTTTTCGATGTAATTAACTACATCACCAACTGTTTTGAGTTTCTCAGCCTCTACTTCAGAAATTTCAAAGCCAAAACGCTCTTCAAATGTCATGATTAATTCTGTGAGATCTAGCGAATCTGCATTGAGATCCTCTACGAAAGATTTATCGAGGGTAACATCTACTGCATCGACGCCAAGCTGCTCGACGACGATATCAATGACTTCCTTCTGTAACGTCATATGGAATTTCCCTTGTTTCTAAGTTTACATGACCATTCCGCCATCGACTGTAAGCACCTGCCCTGTGACATAGTCCGATAAAGGACTGGCCAAAAAGAGAGCCATATCAGCGATGTGATGAGGCTGTCCTAAACGCCCCATCGGGATTTTTTTGAGAATTGATTCTTTTTGCGTATCGGTTAAGACGTCTGTCATCGCCGTCTGGATAAATCCAGGAGCAATACAGTTCACGCAAATGCCTCTAGTAGCCAATTCCTGCGCTAACGCTTTAGTGAACCCAATCATACCAGCCTTGGAAGCTGCGTAGTTCACTTGACCTGCATTACCAGTAAGACCTACAACCGAGGAGATATTGATGATTTTACCGCTCCTAGCCTTAAGCATAGGACGAACTAAAGCCTGACAAAAGTTAAAAACGGATTTGAGATTGGTATCGAGAACGGCGTCCCAATCTTCTTCTGACATTTTCATTAAAAGGCCGTCGCGTGTGACGCCTGCATTATTGACCAAGATATCAATGTTTCCAAAGTCCGCTAGAAGTTTTTCAACCGTTTGGTCGACGGATTTCTTATCTGCAATATTGATTAAAACTTTAGAAAATCTCTGCTCAGGAGTGGAGCGTAAAGCCTCGAGTTCCTTAAGCACCTGATTAGCGCGTTCCTCATTCGTGCCGATGATAACTACGTGAGCTCCATGACGAGCGAACTGCAAGGCAATTTCACGACCGATACCAGCAGTGGCTCCAGTAATTAAAGCATTCTTATCTTTCAATAACTGCATGATATCTCACTCTCTTTTGCAAGTTCTTCAAGGTCTGCAACCTTCTCAAGGCTAAAAATCGCCTCTTGAGCCACGCCTATCTTCCTATTCATACCGCTAAGTGTCTTGCCACAACCAATCTCAAGAAATGTGGAGACGCCATTTTCCATCATGGAACGTATCCCCTTCTCCCAGCATACAGTACCTGTTACCTGTCTGAGGAGGTTCTCTCGCAAATCAGCAAGGGAGCTAACATATCCTCCTGGTATATTCATGACAAGAGCAATATCACTCTCTGTAAGAGTCACTTCCTCAATTTTAGGAGAAAGTTGTCTTTTTGCATCGAGCATCAATCCACTATGAAATGCACCTGATACTTCTAAAGAAAGGATTCTTTTAGCTCCCCTAATTTTGAGTTCATTGCTAAGCATTTCAATGCTGCAAAGAGATCCTGCAATCACTATTTGTCCAGGACAATTAAGGTTTGCAATCCAAGCTTTATCTTGAAGGCGAAGATCCCTAATCACCCGCTCGACCTCAGTCAAATCTAAACCAAGAACAACACGCATCGTCCCTGGATGAGCCTCGCATGCTTGGTGCATATACAAAGCCCTATCCCTTACGAGGAATAAAGCGTCCTGAAATGACGTTTTTTCAGCGGCAACGAGGGCAGAATATTCTCCAAGACTTAACCCTGCACACACGTCAGGAGCTATACTTGGCAGCTGACTTTTTAGAGTGCGGAGTAAAGCGATACTGAGAACAAAAATGGCTAACTGACTATATTTTGTCAGCGTGAGTTCCTCAGAAGGACCCTCAAAGATCAATCGACTCAATGGATAATGTAATCTATCATCAGCTTCTTGGAAGATCTCTTTTGCTTCAGAAAACTGCTCGTAAAAGTCTTTTCCCATACCAACATATTGAGCGCCTTGCCCAGGGAAAAGAAATGCACATGGATGTTTCATACAGTTACTCTCCATGGGTAAGAACACATGCTCCCCAAGTCAAACCTGCTCCAAAAGCTGTGAGCAAGATGGGGGCTTTTGGAATAGGTGTTATCTCGGAACAGAATTCATCAAGTGCAATCCCAAGCGATGACGCCGAGGTATTCCCATACTTATGAAGAGTCATATAGACCTTATCCATGGGCAACTCAAAACGCTTAGCTAACGCCTCAATGATACGGATGTTGGCTTGATGAGGAATCATCCAACCCAAACTACTTTCTGTAAATCCCGATTGAACAAGAGTTTCTTTAGAAGCCATCTCCATACGACGAACAGCGTGTTTAAACACCTCTTTTCCTTCCATTTTGATGTAATGCAATCCAGAGGCTATAGTCTCCTGAGAAGCAGGTCGTTTCGATCCTCCTGCAGGAAGGACGAGCAACTCGGCTTGCTCTCCATCAGCTCCTAATGTGACATTGTGAATGAGGAACCCAGGCCCTTCCCCTCGAATGACACATGCCGCAGCCCCGTCACCAAAGAGAACACATGTATTACGATCTGTATAGTTGACAATGGAAGAGAGTTTTTCTGCAGCCACAAGAAGAACCGTTCGATAGGCCCCTGATTCAATCAAGGCCTTAGCGAGAGACAACCCATACAAATAGCCTGTACAAGCAGCCTGAATATCTAGAGCCGCACTTCCTGTTGCACCAAGACGAGCCTGTAATAAACATGCTGTACTAGGAAAAAGGTAGTCTGGAGTAAGTGTTGCAAATAAGATTAGATCAATCTCTTGAGCCGAGATCTTAGCTTTTTCTAATGATCTCTTTGCTGCTTCATATCCCATATCCGAAGTGAATTGTCCTTCAGCGGCTATTCGCCGTTCTTTCATGCCGGTACGCGTCCATATCCATTCGGCAGAAGTGTCGACCATCTTTTCGAGATCTTCGTTGGTCAGAATACGCTCAGGCACATAGGAGCCAGTAGCAACGATTCTCGCTTTTATGGGCAAAGAAGATTTAAGCATCGAGTTGACTAAAAAATTAATTGCTATCGCAAAGATTGTACCCGAAAAGGATAAAAAACAAAAGCTTCAAGTAGTATATTGAAGAAAACATTCAAAATACAAATGACAACAACAAGGCACTTCATGAGCAAATTTCCTGCACATTTGACCTCTTTGCTTGGATTTTTAAGGAAATGGCCTGGAGTTGGCTACAAAACAGCAGAACGATACGCTTTCCACCTCCTCAACTGGAGTGAGCACGAACTAGATCAGCTCTCTAATCTCATTCGAGATATCAAGAAAAAAATTCTTTCCTGCCCAGACTGCCATGCCTTTATGGAAGAATCTGGTTGTCATTTCTGTAATCTTTCTTTACGCGATCCCAGTATGCTTTGCGTTATCGCCTCACCTAAAGACCTTTTTGCTCTTGAAGAAACCCGAGCGTTTAAAGGAATTTATTACGTCCTTGGCTCTCTGCTGTCTCCTCTTCAAAATCGGAATCCCTCCCTCCTTGGCATTGACCATCTCAAGGAAAGAATCTCGCGTCTACATGTTCAGGAAGTGATCATAGCCTTAGACTCCACTCTTGAAGGGGATGCTACGGCACTTTACATAAAAAAAGAACTAGACTCCCTTCCCCTTCTTAAGGTGTCTCGCCTAGCCTTTGGTCTTCCTATGAATAGCTCCTTTGATTTTATTGACGGTGGGACATTAAGCAAAGCTCTTACGGGTAGACAGCGCCTATGACATCCCTCAAATCTCCTTAACAGTCAAAGTTAAGTTGTAAATATTCGTTTCCTTTTTCTATACTTCGCTATCCTTTTAGCAATCCGAATTCTACATGAATAAGCGTCTTGCCCAACTACTTTCTGTCGTTCTTTTTACCGCCACGCCCGCCTTTTCTTTACAGGCTGCACTCGCTCCAGCCGAGGCTTTTGAAGAGAAACGCATTGCTTCCATTGAAATTGAACCAAAAAATCTTCCACCTGGATCCACTTTTGATCAACGCGCAGTCCTCACTAAAATGGACACCAAAATAGGCGACCCTTTCTCGCAAACAGCCTTTGACCATGACTTGAAAATGCTGGCTAGCGAGTACGATCGTGTCGAGCCACATATCGAAGTGCAAAATGGAGAGATCTACCTAACGATCAAAGTTTGGCCAAGACCAAAAATCCGCGCAATCCACTGGATCGGTAACCTATCCGTAACAAGTAAAACATTAAATGGTGAACTTGGCATTAAACCTGGTTCTACATTCAAACGACAGTCCTTCAATAAAGCCTTCAATAAGATCAAAGAATACTATATTAAGAAAGGGTATTTTGAATCTCAACTCGAGTACCGTCTAGAACGCGACCCTAAAACTAATGAAGTCGATGTGGAAATTGAGGTGCATGAAGGGCGCCCTGGGATTATTGATGAGATCCAATTTGAAGGGTTCACAAAAGAAGAGAAAAGTGAACTCCTCGAGATGATCTATACCAAAAAATATAACCTCTTCACCAGTTGGTTGACAGGCCATGGACGGTTTAATGAAGAAGCGATTGAACAAGACAAATTGACTATTGTTGATTTTCTACAAAATCGTGGGTTTGCTGATGCTAAAGTCTCCTTGAGGATTGATGATGCTCCCTCTTCAGATAAAATCATTGTTGTCCTCACTGCTGATCGAGGTCCTCTTTACCATTTTGGCCAAGTTACTTTTTCGGGTAACCGCCTATTTTCTAATGAAGAGATCGAATCCAGCCTACTCATACACACTGGAAACACCTATTCTCCTGAAAAACTACGCGATACAGCCCAGGCTATTAAAGACCTCTATGGTCGTAAGGGCTACATTGATACCGTCGTCGACCATGAGGCCCAGCTCGTCGAAAATGAACCGATCTACAATATCCATTTCTCTATTGAAGAAGGCAATCCGTACAAGATAGGTATTATCCGCGTCTACGGTAACACGCAAACGCAAACATCTGTGATTTTACGCGAATCTTTGCTCATACCGGGAGAAACTTTTGATTCTGCAAAGCTAAAAGCCACTCAAACTAAACTCGAGGGCATTGGCTACTTCAAAAATGTTAATGTCTATGCAGTGCGTACACAAGACGATGACAGTCTTGGTGAAAGCTATCGAGATGTCTTTATCGAAGTCGAAGAGACTACCACAGGTAGCGTGAGTGCTTTTGCGGGTTTTAGCAGTGCAGATGATGTATTTGGCGGGTTGGAGCTGAGTGAAACGAATTTTAATTATGCTGGCATCCCTAAGATGTTCAGCGAAGGACTTTCTGCCTTAAGAGGCGGTGGAGAATACCTACAACTTCGAGCCAATATTGGGGCCAAGCAATCGAGCTATTCTCTTTCTTGGATGACCCCCTATTTCCGAGACACCCTATGGAGAGTTGGATTTGACTTAAGCCGTACATTCAGCCACGTTGTTTCTAATGACATCCATATATCTACTTTTGGTGGTAGCATCTTTGCAAATTACCCAGTGACTAACCTATGGACATTTGGCACACGTTACCGCCTTCGTAATTCCCATAACAAATTAACAGGGGGGAATGATGGTTTACCTCCCTACCAACGTCGACAAATCTATCGTGATGGTATTATTTCCGCCTTAAATGTTTCTATGAATTATGACTCCACAGATAGCATCACAAAGCCCCACCGTGGATTTCGTTCATACATTGAAGGAGAGTATGCTGGAGTCTTTGGTGATTTTTACTTTGCAAAAGCCAGTTACCTAAATACTTATTACACCTTGTTGTGGCCAAGAGGTATCCTAAAATATAGATTTGACTTCCGCTTTATCGAACCCCTATTTAAAACTTCTACTCCAGGGGGGGTTCCTCTAAGTGAACGTTTTTATTTAGGTGGTGAGGGATCTGTACGTGGCTATAGGCCATTTGATCTCGGTCAACATTTTGATAATGGTGATCCTATGGGTGGTATCTCCTCCTCGGTGCTCTCCATAGAATATTTACATGAGATCATGAAACTTTTGGATGGCTTTCTTTTCTTCGATGCAGGTAGTCTTTCTCTAGACAGGTTTCGCCTTGGAATTTACAGGCTTAGCTGGGGGTTTGGAGCACGATTAGATCTTATGAATCGGGCGCCGGTTACTCTTGGTATTGGCTTCCCCATTAACCCGGGTGGCCGTGGTGAAGTGCAAAAGTTTTACTTTTCTATGGGTGGTCAATTTTAAGAGAGTTGAGAGTATCAATCTCTGTGATAAACGTATAACAACTTTGGGAGTTATAGAACATGAACCGTCGATTTTTCCTTTCGCTTCTGACTTCATTGGGTCTAACAGCGAGCGCCTTTGCTGCTGAGAGCAATATTGGCGTGGTCAATTTTGGCTCTTGTGTGACTGATTCAAAGCTTGGTAAACAAGAACAAGCTGCTTTTGAAAGTCTAAAAAAACAGATGTCCACTCTCCTGGAAGACACTGAAAAACAACTGCAAGATCTTTCCGCTAAATTCAACGACCAAGAGTATCTAGATGGGCTCTCTCCGGAAGCGGAACAAGAACATAAAATCAAGTTTGAAGCGCTGAATCAAGATATGCAACGCTATCAGAATCAGTACTATCAAGTACTCAACCAAGCGAATATGCGCATTATTCAATCGATTGGTTCCTCTATAGCCCAAGCTTCTGAGAAAATAGCAAAAGATAAAAAGCTCACGATGGTCGTCAACAAGGAGGCCTGCTTTTTCTTTGCTCCTACTCTAGAAGTCACATCTGACGTTATCGCTGAAATGGATAAAACCTTCTCAGTACAAGACTCTTCAAAACAGCTCGAAACTAAAGCTGAAAAATCTTCAGAACCTGCAAAAAAATAGAGAATGCTTTAGACAGATGACCAAGAAATTTACGCTAAAAGATCTAGCCGAGCTCACGGGAGCTACTCTTGTAGGCAATCCAGAACATTGCATCACTGGTGTAGATGCCCTCGAAAATGCGGGCAGCCAGGACGTATCTTTCCTAGCTAACCCGCGCTATAGAGAGCATATGAAAAATTCTCTTGCTGGTGCGGTTTGCATTGCACCAGATATAGAGCTTCCATCTGGTCGCAATTTCTTGGTCTCTGACAACCCTTCTCTTACCTTCCAAAACATCGCTAAAATTCTCTTGCAAGCCTCTCAAAGAGACACAGGATTCAAAGGTATTCACCCGACTGCTGTTATCCATCCAGATACCACTATAGGATCTGATGTAAATATCGGTCCTTATGTCGTTATCGATCAGGGTACTACAATTGGAAACCGCACGCAAATCTATGCTCACGTATCGATTGGGCCAGGTGTCACCATCGGAGAAGAATGTATCCTCTACCCACACTCTCTAATTAGAGAGGGCTGTCTCTTAGGTCACCGCGTTATTTTACAATCTGGCGCTGTCATCGGCTCTTGTGGATTTGGCTATGCTACTAGTCCAACGGGCAAGCATATCAAATTAGAGCAACTTGGCATTGTCGTGATTGAGGACGATGTGGAAATTGGCGCTAATACGACCATTGACCGCGCTCGTTTCAAGGAAACACGCATCGGACAAGGGACAAAAATAGACAATTTAGTGCAAATAGGCCACAACGTTATGTTGGGCGCCGACAACCTCATTGTCTCTCAAACAGGTATTGCTGGCTCTGCAAAAACAGGTCGCCATGTCATCATGGGCGGTCAAGCAGGTGTTGTTGGCCACGTCGAAATCGCCGATGGCGTTATGATAGCTACCAGAGGCGGTGTAAGTAAAACCATCAATAAGGCGGGGAAATATGCAGGCGGGCCCACTATGCCCCTTGCCGATTATAACAGACAACAGGTTCAGCTGCGTAAAATCGGCGAATATGTCAAAATGATCGAAGAACTCCAAGAACGTTTAAAGAAGCTCGAAGAGAATTCTCCTACCTGCTAAGGATGAGTTAACGGGAGGCCTTCGCCTGCCTTAACGGAGTTGCTCATCAGATGCAGATCTACTACAAGTCTGCACACGATAAGGAGTTTCAGGTTCTAAGCGAACCGCGCGAAGGGTGTTGGATTCATTTTGATGAAGCCACACAAGAAGATTTAGAGCTCCTAGCGAAATTCACAAGCCTTGATCCCATAGATTTACAAGATTGCTTAGATAAGCATGAAGTCCCTCGTCTTGAACGCATCAAACACAACGTCCTAATCATTACACGACATCCTAGTGACCAAGAAATTGGACTCTATACGAGCACTCTCACCATGATCATTTGCCCACATTATTTTATCTCAGTTTCTCCACAAAAAAGTCCCCTTGTGCGCAACTATTTAACGCAAATGAGCAAGCTCTCCACCCACCAGAAAGCGAAATTGCTTATCTATCTATTACTCAAGATCACGCAAGATTTTACCCTGCAAGTCAAGCGTGTACGTTATAATGTACTTAAACAAGAACGTGAAATTGCCCAAGTCACGAGTGAAGATATCATCGCTTTAACCAAGAACGAAGACATTCTAAACCAGTATCTATCTACTCTCATACCTATGAGAGGAGTGCTTGAAAGTATCACTTCTGGTAAATACGTACCACTCCACGAAAAAGACCAAGAGCTCATCGAAGATCTTCTAAATGCATCTAAACAATCAGAAATCCTCTGCAATGTGAACTTAAAAAGCATTAGAAGCCTTAGAAACTCTTTTCAGATTATCTTTACAAACAATGTAACTAAAACAATTAAACTCTTAACAGCTCTTACCATCATTTTTAGCATTCCCACTGTCGTCGCCAGTATCTACGGAATGAACGTCCCATTACCTCTTGCAGGAACGCCTCATGCCTTTTTATATGTTATGAGCATGGTAGGCGCATTGTTTGTCTTATCGATTTTTTACTTCCTCCGTAAAGGATGGCTTTAGAAACCGGACTAACCTCCAAGTTTCCAAAAATAAAATAATAAGATCTATCTACTCCAGTTATTAGAGCTCTATTAATAACCTAATTTTAGAATCAGCTTCCTTCTTCTTGAAGAGATTTTCTATGATTTTTTTCGGATTATATGTATAATCTATGCAAAAATTTAAAAAACAAGGAAAAAATGTCATCTTCAATATATTTAGGAACTAATATCGAATGTGCAAGATTAGAAATTGCAAGATTGTCAGAAATAGAGCAGAGAATACTGGGCAATCCTGAAAAAACAAACAATGCCAAAGAAAAACTTGCAGCCATCGAAACTCGTCGTAAAGCGACGATCGCAGCTCTTACCAATTTTTTGCGAATACAAGAAAAAACTCAGCTCCCCTCACTCTCTACCCATAAACTCTCAGCTCTAACGATATTGCCTCGTAACCAAGAAAACTCAGGTACAGAGTCTCCTATATCACCGGCAAGTGCAGACATTACACTTGATGAAAGTCCTTTGGCAATCACTCCCACCTCATCTATACCCGTATTTACTTATGAGCTCCCAGAAGAAACACCCACAAATGGAAATACTGCTAAAGCAACCGTGACATCCAATGTACGCACGGTTTTAACAATTCTGGAAAACCGTATCATATCTTTTATCATTACACGATCGCCTATGAGCCGAGAGAACCGGTTAACCATGATAGATCATGCATTTGAGTCAGCTCGCATCTCCCTAAGAGAACGTGAAGTTAAAACCAAAACCCCAGACCTAACAAAAAGTGTGATGGACGAACTGCAATGGCAGACAACCAAGTTTTCAAAAACTCTATCCTCAGGTCCATTCCTTATAGAACTCTCAAAATTAAAAGCAGTTCAGCATATGAGAAAAACCTGGGAACTCGTTTGATCTAATAGAGCTCTTTCTACACAAGGAGCACTGCAGGATTTTCTAGGAACTTCTGCAGTGTTTTAAGGAATTGCGCCCCTAAAGCCCCGTCGATGACACGGTGATCTACGGAAAGAGTCAAGCGCATCACTTTACCAATCACGATACTGCCGCCATCAACTACCGGCCTTTCTTCAATACCTGCAACGGCTAAAATAGCTGCTTGAGGTGGATTGATGATCGCAGCAAAATCGCTGATCCCGTACATGCCCATATTAGAAATCGTAAACGATCCCCCCACGTATTCTTGTCGCTCCAATTTTCCAGTCTTTGCCTTTGCAGCTAAGACTTTGACCTCAGCGGAGATATCTCCAATATTTTTGAAATCAGCATGGCGCACAATCGGTGTAATGAGTCCACCTTGAACGCTCACTGCTACAGAAATATCAATGGTTTTGAATGCGATAATGGCCTGCTTCACCGAATCAAACCCAGAATTGACATCTGGGTGCTCCCTCAAGGCAAGCGCTACAGCTCGTATCACTAAATCATTAAAGCTCACCTTGATACCACACTGCTTTAACTGTTCTCTAACTGCATGCAGGGCATCACAACGAATGTCTTGGCTAACGTAGAAATGAGGAATAAATGTTTTAGACTCTTGAAGCCGCTGAGCTATCAGCTTACGCATTGGAGAAAGCGGCTGCAATTCATAAGTTCCTGGAGCAATCTCTGGGGTTTCTGTTCTACCAAAAGCAACAACAGCATCAGGCTGACCTAAATCGATATCGCGCGCCATGATCCTTTTGTTTGGACCACTCCCTTTTACTGTGGTTAGGTCAATGCCCTTTTCCTTGGCCAATTTACGAGCCAAAGGCGATGCTGGCATGCGACCATACACCATATCTCCAGACTCAGGAAAATGATAACTTTCTAAAGGAGGTTCTGCGACAAATGCGGGTTGTTGAAATCCTCCAGTCACAGCCCTAACTGCTGGTTCTACAGTAGATTTAACAGCTGCGTTCACCGTGGCAGGCTGTTCATCAGACGCTGCTACAGGCACCATTCCTTCTGGTTTATATCCTTCAATGCTCTCATCCGCCTTTTCAGTGAATACTGCAACAGCTTGGTTGACAATAGCATCTTGTCCTTCTTCTATTAAAATCTTACGCAAAAACCCAGCATCAATAGCATTATGCTCCACGGTAGCCTTATCTGTAGCCACTTCAAAGAGAACATCACCCGCTTTCACATGGTCCCCCACTTTCTTACACCATTTCGTGATGGTTCCCGATTCCATTGTAGGGGAAAGTTTCGGCATCGTGAGTGTAAAAGGCATACGAGTGACTCCTCAGTTAAGGAGGTAGTTGCAAAATTCAAGTTTAATCGATCTTCTGGGCTTTTTGAGCCAATTTTCGACTCTTTTTATGGGGTAATATACAAATGTTGACATTACCTTATAAAAAGAATCAAAAATCGTGACCAAAAATCCTCCGAAAAGCGACGAGCTCTGAGTTTTGCAACTACCTGTAAGGGGTAAGTATGTCGTTTACTCCATAAAGTCGTCAATGGAGAAGCTCTTCGCAGGCGCGAAGTACTCGTTCTTTATTGGGCATAGTTTCAGCCTCAAGCACTTTCGAATAGGGCATCGGGGTCTCAAGTTGACACACTCTTTTAAGGGGAGTATCCAGAAAATCAAAACAATGTTCTATGATCTCAAAACCCACCTCAGCAGCAATGCCACCAAATACATGCCCTTCTTCAACAAGTACACAGCGGTGCGTTTTACGAACAGATTCTGCGACCGTTGCGATATCTAGGGGTTTAATAGTTCTTAGGTCAATCAGTTCAATCTTAATACCGCGTGCTGATAGGATTTCAACCACTTGCTGACAGACTTTAACCATACGGCTATGAGCAACCAAAGTAAGATGCTTTCCTTCCGAGACAATGCGAGCTTTGCCAATAGGCACCAAATACTCCCCTACCGGGATCTCCATCTTATCGCCGTAAGACAACTCATTTTCTAAAAATAGTACGGGGTTATTGCAACGGATCGCTGATTTGAGCAAGCCTTTGGCATCGTAGGCGTTGCTCGGGCTAATAATGATCAATCCAGGAATATTTGAGTATATAGCTTCAACGTTATGGGAGTGCTGGGAAGATACTTGAGCGGCAGCTCCATTAGGTCCACGAAAGACTATCGGAACAGAAAACCGATTTCCTGACATATAGTGCATTTTAGTTGCATGCGAAATAATTTGATCTGCTGCAACAAAAGAGAAATTAAAACTCATAAATTCACAAATAGGGCGAAGACCTGTCATTGCAGCACCCACCGCTAACCCTGCAAAACCCAACTCTGAGATAGGGGTATCGATCACTCGTTTAGATCCCCACTTCTCTAGCATCCCCTTTGTAACCTTATAAGCACCATTATATTCAGCAACTTCTTCTCCCAAAATAAACACACGTGAGTCTCTGGTCATCTCTTCATCGATGGCTTGTCTTAGCGCTTCACGAATCTCTATGAGTTGCTTAGTCATGGAAACGCTTCCTTACTTGTTTCTTTGGCAAACACATCCTCTCCTAGCGTGATCGCATCTGGCCAAGGACTCTCTTCAGCATATTTCATAGCCTGTACAACGATTTCTTTCTGTTCTTTATCCAAAGCCTCAAACTGCTCATCTGTAAGAACGTTTTTGTCTTTAAGCACATTAAGCATTAATTGGATAGGATCCCTTTCTATACAGTGCTGTAATGCTTCTTTTGATCGATATAGAGCTGGATCAGAAATAGAGTGACCCCGAAAACGCTCTGTGACCACCTCTACAATGACCGGACGAGATGTTGCTAGCACTTCTTCAAATACATGTTTAAAGCCGGCATAACAGTTAAAAATATCCATCCCATCGAATGTATACCCTTTCATACCAAAAGAGGGCGCTTTGATCTCAGCAATGGGCTCCACAGAAATTGCTCGATTTACAGCCGTTCCCATGCCCCATCTGTTATTCTCAATCACGAAAATACAGGGTAAATCCCAGAGAGAGGCCAAGTTAAGAGTTTCGTGAAACGTTCCTTGTGCAACGGCTCCATCACCTAGGAAGCAAACCGACACCCCTTTCTTATCTAAATATTTAAGGCTAAATGCTGCACCCGCGGCAATCGGAATTTGTCCGCCTACAATACCAAACCCTCCAAGGAGCTTATCTGTATAGAAATGCATAGATCCCCCGCGACCGCGGGCATTGCCCGTCGCTTTTCCATAGAGCTCAGCCATGAGTTCATTAGGGGTAGCTCCAAGTAGCAAAGCTAAGGCATGGCAACGATACGACGTACTCCACCATTGATCTTTTCCCATCACCTCAACAGCTGCTGTCTGAATCGCTTCCTGACCAATGTAAGCATGAAAAAACCCACCTATTTTCCCATGTTGATAGGCTGATTCCGCCCGTATTTCAAAATTACGAATGCTGAGCATGTTTTTAAAAAGCTTTAATAGCCTTTCTTTGCCCAGAGATTGGAAAATCTGGTCAACATTGGAAGGAAAGAAATGGTACTCAACAGGTTTTGTTCTACTCATTGATTTGCTATGATTTATTTTAATAATAGTTAATAAAATTAAATAAACTCAACACCTAAAAACAAAAATCAACGATTCTGTTAATTAAAATCCAACTTTAGGTAGTGAACTACTCTGATTACCATTCTGGAAAACATGGGGGTTGTTCGTAGTGGGCACTGCACGAAGATCATCATCTGAATGGATTTGGTAACATCCGGAAACAAAACCGACGCTCACTAGAAGAAAAAATAGTGCTATCATCGATTTCATGATTGTTTCTTCTTTTGTTTTTTAGGGGGGTTCGATAGGTAGTCTGCCCATGATCTACACCCTTCTTTCCTAATTTTAGCAAACTGCTCCTCGAACATCGTTTTACTTTTTTCATCTCTGAGAAGAACTACATTCTCCTGGTTAACCATTGAACCTTCAGAAGTGAAATTAAAAGAACCCGTCCAGGTAACTCCCTGGCCTGATAAAATGCAAAATTTATTATGCATGAGGGAAGGTTGATTTTTATCTGAAGTAGGCTTCACTTGAGGATCCCAAACATGAATCATCATACCTGTTTGAGCCATCCTTTTCAGAGGAGCTCTTGATCTAATTGTATAACGATCAATGACGATTTCCACTTTCACGCCTCTTTTCTGCGCATCCATTAGCGCCTTAATCACGCCTCGATGCGTCAAACAGTAGACAGCAGCCTTGATTGAGGTTGGTTCCTTCTCAATTAAAGAAATCAATTTTTCATCAACACGATCTCTAGGAGAGAAATAGACTTGAACTTCTTGGACCCCAATCTCCTCATTACAGACAAGAGGAGTTACAGCTAAAAGCGTTGCGAACATCATTGCAAAACGGTTAGTCATGACCTCTTCTTTTTTAAGAGAATGAGGGACGATTGT
The DNA here is from genome assembly GCA_018333475.1 of Simkania sp. Taxonomy (GTDB): domain Bacteria; phylum Chlamydiota; class Chlamydiia; order Chlamydiales; family Rhabdochlamydiaceae; genus JAGXTH01. Next base: position 3,878 of record JAGXTH010000048.1, on the reverse strand, counting down.
ATTCATCTTGCTGAATTCCTGCAAACTTCTTATGATCGTTCTCATGACGACCCCAATTTATTTTGACACGGAAACAACTGGGACCAGACCAGACAAAGATCGCATTATTGAGATCGCTGCTTACGATCCCGTCAATGAGCGTACTTTCGTACACTTGATCAATCCTGGCATCCCCATTCCTAAAGAAGCCAGTGCTATTCACGGTATTACAGATGACATGGTCTCAGAAATGCCCACCTTTCAAGAGGTGGGAAAGGATTTTATCGCATTCTGCGGTTCTGAGGCTATATTGATTGCTCATAATGGCGACGCTTTTGATAAACCATTCCTGGAGCAGGAGTGCTCTCGCCACTCTCTTCTTCTTCCTTCTTGGCGATTTGTCGACACATTAAAATGGTCTCGTAAATACCGACCAGATCTTCCTAGACACGCACTGCAACATTTAAGAGAAGTATATGGTGTCCCAGCTAACCAAGCTCACCGCGCCCTGGACGACGTCATCACTCTGTACAAGATTTTTTCACAGATGATCGATGACCTCCCCTTTCCAACAGTCCTCGACCTTCTGGCCGCTCCTGCAAAGGCCTTAGATCGCATGCCCTTTGGTAAACACCAAGGTAAGCCGCTTTCTGAGGTCCCCAAAGATTATATTAAATGGCTAGCTGGCTCTGGAGCTTTTGACAAACCAGAAAATGCTGCCTTAAAAGAGAGTTTGATTAGATTAGGCCACCTCTAACCTATTCGATAAACTCACGGAGGATTGCTTGTAAACCACTTAAACTATCTGCAAGGTGAGCTCGACCGTAGGCACGCCTATCTTCTGGAGCCTTACCAGCTCTAGTGCCGATATTATCGTAAATGTCATATTTAGCCTGCTTATCGATATGGAGTTGATCGAAGAGATTATGCAGCTGCTGGGTGCGCTCTAAACTCCGTGGATTTGCCTTTAAAATTTCAATTCTTTGGATCAATCTCCCTAGCTTTTCTATCAATCCATCATCATGTCCTAAAAAAACCTCTTCACTTGCAGTAGCTTCGCTTTTTTTCTTTGGCACCTCCAAGCTAGCAAGGGGCTTAGAACTAGCAGCTAAATAGAGCGCTCTTGCACGTTCATCATCGCTGCACACTGCAAAATATTTACGCGCAAAGTCTAGGTCCGTGCGAGGATGGCCATTAAGACGCCAAAGCGCCAAAAACACCTCTTTTTGCAAATCTCCAGCTAGTGTTGCAAAATCCTCCATGGCTGAAGAATCATGATCGTCGAATTTTTCTGCTAAGGCAATGAGTTGCTTAGAACCTTCATCGTGCATAGAGCGTATAGCAACGCTATCACTAAGGAGCTCAACAGGTTGTCGGACTAGTATATGCAACAATTCTTGAGCATGGATTTCTAAAGCTGCCCCCAATTGCAAATTGTCGAAATCAGCTACGCTATCCCCAGAGGATCCTTTGATCGTAGAAGCATGTTTGTAGATGTTTTTTTTGTGCCACTCCGGAAGTTGTAAAAAAGGGACAAAATTACCTTGTTCTAGGGCTTGTTTAGGAAGATGTAACACATCTTGAATTGCTCTATCTACGTTACTGGAAAGGACTCCAAGATGCGCGTCAAGATGACCTCCATCTTGTGTTGCATGAGCCAATGCAGCCATGATGGGATCTCTACGTAAATCATGCAGCATGATTATCCTAGTGATAAGAACACGTTCTTTTTTATCCTTGACAACGGCCCAAGTAATGGAAAAAGGAGACGCTTCATCGATCATAAAATGAGCATCATCTGGAGAGTACACCAAGCGACCGCTTCTAGGGTGTGCATGGACAAGCATATTAGATAGCTTATCAAAAGCAAGGGGGTGTGGTTTAGAGTGGGTAGTATTCCCTTTTGCATCTCGGATACCCCAAATAGGGAATAGTCCCATAGGAAACTCCCTTTTAATATCTGTTCCTGGAACGATGGTGTCATAAGACCAAGGATGAGTATATAGGTTGGCAGGACGGCCTATATGATAGTAGGGAGGAGTAAGCGCCATAGATGTATCCAAAGTCTGACAGAAGATATCAACCCGTTTACCACCAAGATCGCCTATAGCCGTAAGAACCTCTTTTGGCATTAAATGTAAACAAGAGGGTGACAACCTATACAAACCCATTGACAAACTTGATGGGGCACCTTTTTGGTCATATGTACAGATTAGTGGCACCTGAGGAACAAGGTACCCGACATTCATTATAGAAGGAGCTTCTCTAGGGAAGATAGTATTAAAAACAGCAGTACCCCTGGATGTATTTATCACTGTAGCATTTCTGGCATGCATTAGAGTATTTAGAGCTCGCTCATTTTCCTGTACAGAACCGGAACTCTTGATCTGCTGCATGAACAGTTCAATTTTTGCTTCCGTCTCTCGTAATTGTTTATGATATCTAGCAGGATCCGCGGTCCATTTGCAAACTTCACTATATAGGCCATGTGCTCGAGAAGCATTCTCTGCAGGAGAAGACATATCTATCCAGAATAAATTAATTAGTAATAATTATACATAAAACGCTTTTATTCAACAATAACAAACAAAATCAACAGTCTGTTAAATGATTGTTTTAATAAAAAAAATAACCAACACATGTATAATTAATGAGGTAGATGTTCACCTCGCGCCGAAGGCGGAAGGTGAACATCTACAAGCAACCAGCTGATAAAGCTGAAGATTATGGCAGAAAGAACTTTGCTAATATCGATCTCATACAAAAAGCCATTACAGAGCTATCGAATCAATCGACAAAATAGATCTTATTAAAATTCAGCTTCTTAAGAAATGAGACTTTTTGGAAGCTGAAAAACGACATTCTCTTCAGTATAAACAACCTCTTCTACCTCATTAACTCCCAGAGTCTTAAGTCTCTGAATACATCGTTGCACAATGTCTTCAGGCGTAGAAGCACCCGCTGTCATAGAAATCATCTCAACATTTTGAAGCCAAGCAGGATCGATTTCATGCTCACTGTTGATTAAAAAAGCTCGCACTCCCCGCACTGCAGCCACTTCACGTAAACGATTCGAATTTGAGCTCTGAGGATCTCCAATCACCAGAACTAAATCACAGTCCGCAGTGATTTCTCGCAGAGCCATCTGACGATTCGTAGTAGCGTAACAAATAGAAGAGCTCGGCAATGTTTCGATATGGGGATACTTAGCTTTGAGGGCTTCAGCTATATCAGCAACATCGTCCAAACTCAGCGTCGTCTGAGTAAGATAGAATAGCTTTTGTTCTACAGGAAACGACAACTCTTCAACGTCACGTATAGATTCAACAATTGTCGTCGACTCGGGAGCCTCACCAGCTGTACCTATGATTTCGACGTGATTGCGGTGCCCGATTAAAAGTATATGGTATCCTTTTTCTGCATACCTTTTTGCAGCAGAATGCACCTTTGTTACAAGGCCACAGGTAGCATCGATTTCTATTAGACCTAATTGTTTTGCCTGCTCTCTTACTGCAGGAGAAACCCCATGAGCAGAATAAATAACACGGCAACCAGGAGGTACTTCATAGAGATCCTCAATGAAGATGGCCCCCTTGCAGCGCAAACTTTCTACGACATGACGATTATGAACAATTTCATGTTTGACATAGATAGGAGCGCCATAAAGCTTCAGCGCCTTTTCCACAATTTCAATGGCACGAACCACACCAGCGCAAAAACCTCGCGGTTTAGAAAGACGAATTTTCATACCCCTACCACCTAAAAAGCGAGCATTTTAAGAGAGTTGGAATTTAACCTCAAAAGAAACTCTTGCCCGAATCGGAACTATACTGGTAGATATTGACCCCCTAACCTTGGTGGAAAAGACCGATCTCAGGTGCTTTGGAGAGATTTATGGG